>NZ_JBFBIL010000001.1:0-356458 GCF_040685575.1 Kitasatospora sp. NPDC088351 | reverse complement strand
CCAGCAGAGCAGCGGCGCCGAGCGAGCGAACTCCAGTCCACACTCACACCATCAGGTGACACCAGAACCAGTCAAACACTCACAAACCGCTCTCTCAGACCCCCTCGTTTCAGAACAGGTTGACCAACCAACGGCCACGCTAGGGGGGCGGGGAGCCTGGGCGTCCATGCGTAGACGGGACTATGCGCGTCATTGACTAATGATCATGACATTGGCCCGTGGTGCGCGGCTGGTTCGCTCCACATCCGGCCGATCGCTTGCCGTATCGACCCGACTGCCGCAGAGACGCGGCACGCCAGGTGCCTCCGGAAACAGGGTTTGCGCTCACAGCAGTCGGCCTGGGCGACCACGAACGTGCTGGTACGCAAGGACGCGTCAGCCTGGAGGCCGACGGCCACCGCAAGGGTGGCCGTCGGCACAGACAGCGAGGCATAGAACCCGAGACGCTCACCGAAGCCTGCGAAGTGGGCGCTGAGCTCGTCGGCGCCTGCCAGAACCGGGCCATCGCGCCCCGCGAGAGCTGACTGACCCTGCTACGGAGTTCCGCCACCTACTCAGGCCCTACCGGGGCAACGCCTCGGTAGCGACGTTGGCCGACCGAATCACCAGCGCGGCCAGCTGATCAAAGACCGGCCTCGTCCAGCAGCAGGTAGAGCACGCCCACGAGCGTGCCACTGCTGACGATCTCGCGACGGTCGATCATGCCGCGCAGTTCGGACAGGTGAATCCACTCGATCCGGTCGGACTCGTTGCGCTCGGTCGGCGGTCCCACGTACTCGACGGCATCGGCCCGGAAGACGAAGTGTTCGGAGTCGGTGATCCCGTTCGCCGGCTGGGCGTAGATCAGCGGCTTGACGTCACCGACCTTCCAGCCGGTCTCCTCCAACGCCTCACGGGCCGCCGCCTCCGCCGGGGTCTCATCCGGCTCGACCAGCCCCATCGGGAGTTCCCAGGCCCAGGTGTCGGTGATGAAGCGGTGCCGCCACATCATGAGCACCTGCTTCTCGCTGTTCACGACGGCAGCCACGGCCAGGTGCCGCAGCTTGACCACGTGATACTCCCAGCGGCGCCCGTCAGGCTGCTCGACGTCGGTCAGCCACAGGTTCACCCATGGGTTCTCGTAGATCGGAACGTTCCCCATGGATCTTCCACTGCATCGCTGCGGCCCCTCTCGACGGACCTTCAGCATGTCAGATGCGGCAGCCCGGGCAAGCAGGTTCCAACAAGTTTGCGTCACACTGACGAATAGTGGCATCTTGCTCGCAGCAGTTGAGCCAAAGCGCTGCCAGGCCATCACAGACTGCTTATGCGATCGCTCGATGCTGCGGAGGCGCTTGCCCGCGCCTTGCCGTCGAAGACACTGGCGCCTGATCTCCCGCCGCGATCCGAAAGGTCTCGAAAGCTAGGGCTGGTTGTTTCCCCTGCGCGCAGATCGCTCCAGGTCATTTTCCGGCGGGTTGGGCTGGCTTTGGTCGGCTCGACCAGCCGGATGGCGGGGGCCTGGGGCCGGCGAGGTGCACCCCGGTTTCGACAAGGGCCATTCGCTTGCCGTCGCCGGGGTGCGTGATCTGGTGCTGCCGAGGCAGCGCGTGTTCGGCCTCCGCGCGCTGGTCGGAAAGGACGGCGTCCGAGGTGCCGGCCAACCGTACGAAGCGTTCGTGGACTTCGGGGCCGGACGCGGCCAGGGAGGTCTCCAGGGCCGCCTGGTTAACCAGCCGGGGCGTGATACCGGTGCCCCTCGCCTCCCACTTCGACACCATGCGATCACTGATGCCGAGGTGAGCCGCGAACGCCTCGATGCTCATCCGCTTCGCCTTCCGAAGCGCCTTGGCCTCGACGCCGGCCCATACCTCTACGGTCGCCAACGCGGCCCTCCACCCCACAGCCATTTGCGCCCAGCACTCCCCGTCGTCGGGGGGAACTAAAGTAGATCGACTGGGATTTCCGTGTACTCCTTACGGAGTTGTTCGATCACGGGGTGTGTTTCCGGGAAGGTGGCGCCGTCGACCGCGCTGATCGCCCGGACGCCGATGCCGATGTTGGTGGCGAAGACGGCATCGAAATCGGCGAGGTCGCCCAGCCGAACGGTCGCGGTCGACGACGGGTGAACCTGACGCAGCAGCTCCATCGTGGTGCCGACCAGGCACTCGGCGCCCGGCCAGATGACCTGATCTCCCTTGACGAAGCCGACGTTCCAGGTGCCGCCTTCGGAGATCACGGACTCGGCGTCCGTGAAGAGCGCGTCGTCGAAGCCCGCCCGTTGGGCGTTGCGGCGGTGGCGGAGCGAGCCGAACAAACCGACGCTCTTCACGGCCGGCATGTCGCGGGTGTACACCACGGACTGGACACGCATCGCGGGAAGCGGCAGCGCCCCGGCCGGACGAGTCGTCACCAGGAGCTGGGGGTGGGCGTCGCTCCCGACGTGACCGAGGTCGAGAGCAGGATCGAAGACCGTCACCCTGACCACACAGGCCCCCGAGGGCGGCGCGGCACGTCGGACAAATTCCCGGACACGGTCGAGGTCGAGGTCCACGTCGAAGACGGCGCGACAGTCACGGGCCAGACGCGCCAGGTGGAGGAAGAGGCCGCGTACGTGACCGTCTTCCACACGGATCGAGGTGAAGTGCCCGTAGTTCGTCAGGGCAAGGGCCTGGAGATGGTCCAGGCTGATCGGGCTACCGTTCAGTTCCGCCATGGCGCCAAGCATGGCATCGGCCCTGGAGAGCGGCGCCCGGTTCCGGCTGGTGGGGCACCTGAGTTCGGTGAAAGTCCAGTGCCGGGGCAGTGTCAGGACGTACCGGAGCAGTCACCATCAGCGCCAGCCTAGTCACAGAAAGTTGGCTTCCCGGCCGGACAGTTCAAGGTCTGCATCCCTCGAACGGGGTGGGCGCGACCCGCGCGGCGAGCCTTCACCCCAAGCAGCTCCCGACCTGGGAGGACCCCCTGTGTCACAAACACGCTCCGGTTTCAGCCAGTTGGCGCTGGCCGACACTCTGAACGCCGTCGCATGGGCCCGGCGGCACGCCGTTGACGTGCTCCGCCGTTGGCGAGTCCCGCCCGACACCATCCAGACAGCCCGACTCATCGTGTCCGAGCTGATGACCAACGCCATACGGCACACGCACACCGACGAGGAGGTCTCGCCGTACTCGCCGCTGTCACCGGTGCGAAAGGTCACCCTGCCCCTCTGACTCGAACGCGGACGCCTGTACATCCTCGATCACGACAGCGACGGTCGCCCGCCCGTGTTCAGGGTGGTGGGGGAGGACGCGGAGAGCGGCCGCGGGGTCTTCCTGGTCGAGGCGCTGAGCGAGCGGTGGGGCTACTACTACCCTCCCGGGCACGCCGGCAAGGTCGTCTGGTCCGAACTGCTGGCTGTCGCGCGAGACCCCAGGTTCAAGGGCGACGACACCGGGAGTGGTTACCGCGCCAACGGCGAGGCTGCGGCCGGGCGATCCTACGAGGACACGCCGTTGGTGGTGGCACGCGCACTGGTGGCACTCCGTGAACTCTGACCTGAGGAACGCCCACGCCCAGTGGGCCTACAGGTGAGTGGTCGGCGCCGAGACCCCCCGCAGCGACGGCCACTCCGAGCGCCCCGCGTCCCCATCGTGAACTCGAACCCCCGCGATTCGTGTGAGGCAGCGGGGGCGCTCACCCCCCTCCGACCAGCACGTTCGAAGATGGCGAAGTCTCAATGACCGTACGGTCGGCAGCATGAAGGAGCAACGTGCGACACAGAGCGCAGCGGGAAGGGGCGCTCGACCCGCCCCTAGCCCCGAGAGCTGCCCGTCGCGCATTGGCTAACCTGCGGAGCATGATTCGTGCGGTGGTATTCGACGTGGGCGAATGTCTTGTTGACGAGACCCGGGAGTACGGGACGTGGGCGGACTGGCTGGGGGTGTCACGGCACACCTTCGCGGCGATGTTCGGGGCGGTCATCGCGCAGGGGCGCGACTACCGTGAGACGTTCCAGGAGTTCCGGCCCGGGTTCGACCTGACTGAGGAGCGAGAGAAGCGCGCGGCTGCTGGCAAGCCGGAGTGGTTCGGCGAGGATGACCTCTACTCGGACGTTCGGCCCACCCTTGCTGCCCTGCGTGAAGCAGGGCTGTGGGTTGGCATCGCCGGGAACCAGACCGTGCGGGCCGGCGGCCTGCTGCGAGGGCTGGACCTTCCTTCCGACATGATCGCCACCAGCGACGATTGGGGGGCGTCAAAGCCGGACGTGAGGTTCTTCGAGCGTGTCATCGAGGCGACGCCTGCTGAGCCTGGCGAGATTCTGTACGTCGGTGACCGGCTCGACAACGACATCCGGCCTGCTGTGCAGGCGGGCCTCCTGACTGCTCTCATCCGGCGCGGCCCCTGGGGCACGATCCAGCAGCGCGATCCGGACGCGGATGCGATCACGACGATGCGCATCGATTCGCTGACGGAACTGCCGGAAAAGATCATCAAGTTCAACGCTGAAGTGCGCTGACCGTCGTGCCCCAGTCGTAGAGGCGATCATCGAGGTTCCGGATGCACTGCTCGTTCTGCCAGGGAGCGAGCGTGCGCCGGACCTCGCGGATGCGATCCATACCTGTGGCGTACCAGGTGATGGCCAACTGGTCGAGGGCCATGATGGCGTATCTGCACGCCTCCTCCGGCTTACCGTCTGCGGCTTCGACGGCAGCGAGGTCGCCAAGGACGACGGTGCGCTGTTTGTCCGACTCGGGTGGCAGACCGTCGAGTACGTCGTGGAGCGTCTGACGGGCCTGTGGCAGGTGGCCGGCCTTCAACTGCGTGTTGCCTTTGAACGCAGACAGACGGACGGGGCTGAACCAGTCCACCCAGTCGGGAGTGGCATGTTCGGAACCTGCGGAGAGTGTGTCCTCGGCCCGGCGGATCAAGCGGAGGGCTGCGTGAGGATCGCCGCAGCGGGTCTCACATTCCGCCTCTACGGCGTCCAGCCACGCCCAGAACTCGGCCGACGCCTGCCCGCGGCGAGCGTAGGTACGGGCGGCAAGCATGCGCTCGACGGCTGCTTCCCGATCGTCCGCCCAGCCCGGGATGAAGGCCATGTGCGCAAGGATGGCCGCTCCGAGCAGCGGATCATCCGCTTCTCCGGCAGCCTGTAGAGCCCGAAGGAGAGTCTCCGAAGCCTGCCCTGGCTGTTGCAGGTCGAAGAACTCGATGCGGCCGGCCAGCAGGTAGGACTCGGCCAGTGCGGCCGCGACGGTCTGACGGGCCGGGTTCGCCGTTTCTGGGAGGAGGGCGCAACCCAGACGGGCATGCTCCAGGATCGCCGGATGGAGCACGGCAGGGGCGACGGACCAGTACAGGTGCCGATGCGCGCGGGTGACAGTCTCAAAATCCGTGCCGACAGTCGCCGGCTGTGTTGTGGCTCCGCCTTGAGCGGGAACGGCAGCGAGTCTGGTTCCGGCCAGGGGCGCTCGCGGGGTGCTGCCGGTCGCGGAGCTGGGCTGGGTCCATGCGCTTCCCCACGGAGGTGTGAATCCGAGGTCTTCCATGCTCTGTCCCAAGAGGTGGGTCAGGACCCGGTGCACATCGGGCTGTGGCCAGGGCGGTGAGGCGGACTCCCAGCGTCGGACCTGTCGGACGCCGACAGCCAGGCCCCTGATGCCGAGGCTTGGCGCCACCTTGGTGATGGCGTCGGCCAAGGCTTGCTGGGAGTTGTATCCGGCGGCCAGCCGGGCGGCCTTGAGCCTGATGTTGCCTGCGGGACGCGCCATGGATCTCCTCCGGGACGAGCTCTCGTGAGAGAGCGACATGCGATGTCCTCATCGTGGCGCAAAACTCACCCATCAGGCAGCAACAACGCCCTATACAAGTCCCTTTGATGACCTGTCAGAGTCCTCGAATAGGACTTCACATGTCAGCATGATGTCACCACGTCACTGCGAAGCCACGTCTCACTGCGCTGCCGTTCACCACAGAGCGGCGAGGCTGGCGACCGGGGGCCTTCACAACCCCGAGCCTTTCGTAGTGCTGCCAAGCGCCGCCCCGCCCACGCTCCCCGAGTGAGGCGGTACCCGCCGGTCTCCGGTGGTTGTTCCAGCCCATCCAGCACACAGGAAGGATCAGCCATGCCCCAAACCAGGCGAGAGAAGAAGGACCACCTGATCTACGCGGACGTCGTGGACTCCAAGTCCAAGGCGGGCGTGTGGATGGGTGAGCGCGCCTCCTTCCAGGAGAAGCAGGGCCGCGTCATCGAGGCGCTCAAGGAGCGCACCGACTGGGTCGAACTGAAGAACGCGATCATGGTCATCGGCACCGACCCGGCCGGCATCACGGTGATCGCGCCGAACCCGACGCTGCCCGGTGTGATCGTCCTCGCCGACGGTGGCTCCCCGGCCACCTCCGCGAAGCTCCAGGCCGCCGCCGAGGAGAAGGTCCGCGAGGTCATGGGCGAACTCGGGATCGCCGAAGAGGAAACGGCGGCCTGACCACCATGGCCGTCCCCCGGATGCTGTGGGGGAAGTACTTCCAGTACGAGCGGGACGGGGAAGCGGTTCTCCTCGATCCGGTCGCGCTGGACAGTGTGTTCATCGACTCCGGCGAGGTCCATGACCTCGCCGGGGTCCCCCCGACCGCGACCCATGAAGCCCTCGCAGGGCTCGGCTTCACCCCCGGCGGCCCCGTGGCCGACCGGCGCGAAGCACTCCGTGACCGTCTTCGACTCCTCGGCCTCGACGCCAGCCCCTGCCGCATCAGCGGTCTGCGCGTGGTCCTCACCGACCGCTGCAACATGGCCTGCACCTACTGCTTCGTCGACACCAACACCGGCAAGCCGGACATGACGAAGAAAGAGCTCGCAGAAGGGCTGCGGTTCCTGTTCGAGCAGAACGCCGGGCAGGAAGAGGTGTCCATCCAGTGGTTCGGCGGCGAGCCGACCATCCGCTCCGACCTCATGCAGTACGGCGACCAGCTCGCCGACACCCTCGCCGAACGCTACGACGTGGCCAGGGTACGACGCACGGTCGTCACCAACGGTGCCCGCCTGACCGACGAGGCCCTCGACCACCTCGTCGCCTACGAGTACGGAGTCGGCATCTCCATCGATGGCCCTCCGGGAATCAACTCCGCGCACCGGCTCCTGCTCGGCGGTCAGCCCGCAGACGACCGGATTCGCCGCAACGTCACCCGGCTCGTCGAGGCCGATGGGCTGCACGTGGGCTGCAACCTCACCCCGACCGCCGCGAACATCGGACGCCTCGCCGAGACCGTCCGGTGGATCATCGATGACCTCGGGCTGAAGTTCATCTACGTCAACACTCCCATCCCGACCGCGGGCCGCTGGCAAGTCGACGGCGCCGACTTGGCGCGCGAGTTGTACGAGGCCCGGCTAACCGCCCTGGCACGGGGCGGGATGCTGTTCTCCGTCCTGGACCGCGCCTTCCAGGCCCTGGACACCCGCCGGCCGATGCTGTTCGACCACATGCAGGGCGACCGCAGTCTGAACGCCGCCCTGCTGCCCGGCAACCGGGTCAGCCTGTGCGACATCAACTTCACCGAGCCGTCGTTCCTGCGCACCCTCGATGAGCTGCGAGCCGATCCGGACAGCCTGACCGGCGTGGCGAAGAAGGTCGCTCCCATCCACGAGTGCGGGAACTGCCCGGCGCTCGCGATCTGTGGCGGCCCGTCCCGCAACGAGCAGGCCCTCATCGGCGGCAATACCCCGGACCCCGAGATGTGCGCATTCTACACGAGCACCGTGGAGATCGCCGTGTGGGACAACACGGGGGTGCAATGAACACCCACGTTCGTACGGCGCTGATCTCCACAGCCGGGCACTGCAAGGTAGCCTGCGGATTCTGCTTCCGGGCAGACCGCGCTCACGGCTTCCTCGACACCGCGACCTACGCCCGCACCCTGTCGCGGCTGAAGGAGATGGGCGTGGACGGGGTGTGCCTGACCGGCGGCGAACCGACCCACCACCCGCAGCTCAGGCAGCTCGTGCGGCTGGCCCGCCAGTTCGGCATGTCGGTGTCGATGGTGACCTCGGCTCGGGCCGTGGCGGAGGTCGTCACGCTCGCCACGGTGGCGCACCTGTTGGCCAACGTGACCGTCTCCACCGACTCAAAAGGCGCGATGCTGCTGGGACGCACTACCCGCACAGCTGCTTCGGGCATCGACACGCTGCGAACGATCAGCACCGAGACGAAGATCCTGCACGTCACCTGTTGGGGCCTGAGCGACAGCGAGTGCCGCGACCTGGCCGGCCTCGCATCCGGCGCGGGAGTGGAGGTCCAGTTCAGCCCTGTGGTCCTCGACGAGCATGCCCTGCGCCGCGACGGCAAGTCGGTGCAGGACTATCTGGTCCAGCAACATCGCGACGCCGACGTGCTGGGCCGCTACTTCGATCTGTCCAACCGGTACCGGGAGTACCTCGGCGAGCTGCGGGATCTCCAACTGCCCGCCACAGGGGGCGAGCGCTGGTCCTGCCGCTCGGCGACCGCGTACGTGTCCGCCGACGGCCACATGCGGCGCTGCCCCTACGGCCAGGCGTCGGTCAGCGTCCACGCACCCCGTGCCGAGATCAGACAGTTCCTGACCACTCCGGCGCAGGACCGGGTGACCCCGGACTGCGCTGCCATCTGCCGCTCTTCCACCGTGTACGACGAACGCAGTGCGTCGCGTGCCGCGCGGGCGTGAGGGCGGGCTGCCGGCACACGACTCCATGGACTGCCCTATGACGATCACGACACCCGACGACTTCGCCCATCGATGGCGGCAGCCACCGAATTTCCTGCTGGACGTTACTTTCGACTACACGTTCAGGCCCGCCATCGAGGTGCTGGACCACGTCCGCAAGGACGAGGAGGTCCGGTTCACCATCCTCGGGGACGACGACTGGCAGGTGCGCATGGACCGTACGGCCGCCTTCCGCACCGCCCCTCTCGAAGAGATCGTCACCTGGCCCTTCCGACTGGTGCACTTCAATCTCAGTCGCTTCTACGACCCCCTCCTGCGCGGCTTACAGGAGGGGGTCATGATTCCCTGGCGCACCCACCTGTCTGCCCGGGGCTTCACCTGGCAGCGACTGGCGCCCATCCTGTTCCTGTCCACCAAGGGTGCGTCCTCGACGTACCACAGTGACAACTCGCACGGACTGGTTTGGCAGGTCCACGGCACCAAGACGTTCCACAGCTACCTTGACCCCGGCAAGCGCCTGTCAGCCAACGCGGCGGTCCTCGGCGAGACGACCGGCGAGGAACCGCCCGAGCACGACGAGGTCGATCGCCACTCCGTCACCATGCGGCCCGGAGAGCAGCTCTGGAGCCACGCTCTGACACCCCAGTGGGACACAACCGAGTCGGCGCTCGCGATGAGCGTCACCCTCTCTCACGGCGGCCTGTGCCACCAGGGACGCTTCTCCGAGCGGGAGTTGGCATTGCGGGCCTACTGGGACGAGAACCCCGCCGAGGCATGGATGCATGACCTGCGCAATGTCCGCTACTGAGACGGCGTCCCACGGCACGGGATCCTGCCCGTGCCGTGGGACGCCGTCATAACCGGGTTACGGGGTAAGCCGGTTCGGCCCGCGGAACAGGAAGGTCGCCTCGCGGATCGAGGTCAGGCCGAGCATGACCATCAGCACCCGGCCCAGGCCCATGCCGAGGCCCCCGTGCGGCGGGCACCCGTACCGGAACGCGTTCAGGTAGTCCTGCATCGGCTCCGTGCTCATGCCCTTGTCGGCGGCCTGTTTCAGCAGCACGTCGTACCGGTGCTCGCGCTGTGCGCCGGTGGTGATCTCCAGGCCCTTCCACAGCAGGTCGAAGCTGAGGGTCACGCTCGGGTCGTCGGCGGGCCGCTTGTGGTAGAAGGGCCGGATGCCGACCGGGTAGTGCGTGATGAAGACGAACTCGTGCCCGGTGGCTTCCTTGATGTGGGCCGAGATGGCCCGCTCGCCCTCCGGGTCCAGGTCTTCCTTGACCCCTTCGGGGTCCCAGCCGCCCTGGCGCAGGATCTCGTGCGCCTCGGCCATGGTGATGCGGGGAAACGGCGATGTGGGCACGGTGACCTCGAGGCCGAAGTGCTCAGCGATCGCCTCGCCGTGCACGTCGGCGACCTTGGCGATCGCGTGGGCGAGCATCTGTTCCTCGAACGCCATCACGTCCTCGACCCCGTCGATCCAGGCCAGCTCCACGTCGACGCCGGTGAACTCGGTGGCGTGCCGGGAGGTGAACGACGGTTCGGCGCGGAAGACCGGCCCGATCTCGAAGACCCTGTCGACGCCGGCCGCGATCGCCATCTGCTTGAAGAACTGCGGCGACTGCGCCAGGTAGGCGCTGCGGCCGAAGTAGCCGAGCTTGAAGACCTCCGCGCCGGACTCAGAGGCGGTACCCATGAGCTTGGGGGTGTGCATCTCGGTGGCGCCCTGCGCGTAGGCGTACTCGCGCATGCCCTGTTCCAGGGTGGTCTGCACGGCGAACAACAGCTGAGTGGCGGGACGGCGGCGCACGTCCAGGAACCGCCAGTCCAACCGCTGCTCCATGCCAGTGTGCTCGTCGATCGGCAGCGGCGTAGCGGCCTGGTTCAGGACCTCGACCGCCTCGGGAACGATCTCCAGGCCGCCGAGCTTGACCTGGCCCGCGTCGACGACGCGGCCGGTGATCCTCACGGCGGACTCGGATGTGAGGGCTTCGAGCTGGGCCTCCAGTGGCCCGTCGTCACGCTTGTGGGTCACCTGCACCATGCCGGTGTTGTCCCGCACGATGACGAACTGCATCTTGCGCTGCAAGCGGAGGGTGTTCACCCATCCGCAGACGGAAACGGTACGGCCGACGTGTTCTCGCAGGTCGGAGACACGTACGCGGCTGTGGATCATTGCGGTCCTCCGAAGGACATCGTCATGATCCCTTGGGAGTGCGGGCGAGAAGGGCAACTCGCGGTACCACCGCACTTTCGCCGCCACAGAGTGGCGGCCTCATTTGGCCCGGTGACGGGGGCCGGCCGGCGGGGCATTGGACCACCAGGCGGGGTCGTTCCTCCCCGCGCTCAGGAGGGTCTTCACCTCGGGGCGCGAGACCGCCTTCCCAGCTTCCGGCGGCTCTCTCTGCTCGCGTGATCCCTGGCTACTCGTCTCCGTCAACGCGTTGCCCAGCAGGATACGGAGAGTGTGGCAGTGATGGCAATCAAGTAACTCACGTGGATTGGAGAACCTGTCTGAGCTTCCCCCTCCGAGCGGGAGGTGGCGATTACCTGGTCGGGACGGGTTCGGGTGGTTGGACAGCCACTGGTTCGGCCGTCGCCTGGTCGGCGTAGTGCCTCGCCTCGTACTCGTCGGGGCTGAGCCAGGCGAGACGCTTCTGGATGCGGCTGGTGGGGCGCCGAAGTTCGGTGGAAGTTCGGTGCCGGGGCAGTGTCAGGACGTACCGGAGCAGTCACCATCAGCGCCGGCCCCGGGGATCTCGACCAGGCCTTCGCCCTCGGGCGGGGTGAAGACGCCGGCGCGCAAGGACGCGTCAACCCTGGAGGCCGCCGCCCACCGGGTTCTCTCACGTTGTGGTCCTACTGGTAAACCACTCCGTGCTCCAGGTAGACGGTCTCGGAACGTGTCCTGGCTCCGCAGGCGGCGTGAACTCGGCGGGCCAGACGAGGGATGAGGACGGAGTCGATCTGGTCGCCGGCGTGGAAAGCGTGCTCGCTGATCTCGACCTGGTCGACCGTGATGCGGTCAAGTTCGTCAACCGGGAGAACGCCTCCATCGAACACGAGGAGGAGCTTGTCGCCCTCGGTGGGATGGGGCGCCCAGTCGACGACGAGGAGCCGGCCGATCGGCGGGGTGATGCCGAGTTCTTCCTCGACCTCCCGGGCCGCGCCTTCGCTCGGGGTCTCGCCCGCGCGCAGGTAGCCGCCCGGAATCTCCCAGCCGGGCTTGTAGGTCGGTTTGACGAGGAGCACGCGGCCGTCCTCGTCGAAGAACAGCACACCGGCGGCGGTACGCGGCCGGGCTACGACCTCATGAGGCGGGGAGTCACTCATGGTGACGACTCTAGTCACCCGGCCTCCGTCACCCGACGATCCGAAGCCGCTGTGCGACACCGGCCGGCAAAGAGCTTGGCTTTCATCGCAGTTGCCGAACCCAGGTGGTCACCGGGTGACGCGCGGCCGGACCCGGGGCCGACCGCGTCGAGGAGCCGCTCCACGCCCGGCGATCCGGGTGGCGTGGGCCCGTTACGCAGACGATGGTCGGCCGTGACGCGACCGGTCGGGGACCGCGACACGGCCCTCCTAGCGTCGCTGTCAACGCACCGGCCGCACCGGCCGGGCCGCGTCAGCGACAGAGGAGAGACACCGCATGAACAAGAACCGCACCCACCGCTCGTCCGCCCGCCGTGTTCTGACGGTCTGTGCCCTGACCGGGGCCGCGCTGCTGACCGCCGTCACCGGCGGGAACGCCTGGGCCGACGGGGTCAAGACCCCCGCCCCGGCCGCCCCGAGCATCGCCGGGTCCCCCGCCCCGGGCGCTGCGGTCCCGAGCGTGGGCTCCGGCGCCACGCCGGCCCGTACCGGGCAGCCCGCGCCGGCCACCCCGGTGGTGGGCGGGACCCCCACCGCCACGCCCGCCGCCGGTGGCACCGGGCCCCAGGTCCGGGAGGTGCCCGCGGGCGCCGCCCAGGCCGGTGACGGATCGGGCTCGGCCTCCACCTCCGGCCCGCTGCTGGTCGGCGGCGGCACCGTCGCCGCCCTCGGCGCCGGTGCGCTGGGCTTCGCCCTGCTGCGCCGCCGGTCCGGTGCGCGCGGCTGACACCGGCGATCCGAGGGATCTTTAGGCCGAAAAGCCGCTACCCGAAACCGGTCGTCACCCCATAGGAATGGCTTCCCGGCCTGCCTGGCCGTCCGCGATCGAAGGAGCCACCACCCATGACTCGCCTTCGCACCACGCTCATGGCCGCCGCCGGCGCCGCGGCGATGTTCGCCCTGGCCGCCGCGCCTGCCCACGCCGCCCCCGGTGACGTCACCACCTCCTGCGCGAGCGTTGTCACCCCGGCCGGCTTCGTCGACGTCGGCTGGGGCTACAGCAGCAACTGCGGCACGCAGAGCTTCAGCCCGAACATCAAGCAGATCAAGCAGCTCACCGGGCTGCCCGTCGGCACCGTGGTCCAGGCGTGCGCCTCCACCTACCAGCCTGCGGGCTGGGTCCAGACCGGTTCGTACTACAGCAGCAGCTGCGTCTACTCGTCCAACCCCAGCCTCAACAACAACGCGTGGCAGTTGAAGCGCGTCTCCTGATCCGGTGTCTCCGGGTGGCAGAGGTCTGGCCACCGCACGGGACCACGGTCCAGCCCCGGCCCGGAACAGCTCCAGGAGTGGGGAGTCGGACCCACCGACTTCCCACTCCACAACGGGCAACCGGGGCCGGACCGGAAGCAATCGCGTCCCCAAGGGGCCCGACCGTACGGCTTGGGTTCCAGGAGTCGTTGCAACACCCCGGTTCAGGGGATGCGCAGGACGGGCCAGGCCTCGGGTCCCCGCGTCAGTCGAACTGGTCGTACTGATCGAACTGGTCGTTGCCGCCCGAGGCGTGCAGGGTGGCGAGCAGGACGCCGAGGCGGGAGTTCCAGTTCAGGTACGTCGGGCCGTCGATGGCGTGCTTCTTGGCCAGGTCCCGGACGATCTTCTGCGCGTTCTTCAGCTCCTTGGCCGCGTCGTCCGGCTTGCTCTCGATGAGGCGGGCGCTCGCGTCGTCGAGGGTACGGAGGAGCTCGACCTGGCGATCGCGGTCCTTGGTCACCTGGGTCTGGGCGACGGACTGGCGCAGGGCGTTGATCTGGACGGCCGAGGACTGGCTGTTGGCCGGCATCGTCGCGCTCGGCGTCGGCGTCGGTGTCCGGGGCGGGAGCGTCGTGGGGGTGGTGGGCGGCGGGGTCGTCACGGTGGGCGTGGGCGTGGGTGTGGGCGTGGGAGGCGGAGTGGTGACGGACGTCGCGACCGGGTGCGCCACCTTGTTGCCGGTGGTGTCGTTCGCGGGCCCGTCGAAGGCGGTGAGAGCGAGGACGGAGGCCCCGGCGACACCGGCCAGGCCGAGGGCGCCCAGCAGCAGGGGCTTGCGGCGGCTCTCCCGCACGGGCGGCCCGGCCGGGACGGGCGCGCCCGGCGCGACGGCCGGGGGCTGCGCCGGAACGGCCGCCATCACCGAGGTGGCGGCCTGCTGGGGCGGCAGGAAGGTGGTGTGCTGCTGGTCGGAGAAGCCGGCGGGTACCGGCGGCAGCACCTGGGTGTGCTGAGCGGCGGCAGCGGCGGCCAGCAGTTCTCCGGTCGGGTCGCCGACGGCCAACC
The DNA here is from genome assembly GCF_040685575.1 of Kitasatospora sp. NPDC088351. Taxonomy (NCBI): domain Bacteria; kingdom Bacillati; phylum Actinomycetota; class Actinomycetes; order Kitasatosporales; family Streptomycetaceae; genus Kitasatospora; species Kitasatospora sp. NPDC088351. The sequence continues at coordinate 342,172 of NZ_JBFBIL010000001.1, read as the reverse complement.
CGGGTATGGTCGCCAGCAGTTCGGCCCGCGCCAGCGCGGCGTGCGCCGGCCGGTCGGCCGGGTTCTTGGCGAGCAGCCGCAGCACCGCGCCGTCCACCGCCGACGGCAGCCCGGGGCGCAGCGCGGACGGCGGCAGCGGCTGCTCGCTGACGTGCTTGAAGGCGATCGCCACCGGTGTCTCCGCCATGAACGGCGGTGCGCCGGTGAGCATTTCGGTCAGCACGCAGCCCACCGCGTACAGGTCGGTGCGGCCGTCCAGCTGGGAGGCCGTGGCCTGCTCGGGCGAGAGGTACGCCGCCGTGCCGAGCACGGTGGCCGTCTGGGTGAGGTTGCTGGAGGACCCGGCGCGGGCGATGCCGAAGTCCACGACCTTCACGCCGCCGTCGTGCGTGATCATGATGTTGCCGGGTTTGATGTCCCGGTGCACCAGCCCGGCGCCGTGCGCGACCGTCAGCGCCTCGCAGACCGCCGCCGCGATCCCGACCGCCCGCTCGACCGGCATCCCGCCCGGCTGCTGCGCCAGCAGCGCGGCGAGCGAGTAGCCGTGGACCAGTTCCATGACGATGTACGGCGAGCCCTGGTCCACGCCCGAGTCGAAGACCATGACGATCCTCGGGTGCACCAGCATCGCCGCGTGCTGCGCCTCGCGGCTGAAGCGCTCGGCGAAGCGCGGGTCGTCGGCGAGGCCCCCGTTGAGGACCTTGACGGCCACCTGACGGCCCAGCACGTGATCCACCCCGCGCCAGACGGTGGCCATGCCGCCGACGCCGAGTATCTCGACGAGTTCGTAACGCCCGTTCAGCGCCCGTCCGATCACTGGAACCGCTCCCCTCACGTGCCCTGCCCAAGGTCCTGGAGCGCCTCGTGCACCTGTGCACGATAGCCGCCCCGCCGAAACGGACCGCCGGGCGGTGAGGCGGCCGAGGGACCGGGCAGCGATCCCCCGGCCGCCGGCACGGGGTGGTGCGGGTGCGGCCCGCCCGGCTGTGAGCGGGCCGCACCGGCAGGGTCCGGTCCGGGCCGGCGGCGCGTCCGGGGTGCGCCTGCCGATCCGGTCCGGGGCCGACCGGGTGGGCGGCGGGCCCGGGAGGCCGGCCGGCCACCCGGGATCCGCGGGTGGAGAGGGTGGTGCGGGCACTGCGGTGGTGCGGTGGTGCGGTCCGGGTGGGCGGCGAGCCCGGGGGGATTCGCTCGCCGCCCACCCGGAGTTTCGGGGTTACCTCCGGGGTGAGGGATCGTCGGATCGGGGGTGGGGGTCGGAGAGGGGCGGCATCGCCGGCAGCGGGGTTTCCCGGTCCTTGCTTCCGTTGCCTGAGCCGTTGCCAGAGCCGTCGTTGCCTGGGCCGTTGCCGGAACCGCCGTTGCCAGAGCCGCCGTTGCCAGAGCCGCCGTTGCCGGAGCCGTTGCCGGAACCGCCGTTACCGGAGCCGCCGTTCCGGCCGTTGGCCGCGTCGTCCTTCCCGTTCCCCTGTCCACTGCCCTTGTCAATGTCGTTACCGTGGCCGTCACCGCGGCCGTTGCGGTCGTCCTCGCCGCCCCGGCCGTTGCCGTTGCCGTTGCTGTTGCCATTGCTGTTGCCATTGCCGTTGCCGCGCGGCGGTGAGCCGGCGCCCTGGTGGCCGTCGCCGCGCTCGCGCCCGAGCGCCGCCCCGCAGTAGTCCTCCACCCGGTCCGGGCCGCCGGCCGCCTCGACCAGCGCGCCGAACTGCGGGTCGGCGACCAGTTGGCGCGGGCGCTCGCCCTTGCCCACCCGGTCGGCGAACCCCCGGCAGAGGTCAGTCAGCGCGGCCTGGGCCGACAGTCCCCGGGTCTCCGCCGAGGCGGAGGGGGACGGCGAGCCAGCCGACGGCTGCGCCTCGGACGACGGTCCCACGGCCTTCGCCCCACCGCCGGACGACCCGGCGGTGGGCGGCCACGACGCCCCGTCCCCCGGACCGGGCTCGGCGGCGGTGACGGCGGACGCACCGGCGTCGCCCGGTGCGAGCAGCGCGCGGTCCGGCTGGCGGGAGCCACCCCCCAGGGGGGACGGCAGGTTGCCGGTGCCGGCCGCGACCGCGACACCGCCGAGCACGGTGGCGCCGAGCACGACGGCAGCGGCCTTCGTACTGAAGGCCCTGGCCAGCGCGGCGGTCGCCATCGATCGTCTCCGGACGGGTGCGGGTACAGCGGGTACAGCGGCGGATCCGGCGGATCCGGCGGGTACGGGCGCGAGACGGGCCTCCCGGAACGCGGCCAGAGCCGCCTCCTCACCGGCCAGTTCGTCCGCCGTCGCCGGGGCGGCGGCAGCGGCGAGCACCTGGGCAACCCCCGTACGCCCGGTACCGCCGTCCTGTCCGGTGAGCGAGGCGCCCTGCCCGGCCGACGGGCCGCCCACGGCACCGCCGAGCAGGTGCTCAGCAGCATCACGGTCGATCCGACGGGATCGGTTGGTGCTCATCTCATGTCCTTCAGCGTCGCGGCCCGGTGTTCTGTCACACCCTGCGGAGGAATTTTTTTCGCGGCCTGCGCGGCCTGCCCCGCCCCGCCCGACCGCCCGGCACCGGACCGCCCGGCACCCGGCTGGACGACCCGGGGCCCCGACGGCGCGGCGGGGATCCCCACCCCCGCCGCGAACGACTGCTCCAGCAGCTTGGCGAGCCGTCGCAGCCCCCGGTGCGCGGCCATCCGTACGCTGCCGGCCCGCTTGCCCAGCACCCGGGCGGCGCTCTCCGCGTCCAGTTCCATCACCACCCGCAGCAGCACCGCCTCGGCCTGGTCCGGTGGCAGCCGGGAGATCAGCGCCAGCGCGTCCGCGGTGCCGACGGCCGCGAGCGCCGCGCCCGCGGTGTCGTCCCCGGCGGCCAGCTCGGCCAGGTGGTCGAACGGCAGGTCCGCGACCGGACGGCGGCGCCGGGCGCGCAGATGGTCCAGCGCGCGGTTGCGGGCGACGGTGGCGGCCCAGCCGCGGAAGCCGTCCCCGTCACCGGAGAAGGTCCGCAGGTCGCGGGCGATCTGCAGCCAGGCCTCGGAGGCGATGTCCTCGGCGTCCTGGGCGTCCTCCGGGCGGCCCCCGACGAGCACCCGCAGGTAGCGCAGCAGGCCCGGCTGGACGGTCCGGAACAGCAGCCGGAACGCCTCCTCGTCCCCCTCCTGCGCGGCCCGGACGGCCGCCGACAGGTCGACGACCGCGGCCGGGGAGGCCCCGGGAGGCGGGCCCGATGGAGGTACTGGGCCGGACGGGCCGACCGGGCTGCCGGTGCCCGCTCCGGGGCGTTCTGCACTCTGCACCCGCCACATCATGCGCCATCCGGGCGGGCGGGCCGACCTGTCGGGGCGGCTCACCGGACCGGCGTATCGTCCGGCATCCGGAATGCCCCGTACCGGTATGCGGAACGCAGGAGCGGCCGGACCAAGGACCGGCGGGCGCCGGGCAGAAGGTCCCGTCAGCTACTGCCGTTCGCCCGCAGACCCGACTTCCGCCCCCCGCCTACGTTGTCAGTAGGCGAAGCAGTGCACCGGCCCCACCGGCCGAGCCTGATCGGCCGCCCGCCGCCACCCCCCGCCCAGCACGAGGCGCGGCGCCCGTCCGGACGCCGCTCTCCGCACCTCGGACCCGACGGCCCCTGCCCCGACACGACCTCCGGCATGCCCCCGCACGCCGCGTCACGACCCGACCAGGAACGACCGCGATGACGACCGCCCACGAGCTCCACGCACGGGGCCTGCGCGAGCACCTCGCTCCCGCCCTGCGCGGCCTGGGCTTCACCGGGTGGCGCCGGACGTTCAGCCTCCCCGACGAGACCCACTGGGCGCTGCTCGGCGTGGTCGAGAGCCACACCGCCGACCGGGTGCGCTACACCTTCGACCTCGGCGTGATCCGCAAGGCGGACTGGACCGCCGCCTTCCCCGGCCCGCGCCCCGACCCCCGCGCCGTCTACGGCATCGAGACCTGGCGCGCCCGGATCGGCGAGGTGCTGCCGGTCGGCGAGGACGTCTGGTGGGAGGTGCTGCCCGGCCCGCGCTGGCAGGTCGCGCTGGACGACTCGGTCGCCGCCGTCCGCCACTACGGCCTGCCCGAACTGCTGCGCCGGGTCGAGCGGGACCGCGGCGGCACCGGCGAGACCTATCTGTCCCCCGCCGAGCTGGAGCAGGTCAACGGCGTGCTGCTGGCCGCCTCGGTGGCCCGGATCCAGCGCGCCGAACTGTCCGACCGGGTGCTCGTCCTCACCGGCGCCTGGACCAGGGCGGACGCGGTCGCCCTGGCCGTCCTGCGGGGCGTCGCGGACGGGTTCCTCTCGGCGCGGGACGAACGGTTCCGCACGGTGCGCTGCCTGGACACCCTCGGCCGGGAGCTGTGGACCTTCCCGGAGTGAATCCCCAGGTCGGAGGCGTTGTCATGACGCGCACCGTGACAACTGTCATGCGGATCCCGCAGCGGACGACACTGCCCTGACGGAGGGTCGGCTCGGAAGACTGGAGGCACGACGCGGGCACCGGCCCGCAGGCCGAGCACCAGTCCGGGGAGGACCCCACCGTGAGCCAGACCCTCAGCGCCCCCGCTCTCACCAGCACCGCCGTCGCCGCTCCGACCACGACGACGACCACCGCCACCGCCACCACCGCCGCCACCGCGCCGAACCCGGTGGCCGCCGCCCTCCGCCCGCTCGCCCTCGACGTGGCCGCCCCGTTGGCCGGCTACTACCTGCTGCACTCGGCCTTCGGGATGAGCGAGTTCGCCGCCCTCGCCTGGAGCGGCGTGATCCCGGCCGCCCGCACCGTCTTCGGGCTGCTCCGCGAGCGACGGCTCAACCTGTGGGCCTCGATGATGCTGGGCGTCAACCTCGCCGGCCTGGCGCTCACCACCGTCACCGGCGACGCCCGGCTGATGATCGCCAAGGACGGCGCGCTCAGCGGCACCCTCGCGCTGGCCGTCCTGGTCTCCGCGCTGATCGGCCGGCCGCTGATGTCCCCGATGCTGATGCCCTTCGTGACCAGGGGCGACCGCGGCCGCGCCGACGCCTGGGAGCGGCTGGCGGGTGGCCGGGCGGCCCGCTCGCGCTCGTTCCGCCGCTACGAGCGGCTGTTCTCCGGGATCTGGGGCACCGCCCTGCTGACCGAGTGCGCGGCCCGGGTGGTCGGCGCCTTCACCCTGCCGGTCTCGACCATGGCCTGGCTCTCCACCGTGTTCCTGATCGGCGCGATCGCGGCCGGTTCGGTGCTCGGCCAGTCCGCCGCCGAACCGCTGGCGAAGCTGGTGCAGGCCGAGGCCGCGGAGCCGACCACCCGCTGAACCTGCCCGCCCGACCACCCGCACCGCCCGCCGCGCACGGAACCATCCGGGCGCCCCCGGAGTCCTCTTATAACGAGGGGGTAACGGACCCCCGGTCTGAAACGGGGAGCCTGATGAGCCGGACGCACGCGCTGACCACCGCCACCGAGGACCGCACCCTGGTCTGGGACGGTTGCCTCAACGTCCGCGACCTCGGCGGCCTCCCCACCACCTCCGGCGCCCGCACCGCCCGCCGCGCCGTCGTCCGGGCCGACAACCTCGACCGCCTCACCGCCGAGGGCCGGGACACCCTCCTCGACCACGGCGTCCGCACCGTCGTCGACCTGCGCAACGTCGAGGAGTACAAGCCGCTCCTCCCGCTCCCCGCGGGCGTCGAGCTGGTCCGCGTCCCGCTGGACGACCTCGCCGGCCCCGCCTGGTGGAAGACGTACGGGCACCTGGACGGCACCCCGCTCGCGCTGCGCCCCTACCTGGACCACTGCCCGCGCGCCGCCGCCGAACTGATCACCACCATCGCCGGCGCCCGGCCCGGCGGCCTGGTCGTCCACTGCGGCGCCGGCCGCGACCGCACCGGCCTGGCCGCCCTGCTGCTGCTCGCCCTCGCGGGCGTCGAGCCGTCCGAGATCGTCGCCGACTACCTGCTCAGCGCGCCGAACGTCCGCCCGCTGTACGGGATGCTCGGCCTGCCGGACCAGTACCGCCGGATCGACGCCGTGCTCGCCGAGGCCGGTACCACCGCCGAGGCCGCCCTGTACGCGGCCCTCGAAGGCTTCGAACCGGCCGGCTACCTGCTCGCCGCCGGCGTCGACCCGTCCGATCTCACCGCCGTCCGCACCCGCCTGCTCGACTCGTAGCGCCCTACTCGTCGTAGCGCACTACCAGAGCCGGTCGATCTCCCCCGGGTGGAGGGCGATCCGGCTGCCGGGGAAGTCCGCGCGGTGCCGGACGGCGTGCCCGCTGAAGAACCCCGCCATCGTCACCTTGTCGAAGCCGGCGCCGTCGCTGGGGAACGGCTCCTCGGGCGTGCCGCCGACCAGCACCGTGCCCGGCAGCGGCTCCCAGCCGGCGCTCTCGTAGAACCCCTGGAGCCCGCGGTCGCAGGTGAACAGCGCGAGGTCCGCGCCGCTCTCCCGGACGGCGGCGCGGGCCGCCGACACCAGATGCCGCCCGTGGCCCCGGCCGCGCCGCGCCCGGTCGGTGACCACCCCGCTCAGCCCGCTCGCGGCGTACGTCCGTCCGGCGTGGGCCAGTTGCTTGGAGAGCACGTCGAGCGCGGCCACCACCCGGTCGCCGTCCAGCAGCAGCATCGACAGTGGCCGCAGCGCCGGGTCGTGCACCGGGACGGTCGACGGCGCCGGCGGTCCGGGCCAGGCCTGGTCCTGCAACTCGGCGACCTGGAGCTTGAGTTCGCCGGGCACCTCGGCCTCCGGCAGTGCGAGTACGCGCATGCTCCCCCCTCGTCTGCCAGACTCCCGGGCGTGATCTTCCGGACCGCCACCCGTCAGGACCTGCCCGCCATCATCGCGCTGCTCGGCGACGAGGAGCGGGTGATCGACCCGGCCACCGTGCAGGTCGACGAAGCCTACGCCCGTGCGTTCGCCGCCGTGGAGGCGGACGCCCGCAACGAGATGCTCGTCCTCGACGAGGGCGACGGCACCGTGCTCGGCTACCTCCAGCTCACCCGCATCCCCGGCCTCGGCCGGCACGGCCAGGAGCGCGCGCTGATCGAGGCCGTCCGGGTGCGGGCCGACCGCCGGGGCGCCGGGCTCGGGCGCGAGCTGCTGACCAGGGCCGTCGCGCGGGCCCGCGAGCACGGCTGCACCCTCGTCCAGCTCACCAGCGACAAGCGCCGCACCGAGGCCCACCGGTTCTACGCCTCGCTCGGCTTCGCGCGCAGCCACGACGGCTTCAAACTGACGCTCTGAGGCCCGGGTTCGCCGGATTTAATCGCTCGCCCGCCGCCCGGGGCGGCGGCGATACTGCACCGCATGGCGGACTTCTCCGACTTCGACACTCGCGACTACCCGATGGTGGACGTCCGCACCGGCTACGCGCGGTGGGTGGAAACGTACGAACGGACGGTCGAGGACGCGATGGACCTCGCGGTGCTCGACCGGCTCACCGCGCCCGCCTGGGCGGAGGTCGGCCGCGCCGCCGACCTCGGCTGCGGCACCGGCCGGACGGGCGCCTGGCTGCGCGGGAAGGCCTCGGCGGGCCTGGTCCTGGACGGCGTGGACCTGACGCCCGAAATGCTGGCGGTCGCCCGGGAGAAGGCCGTGCACGACAGCCTCGCCGAGGCGGACGTGGCCGACACCGGCCTGCCGGGCGGCGGGTACGACCTGGTGATCTCCTCGCTGATCGACGAACACCTGGCCGACCTCGGCCCGTTCTACCGCGAGGCGTGGCGGCTGGCCCGCCCGGGCGGCCGGTGCGTACTGGTCGGCCTGCACCCGTACTTCATCATGGCGGCCGGCATGCCCACCCACTTCACCAGCGCCGCCGGGGAGTCCATCGCCATCACCACCCATGTCCACCTGGTCAGCGACCACCTCACCGCCGGGCTGGCGGCCGGCTGGACGCTGGTGGAGATGGCCGAGGCGGTCGTGGACGACGCGTGGATCGCCCTGAAGCCCAAGTGGGAGAAGTACCGCAGCCACCCGGTCTCGGCGGCGTACGTCTGGGAGAAGAGGGCCTGAGACGGGGGCGGCCGAACTCAACTCGCCATAGCGTCAACCGATGGTTGACGATCCGGGATCGACAACCTACGGTTGACGCTATGGAGAATCCCGTTGTTCCCAAGACCACTCCGCTGCGCCTCGACGACCTGATCGACGCGATCAAGAAGGTCCACAGCGACGCGCTCGACCAGCTCTCCGACGCGGTCATCGCCGCGGACCACCTCGGCGACCTCGCCGACCACCTCATCGGCCACTTCGTCGACCAGGCCCGCCGCTCCGGCGCCTCCTGGACCGACATCGGCCACAGCATGGGCGTCAGCAAGCAGGCCGCCCAGAAGCGCTTCGTCCCCAAGGACCCGGGCGCCCCCGCCGACCTCGACCCCAACCAGGGCTTCAGCCGGTTCACCGACCGGGCGCGGAACGTCGTGATGGCCTCGCAGGAGGAGGCCAGGGCGGCCGGCAACGCCGAGATCGGCGCCGAGCACCTGCTGCTCGGCCTGCTCGCCGAGCCGAAGGGCCTGGCCGTGAAGGCGCTCGCCGCCCAGGGCGTCACCCCGGAGGCCGTCCGGACCGCGGCGACCGCCGCGCTGCCGGCCGCCGCCGGGGAGGTGCCCCCGCTGATCCCGTACAACGGGCAGGGCAAGAAGGCGCTGGAGCTGACCTTCCGGGAGGCCCTGAAGCTCGGGCACAACTACGTCGGCACCGAGCACATCCTGCTGGCGCTGCTGGAGCTGGAGAACGGCGCGGGCGTGCTGGCCGACCTGAACGTCGACAAGCACGAGGCCGAGACCTTCACGGCGGAGGCCATCGCGGCCTTCGTCGCGGCACAGGCCACCGGACAGCAGTGACCGGCGGATCCGGCCCCGGCGGCGGCGTCCGCCCGGGGCCGGAAGCCGCGGGCCGGACACCGCGCCGGAAGCCGCGGGTCAGAAGCCGGACACCTGCGTGGTGACGATCCGCACCCGCCCGTCGGCGGCCGCCTCGATCGCCGCCCGCAGGCGCAACGACCGCGCGGGACCGAGGAGTTCGATCGCCTCCTGGTCCGTGACCCAGCGGTGGTCGTCGAGTTCACCGGCCGGGACGGTCACGGGGGTGCCGTCCGGGACGGTGCCGAAGTCGAACAGGAAGTGCTGGGCCGGGTGGTCGAGTTCGGCCGACGCGTGGGTCCAGGAGATGGCCAGCAGGTCGCCGGCCTCCCCGACGAGGCCGGTCTCCTCGATCAGTTCCCGCGCGGCGCACTCGGCCGGCCCCTCCCCCAGGTCGATCGTCCCGCCCGGGAACTGCCAGTGCTCCCGGTAGCCGGCCTTCACGATCAGGATCCGCCCGGACTCGTCCCGCAGCACGCACCCCGCGGCGGCGTAGATCCGCGGCAGGGACGCCAGCCACTCTTCACGGGACTTCAAGGGCTCAGCCGACACAGCGGGCCTCCTACGGCGCGGGGGGAATTCCGCGCCCCACTCTGCCACCCCCGCCCGCCAGGACGGGCGGGGGTGGACAGGCCCCTAGGCGGACAGGTGCTCGACCAGCCGGTCGAAGCTGGAGTTGAGGCCGGCCTCCGCCTCCGGGCCGCAGTACATCTGCGGCACGGCGGTCTGGTGCAGCACCACCTCGGTACGGCCCTCGCCGAGGTCCCGGAAGGTCAGGGTGGAGCGCATCCCGGTGCTCCCCTCGGCGATGGCGATCAGCTCGCCCGCCCGGATCTCGGTGATCTCGCTCGTCATCGGGTACCGCTCCCCGGTCGCGTCCATGACCATGGTGCTGTCGTAGCGCCCGCCGACCCTCGGCTCGATGGTCACGGTGTCCAGCGGGACGTGCGTACCGACCGGCCCCCAGAAGCGGACGAACTGCTCGGGCTCGGTGTACGCGCGGAAGACGGCGTCCGGGGTGCCGGGCAGCTCGCGGGTGATGGTCAGTTCGCCGAGGTTCTCGGTCATGGTGTGCTCCTGGTGTTCATGGTGCGGTGGGTCGCTTTCACAGGGGTGGACCGGGGGCGCGCACGAAACTCATCGCCCCTCGGGAAAGTTTTTTCGAGAAGTTTCCCCGGAGCCGGTGAGCCGGGGCGGGAGCCCGAAGAGCGGGAAGAGCGTGTCGGTGTCGAGGAAGTTGGTGAGACCGGTGATCCGCCCCTCCGACACCTCCGGCACGATCAGCGACCACGGCTCGTGACCGCCCGCCGGGCCCGGCCGGTACTGCCCGAACGCCGGGCCGCCGTTGGCCGTCACCGGGACGAGCCGCGAGCCCCGGCAGCCGTGGCCCGGACCGAGCATCCACGCCCGGAGCTCGGCGCGGCCCCGCAGCCACAGCGCGTACGGCGGCATGTTGAGCGTGACGTCCTCGTGCAGCAGCGCGGCCAGCCCGTCCATGTCGTACCGCTCGAAGGCGGTGACGTAGCGGGCGAGCAGCGCGCGGTGGTCGTCGTCCAGGTCCGGGGCCGGGCGGGCCGCGGCGCCGTCCGCGGCGAGCACCGCGCGGGCCCGCTGCAACGCGCTGTTGACGGAGGCCACGGTGACGCCGAGCAGTTCGGCGACCTCGGCGGCCCGCCAGCCCAGCACCTCACGCAGGATCAGCACCGCCCGCTGCCGGGGCGCGAGCCGCTGCAGCACGGCGACGAACGCCAGCCGCACCGAATCCCGCTGGGCGGCCACCTCGGCCGGGTCCCCCGTCTCGGGCAGGATCCGGCCGTCCGGCGCGGGCCCGATCCAGGTCACCTCGGGCAGCTGGGCGTCGGTCGCGGTGGCGACGGTGGAGGGGCCGGCCAGGTCCATCGGGCGGGCGCGGTTCCGGCGGCCGTTCAGCGCGTCCAGGCAGACGTTGGTGGCGATCCGGTACAGCCAGGAGCGCAGCGCGGCCCGGCCCTCGAAGCCCTGGTGGCCGCGCCAGGCGCGGACCATCGTCTCCTGCACCGCGTCCTCGGCCTCGAAGAGCGAACCGAGCATCCGGTAGCAGTAGCCGGTCAGCTCCGTCCGGAACCGCTCCAGCCGGAGCTCGACCGGCTCCTCCGTCATCAGGTCGGTCATCGCACGCCCCCCAGGTCCGCCGCACCACCGGTGATCGGCCCGAACGTACCGCGGCACACTGACAATCACCCCGGGGAACACCGCTGAGCGCGCGTCAGGGGCGGGAACCCGCGGACGGCCCCCGCCCCTGACGCAGGACGCCCTCGCTCAGTGCGCGGAGTGCTTCTCGGCCCCGCGGTGGCGGTGGCCCTTGAGTTCGGCGTGCATCGCGGGGGCGGCGTGCGGGGCCGCCGCGCCGGCCTCGCGTCCGCCGTGCCGGAAGGCACCGCCACCGCCGTCCGCGCCGGTGTCGAGGCGCGGGGCGCTGGTGCGCAGCTGCGGTACGAGCGGCTTGGGGGTCATCGCCATCCCCCGGCGTTCCAGCAGTTCCTGGGTGCCCCGGCGCAGTTTGCCGCTGCTGCTCGGGGTGTGCCTGGTCATCGTCGGCCTCCCGTCGGCGGTCGCCCGCCACCCGGGTGGTGGCCGGGGCGACCACACGGGCGTTATGTCCGCATTTCGATCGGGTTACACCTGAACGGAGCAAGGGCCGCCGCCCGGGCGGGGCCGCTCAGCCCATCAGCTCGTGGACGAAGCACCAGCGCCAGTCCTCCCCCGGCTCGTAGGAGCGGATCACCGGGTGGGAGGTGTCGTGGAAGTGCGCGGTGGCGTGCCGCTGCGGCGAGAAGTCGCAGCAGCCGATGTGGCCGCAGTCCAGACAGAGCCGGAGGTGCACCCAGTCCCGCCGGCCCTGGGCGAGGCACTCGGCACAACCGTCCACGGGCGGGATCGGCGCGATGTCCAGGGGGGCCGCGGTGAGGTCTTCGCAGGCGCTCATGAACGCAGGGTAGTGACGGCGGGCCCGGCCCGCGCTCCAAGACACGCCCCGGGCCGCTCGCTCGGCGGCGGCCGGGGCGCCGGAGGCCGTCCGGCCCGGCCGGGTGGTACCGGCCTTCCCAGGATCCGCCGGCCCAGGACCGGCCTTCCCCGGAACGACACGGCCTGGGCGGGCCGTCCGGGCGCGAGCAGAGTGATCCCCGTCAGCCCCGCCGGAACGATCCGCATACCCCTGGAGCACCCGATGAGCCACCCCGCACTCGCCACCCGTACCGCCGTCGTCACCGGCGCCGCCAGCGGGATGGGCGCGGCCACCGCCCGGCTGCTCGCCGCGAACGGCGCCCGGGTCGCGCTGCTGGCCCGCCGCACCGAGCGGCTGGACGCGCTCGCCGCCGAGATCACCGCCGCCGGCGGGCAGGCGCTCGCCGTCACCGCCGATGTCACCGACCAGGCCTCGGTGGACGCCGCCGCCAAGGCCGTCCACGACGCGTACGGGCCGGTCGACCTGGTGGTCAACAACGCCGGGGTGATGCTGCCCAACCCACTCACCGACGGCCGGATCGACGAGTGGACCCGCATGATCGACACCAACCTGACCGGCGCGCTGCGGATCGTCCGCGCCTTCACCGCCGACCTCGTCGCGGCCGCCGCCGAGAGCCGCACCGCCGACCTGGTCAACGTCTCCTCGATCGCCTCGCACGTCTCCTTCCCCGACTACGCCGTCTACGGGGCCACCAAGGCCGCCGTCACCCAGCTGTCCGCCGCCCTGCGCACCGAGCTGAGCCCGCGCGACGTCCGGGTCAGCGCCGTCGAACCCGGGCTGACCGACACCGAGCTGGCCGGGCACATCGACAACCCGGTCCTGCGCGAGCAGCTCGGCGGGCTGTTCACGATGGTTCCGGCGCTGACCGCCGACGACATCGCCGACCTGATCGTCTACACCGTCAGCCGCCCCCGGCACGTCAACCTGCGCCACCTGGTCGCCCTGCCGACCCGCCAGGCCTGACGGCCGGACGGGGACGACGGGCGGGGAACCCGGCCACCGGGTTCCCCGGCGGCTCCGAACGCGGCCGTGGGAGCATGCCACCCGTGGCGATCGTGACGGGGAGAACAGACAGCGACACCGGTGGTATCCGTACCGCCGGAACCGCCGGGGCGGCCGACCCCGGGGGCCCGCCCGCCCCCGGCATACCCGGTGGCGGCCGGGGCCCCGGGGAAGTGGCGCCCGGCACCGGCCGGATCCGGCAGCCGGCGGCCCTGATCCGGCTGCTGGTCGGCCTCGGCGCGATCGTGCTGACCCTGCTGCTCGCCGACTACGCCCGGGCCACCACCGGCGGTATCGCCGCCGACGTCGCCCAGGCGGCCCGGCTGGTGCCCCGGCCGCTGGCCAGACTCGCCGGCGGGCTGTCCACCGCCGCCGTCCTGCTGGTCCCGGCCTCCTCCGCGATCCGCCGACTGCTCGGCCCGGACCGGCGCCGCGCCCTCCAGCAGGTCGCCGACGGGCTGCTGGCCGCCGTCCTCGCGTTCGGCCTCACCCTCGCCCTGGACCTGTGGGCCGACGGCCTCGCCCCCGTCTCACTGCTCGCCGCGCTCACCCAGGACCTGCCCGGCGGCGTCCTCGGCCACACCGACCCGGTGTACGGCTACCTCGCCCCCGTGCTCGCCTTCATGGCCGCCTCCGGCGCCCGCGAACGGCGGCTGCCGTGGACCGTCCTCGCCGTCTCCGGCCTCGCCGGGCTGGCCGGCGGGTACGCCACCCCGACCGCCCTGCTGCTCGGCCTGCTGATCGGCTGGACGGTCGCCCACGGCACCCTCTACGCCGTCGGCACCCCCGACCCCCGGCCCCGGCCCTCGCAGATCCTGCACAGCCTGCGCGGAGCGGGCCTGCGCCCGGTCACCGCCCGCCCGGACGGCCCCGACCGCTACCTGGTCCGCCAGGAGGCCGGCCGCCCCGACCTCGACGTCCAGGTGCTCGACCGGCAGGCCGTCACCGCCGCCCTCGTCCGGCGCACCTGGCGCCGCCTGCGGCTGCGCACCGCCCCGCACCCCCGGGCCCTGCGCTCGCTGCGCACCGGGCTGGAGCACGAGGCCCTGATCTCGTACGCGGCCCTCGCGGCCGGCGTCCGCACCCGCCGGATCGCCGCCACCGTCGGGCTCGGCCGGGACACCGCCCTGGTCGCCTACGAGCACCTGGCCGGCCGCACCCTGGACCGGCTCGCCGACGACGAGCTCACCGACGAACTGCTCACCGACGCCTGGACCCAGCTCGCGCTGCTCCAGCGGCGGGAGATCTCGCACCGGTCGCTGGTCCCCTCCTCGGTCCTGGTCGACGAGGCGGGCGCGGTGCACCTGGTGGACCTCGCGGACGGCGACATCGCGGCGAGCGAACTGGTGCTCCACTGCGACCTCGTCCAGCTGCTCACCACCTTCGCGCTGCGGACCGGCGCCGAGCGGGCCGTACGCACCGCCGTGGCGGTGCTCGGTCCGGACGCCGTCGGCGCGGCGCTGCCCCTGCTGCAGCCGATCGCCCTGGCCCGTACCACCCGGGACGCCCTCAAGCGGGCCTCCGCCGCCGCCCGGGCCGGTCGCAACGCCGCCACCGCCACCGCCGGGGACGCCGTCGGGCCGGGCGACGCCGCCACCCCCGCCCCGCAGCCCGTCGAACTGCTGGACGAGATCCGGGCCGAGGTGCTGCGCACCCAGCCGCAGGCGCCGGTACGGCCGGTCAGGCTGGAGCGGCTGCGGCCCCGCACCCTGCTGGCGGTGGTCGGCGGGGTGGTGGCCGGGTGGCTGCTGCTGCCCCAGCTGTTCGCGAGCGAGCAGAACCCGATCTCCGCCGTGGCCGACGCCGACCCGGCCTGGCTCGCGCTGGCCCTGGCGGCCGCGGTGGCGAGCCACTTCACGGCCGCACTGGGGTTCATCGGCTTCGTGCCGGAGCGGCTGGTCTTCCGCAACGCCGTGTTCGCCCAGGTCGCCGGGGCCTTTGTGAAGCTGGTCTCGCCGGGCGGGGTCGGCGGGGTCGCGCTCAACACGCGCTTCCTCCAGCGGGCCGGGATCCCGACCGCGCAGGCGCTCTCCAGCGTCGGCGTGGGGCAGCTCTTCGGCCTGGTGCTGCACCTGCTCCAACTGGGCGCCTTCGTCTATCTGATGGACCTGGAACCGGGCGGCTCCGAACTGGACGCGCTGCGGATCGTGGTGGGCGGGCTCGCCGCGGCGGCCGTCCTGCTGGCCGCGGTCTCGGCCGTACCGCCGACCCGCCGCTGGCTGGCCACCCGGCTGCGGCCGCTGACCTCCGAGGTGCTGCCCCGGCTGCTGGAGCTGCTGCGCAGCCCCGGGCGGCTGGCGGTCGGCGTCGCCGGCCAGCTGCTGGTGTCGATCTGCCTGGTCGCCTGCCTCTACTGCTGCACCCGGGCGGTCGGGCGGGAGCCGGCCTTCGCCTCGGTCGCGGTGGTGTTCCTGGTCGGCAACGCGGTCGGCAACGCGGCGCCGACCCCGGGCGGGGCCGGCGCCGTGGACGGTGTGCTGGTCGGAATGCTGGAGCAGACCGCCGCGATGGAGGAGGGCGGCGCGCTGGCCGCCGTCGCGCTCTTCCGGCTGCTGACCCTCGTGCTGCCGGTGCTGCCGGGCTGGGCGGCGTTCGCCTGGCTCCAGCGGCGCGGGGCGCTCTGACCCCGGGGACACTCCGGCCTCAGGGGCACTCCGGCCCCGGGGCGCTCACACCGCCGGCCGCTACGACCGGTACTCGTCCTCGTCCAGCTCGACGATCCGGCTCTGCTCGGCGGCGTCCGCGACCTCGGTGGCCGGATCGGCGCCCAGGGCGCGGCGCTCGACCAGCTCGTCGTACTCGTCGCCCTCGGCGGCCTCGTCCTCCGGCTCCACGGCCTCGGCGACCTCGTCCAGGTAGTCCTCGTGATTCTGCGGCATGGTGTCCGTCCTCACTGCTCGGAGGCTCCCACGGGCCCGTTGGAGGTACTGGAAGTATCCGCCGTCGGTGGCACGGACGCGATGTGCGGCCCGGCGCTCGGCGTGTTGTCCGAGCCCTCCCGCGCCCCGGAATTGACCCATGGATCCCGTCGGGAAATGCACCATGGACGGGGTGCACCGGCCTCCTAGGGTCGAAGCATGACGACGAACGAGACCACCACCGCCACCGCCCGCCTCGACTACGCCCGGACCGCCCCCAAGGCCTTCCGCGCGATGATCGCCCTGGACGCCGCCGCCCGCGAGGGCCTGGACCCGGCCCTGGTCGAGCTGGTGCAGATCCGCTCCTCCCAGCTGAACGGCTGCGCCTACTGCCTGGACATGCACGTCAAGGACGCCCGCAGGGCCGGCGAGAACGACGAGCGGATCTACCTGCTGCCGGTCTGGCACGAGGCCCCGGCCGGCGTGTACAGCGAGCGCGAGCGGGCCGCCCTGGCGCTCGCCGAGGAGATCACCCGGATCAGCGGCGGCGTCTCCGACGAGGTGTACGGGCGGGCCGCCGCGCACTTCGAGGAGAAGGAGCTCGCCCAGCTGATCTCGCTCTGCTTCACCATCAACGCCTGGAACCGGATCAACGTGGCCACCCGCAAGACCCCGGGTACCCGGTAGCACCCCCGCCCAGCTGCGCGGATGCCGGGCCGCAGGCCACCGGGGGTACGATCAGTGCCGTACCAGCAGGGCTTACCCACACCCACCCGGTGGCCCCGAGGCCCTTACGAACGACGGGGAAATCATGTCCGGCTCGCACTACTTCACCGGTGCACCCGAGGTCGCCAGCGAGCGCCGGCCGATCACGGTCACCCTGCCGGACCTCACCCTGGAACTGACCACCGACACCGGGGTGTTCTCCCGCTCCCGGCTGGACCCGGGCACCCGGATCCTGCTGGAGCACGCCCCGCAGCCCCGGGTGCGCGGCCCGATCCTGGACGTCGGCTGCGGCTACGGCCCGATCGCGCTGACCTGGGCGAGCCGGCGCAAGCGGCTGCCGGTCTGGGCGGTGGACGTCAACACCCGTGCGCTGGAGCTGGTCAGGCTCAACGCGGACGCCCTGAAGCTGGGCAATGTGCAGGCCGCGCTGCCGGAGGACGTCCCCGAGGACCTGCGGTTCGCGGCGATCTACTCCAACCCGCCGATCCGGATCGGCAAGGCGGCGCTGCGCCGGCTGCTGCACCAGTGGCTCGGCCGGCTGACCCCGGACGGCTCGGCGTTCCTGGTCGTCCAGCGCAACCTGGGCTCGGACTCGCTGATGCAGTGGCTGAACGACCAGGGATACCCGACCACCCGCGTCACGTCGGTCAACGGGTTCCGGATTCTTGAAGCGCGGCCCCGCCCGGAGGGCGCGGGCCCCGAGAGTGGACGAGGTACGACGTCGTGAAGCAGCTCCGCGGGACCGACCTGAAGCGACTGCACCGCCAGTGGCGGCGCAGCAGCGGGTTCAGGCTGGCGATGATCCTGGAGAACCTGCAGTCGCCGTTCAACGTCGGCTCGATCGTCCGGACCGCCGCCGCGATGGGCGCCGAGAAGCTGTATCTGACGGGCGACACCCCGTCGGTGCGCTCCTCGGGCGCGCAGAAGGCCGCGATGGGCACCGACAAGTACCTCAAGGTCGAGCACTTCCCCACCGTCGCCGAGGCGGTGGCCGCGGCCAGGGCGGACGGCTTCAAGGTCGTCGGCCTGGAGCTGGCGGACGAGGCGGTGCCGCTGTTCGCCGCCGAGCTGACCCCGGCGGTCGCCTTCGTGCTGGGCCACGAGGACCGCGGCATCACCCCGGACGCGCTGGCGCTCTGCGACTCGGTGGTGTTCGTCCCGCAGCTGGGCCGGGTCGGCTCGCTGAACGTCTCGGCGGCCGCGACGGTCGCCTGCTACGAGGCGCGCCGCCAGGGCTACGCGATCACCGGCACCCCGGACGGCAGCGACCCCGACGGCGGCGACCTGGGCGGCCTCGACGAGGACTGACCCGGGGCCGGGCGCCCCGGGTGAAACCCGGGCGGGAGAGGGCCCCGCGCCCTCCCCCGCCCGGGGGTTCACACCTCGACCAGCACCTTGCCCCGGTTGGCCTCCCGGTTCGTGTAGAGGCTCCGGTAGGCCTTCGGGATCTGGTCGAAGCCCTTGTGGACGGTCTGGTGGTAGCGGATCTCCCCGTTCCGGACCAGCCCGCCGAGGTCCTCGTGCATCTCGGCCAGCTTCGGCTCGGTGAACCACTCCTGGGCGAAGATCCCGCGGATGGTGGTGCGCGGGAACATGATGTACGGCAGCAGCCGGGGCCCGGTCAGCTCACCGTTCACCGTGGTCGCCCACTGCCAGCAGACGGCGACCCGGCTGTCCACGTTGAGCATGGTGAACACCGCGTCGGTGACCGTCCCGCCCAGGTTGTCGAAGTAGCGGTCGACGCCGTCGGGCGCGGCCGACAGCAGCGCCGCGCGGACCTTCTCGGCGTCGTCCGCCTGGTCGTAGAGCACCACGTCGTCGAAGCCGAGCGACTTCAGGTACTCGGCCTTGCCCGGCGAGGCGGTGGTGCCGACCACCCGGCCGGCGCCGGAGCGCCTGGCCAGCTGGCCCACCAGCGTGCCGACCGAACCGGAGGCACCGCTGATCACCACGGTGTCGCCGGGCCGGACGTCCAGGAACGTGGTGAGCGTGCCCCAGGCCGTCATGCCGGGCGCGCCCATGATGCCGAGCGCGGTGGAGAGCGGCAGCCGCTCGTCGTAAAGGGCCGGGTCGAGCCGGCGGTAGGCCGGGAAGACCATCGGGAAGATGCCGGTCTGCCACAGCTCCTCGGCGCCGTTGTGGACGACGTGGCTGCGCCAGCCGCCGAACCCCTGGACGAGCTCCCCGACCTCGAAGGCGGCCTCCGGACCGGCCTCCAGCACCTCCATGATCGAGTCCGCGCCCATGTGGTGGCCGATCGGCGTCTCCAGCGCGAGCCCGTTCTGGTACGGGTCGACGGAGACGTACCGCGTCCGGAACAGCATCTCGTCCGGCCGGAGGTCGATGTCGGCCTCCTCGACCACCTTCCGGTAGATCCGGTCGACGTCGGGCACGCCGTCGAGGTGCTCGCGGACCACCCACTTCTCGATCTTCATGCCAGGGCCCCTGTCGATACGGCGTCGGAGGAATCGGTACTGGACGGGATCTTCTCGACCGGCCCGGCCTGGTGCGGCGGCCGGCCGACGGGGAGGATCAGATGGGTGGGCAGCGGTGCGCTGTCGTCGATCTCGGCGGTGAACTCCCGCCCGTCGTCCCGGCAGACGAACTGCATCACGTGCCGGCCGGCGGCGGCGGCCCGGATCAGACCGCCGATGGTGGCCCAGACCCCGGAGAGGTAGAAGTCCGAGAGCCCCGGCAGCACCGGGCCGTTCTTCTTGATCTCCTCCTCGACGGTCTCGCTGCCCTCGACGAACGGGTTCCAGCCCGGGAAGGTGCCGTCGTAGACGCCGGTGTAGCGGACCTGGGTGAGCGGGGTCGAGACGTCCGCGACCGCGACGGCGGCCTTGAAGCCGGGGAAGCGCTCGTCCAGGAAGGAGACGATGCCGTTGCGGACCTTGCGCTTGGCCGCCATGTACTCCCGGCCGTGCTTGACCGGCAGGGTGTGCAGCTCCTCGCCGCGCCGCACCCGGGAGGACTGCTCCGGCCCGTCGTGCAGCGCCCGCCAGGGAGCGATGTCGGAGAAGTAGGTGGCGAACACCACGGTGCTCTCCCGGGGCGCCAGCTCCGGGTAGTGCCGGGTGCGGAACTGCACGTTCATGCTCGGGCAGCGGATTCCGGCGAGCTCGCCCGTCTGCTGCTCCGTCAGCAGGTAGGTGGTGCACGGGTCCCCCTCCGGGAAGGGCTTGCGCAGCCCCAGGAAGAGCGAGACGTATCCGGGCGACAGCTGGCCCGGCTCGTCGATCAGCGAGGTGTAGAGCCGCCGGTAGGTGTCGTTCAGATAGCGGCCCTTGAGCAGCTTCATCACCGTGGTGTGGCCGTCGGCCGCGGAGACCACGATGTCGGAGCGGAACACCCGGCCGTCGCTGAGCCGGACGCCCACCGCCCGGTCGTCCTCGACCAGGATCTCCTCGACCTTGGCGTTGTAGGTGATCTCGCCGCCGAGCTTCCGGTAGCGCTGCTCGATCGAGCGCGCCAGGCCGAGCGAGCCGCCCTCGGGCACCCCGGCGGCCTGGTTGGCGTGCGAGGCCAGCTGGAAGTAGAACGGCAGCACCGGGAAGGCCGGGTGCCTCTCGTAGAGGATGAAGTTGAACGCCTCGCGCAGCAGCGGCTCGCGGAAGCGCTGCGAGTAGTCCGTCATCAGGACGGTGATCGACTTGCGGATGGTGTTGAAGTACGGGAGGAACGAGGCCAGCATCCGCCAGCGCTCGATCCGGCCCATCAGCCCGACCGGCTTGAGGAACGGGTAGACCGCCAGCGCCCTGCGGAAGGTCCGGATGCCGTTGCAGAACTCCCGGATCGGGGCGGCGTCGGCCGGCGAGATACCCAGCAGATGGGCCTCCAGCCGGTCCGGGTCGGAGTAGAAGTACACCGCCCGGCCGTCCCGGCCGCGGACGATGTTGAACACGTCGAAGTGCCGCATCTCCTTGCCCTGGAGGGCGCCGAGCTCCAGCCAGATCTGGTACATCTCATTGCCCGGGCCGTTGCCGAGCAGCCAGCTGATGCACCAGTCGAAGGTGAAGTCGCTGCGGTCCCAGCCGGTGCAGGACCCGCCGGGGATCTCGTGCATCTCGAAGATCTGGGTGCGGTACCCGTTCATCCGGGCGTAGCAGCCGGTGGAGAGCCCGCCGAGGCCGCCACCGATGATGATCATCGTCTCTCTGGTCCGTCTGTTCTCTGTGCCCTTGGGCATTCCGAGGCCTCCTCGTCGTCCTTGCCCCTGCTCGGTGGCGGTCACCGGGGGTTGGTGGTCACCAGACTCACCGGGCTCACCAGGCGACCGGGAGCGCCTGCAGCCCGTTCACCATCGCGTCCGCTTTCCAGCGCAGTTCGTCCTCGGGGACGGCCAGCCGCAGGCCGGGCAGCCGCCGCAGCACCGTCTCGATCGCCACCTGGAGCTCCAGCCGGGCCAGATGGGCGCCGATGCAGTAGTGCACGCCGTGGCCGAAGCCGATGTGCGGGTTGCCGGGGCGGTCCAGGACGAGCCGCTCCGGCTCCTCGAAGACCTCCGGGTCGCGGTTGGCGGCGGCGGTGGCGATCATCACCGCGTCGCCGGCCCTGATCGTCACCCCGCCCAGCTCGACGTCGGCGGTGGCGTACCGGGGCAGGCTGAATCCGGTGAGCAGCGGCACATAGCGCATCAGCTCCTCGACGGCCTTCGGGATCAGCTCCGGCTGCTCCCGGAGGCGCCGCAACTCCTCCGGGTTGACCAGGAGCTGGTAGAAGAAGTTGCCGATCTGGTTGGTGGTGCTGACGAAGCCGGCGATCAGCAGGTCGCAGGCGATCGAGAGCAGTTCCTCCTCGCTGATCAGGCCCTGCTCGCGGCAGGCCCGGACCAGCACGGTGAGCAGGTCCTCGCCGGGCTCCCGGCCGCGCAGGTCCAGCACGCCGGCCATGTACTCGATGAACGCCTGGCCCTCGGCCGCGAGCACCTCGCCGGGCGTGACGGCGGAGAGCACGGTCTCGGCCCAGTCCCAGAGCATCCGGTGGTCCTTGGCCGGGATGCCGAGCACCTCGCAGATGATGGTGGTCGGCATCGGGATCGCGAAGTCCTCCACCAGGTCGGCCGGCTGACCGGCGGCGAGCATGCCGTCGATCAGCTCCCCGGCCAGCTCCCGGGCCCGGGCACGCAGCCGTTCGACCCGGCGGGCGCTGAACTCCCGGGCCACCAGCGAGCGCAGCCGGGTGTGCTCGGGCGGCTCGGTGGAGAACAGGCCGGCGCCGCTGCGGGCGACCGGGCGCATCCGCGGCTGGTCCTGGCCCATCGCCTCGGCGAGGCTGAAACGCGGGTCCGCCAGGACGGTCCGCACGTCCTCGTAGCGGGTGACCAGCCAGGCGCCGTCGCCGTACGGCAGGCTGATCCTGGCGAGCGGCTGGTCGCGCAACTCGGCGTAGCGGGGGTGCAGTTCGAGACCGAGCGGCTCGAACGGGTAGGACAGCGGCTGGTGCTGCCTGGGCATGAGGTGGTCCACCTCTCGTGTGGGACTGCCAGGACTGCCGGAACTTCCGGAACTGCCGGGGATTTCGGGACGGCCGGGGCTTTCAGGGCCGCCGGGGCTTTCGGGACGGCCGGGGGCGCGGGTGGTCTCAGGAGGCATGGACGGCGGCTCCGGTGAGGATGTCGCGGGCCAGACCGGCGTTGCGGCCGATGAACTCGCGGTCCAGCATCTCGGCATGGGCGCCGAAGCCCTTGAACACGGCCGTCCCGGTCGTCGAGCTGCCGTGCCAGGCGCCGCGCTCCCCCGCCGCGTACAGGGCCACCTTCTCGTCGTCGGAGATCACGCTGACCGGCGCGGTGATCACCCCGAGGTTGGGCGTCCGGCTGCAGAACCGCAGGTAGTCCTGGGCCTGTTCGCGGGTTTCCTGGGCGACGATGTCCGAGCCGGTGTGCCGCTGGAGGTGCTCGGCCAGCTCCCGCTCGAAGGCCTGGACGTGCTCGTCACCGAGGGTGAAGGACTCCGGGATCCGGTGCGAGTCCATGATCACCACATTGGGGACGGCCCGGCCGCGCAGCTCCAGCTCCTTGGCCACCTCGAAGGCGAGGTTCCCGCCGAGCGAGTAGCCGAGCAGGGCGCAGGGGCCGTCCGGCTGGACGGCCTCGACCAGGTCGGCGTAGCGGGCGACCTTGTCGTCGCCGGCCACGTAGTTGAAGGCGACCATCCGGTACTCCGGCAGGTGCGCCGCGAACTGGCGGTAGACCAGGCCGTGTCCGCCGGCCGGCGGGAAGCAGAAGAGGGTCTGCTGCTGCTCCTGGTTGAACCAGAGGTAGGGCTGGGCGCCCTCGATCCGGCCGGTGATGATGTGCTCCACCGTCCTGGCCATCCCGTGCAGGGTGGTGACCTTGAAGAGCTGGCTGACCGGGATGCTGATGTTGAACTCGCTCTGCAGGCCGTGGATCAGCTCGATCAGCTTGATCGAGCTGCCGCCGGACTCGAAGAAGTCGTGCTGGAGGCCGACCTCCTCGATCCCGAGCAACGCCCGCCAGTGCTCGGCCATCCGGACCTCGTAGAGGGTGACCGGAGGCTCGGCCGCCTCGGCGCCCGCGTCGGCCCGCGGCGCGGGCAGCGCGGCGACGTCCACCTTGCCGTTGGCGGTGAGCGGCAGGGCGGGCAGCTCGGTGAAGTGGGCGGGGATCATGAAGGTCGGCAGGTAGCCGGCCAGGTGGCGGCGGAGCTCGCGGCGGTCCAGCGTCCGCCCGGGGGCGGGCACGCAGTAGGCGCAGAGCACGTTCTCGCCGCCCGGGTCGGGCCGGACGGTGACCACCGCCTCGGCCAGCTCGGGCCACTCGGCGAGCTGGGTCTCGATCTCGCCCAGCTCGATCCGGTGGCCGCGCACCTTGATCTGCGAGTCGGCCCGGCCGAGCAGGTGCACTCCGCCCTCGGTGTCCCAGCGGGCGAGGTCCCCGGTGCGGTAGAGCCGGACCGGCTCGGTGCCGTCGGCGCCGCCGAGCGGCAGGGTGACGAAGCGGCGGGCGGTCTGCTCCTCGTCGCCGACGTAGCCGAGCGCCACACCGGAGCCGCCGATCCACAGCTCCCCGGGGACCCCGGGCGGGACCGGGCGGCCCTGCTCGTCCAGGAGGTAGAAGGCGCTGTTGGGGAACGGCCGGCCGATCGGGACCATCCGGCTGGGCTCCAGGGTGTCGGCCGGGCCCTCGAACCAGGCGCTGTCGATGGTGGCCTCGGTCAGGCCGTAGGAGTTGACCAGCCTGGTCCGCGGACCGCAGAGCGCCCGCAGCCGCTCGTACTCCTCCACCTTCCAGACGTCCGAGCCGACCACCAGCAGCCGCATGAAGTCCAGCCGCCGGCCGGCCCGCTCGCAGTGGCTGATCAGGGTGCGCACCACGGCCGGGACGAACTCGCCGGCGTCCACCCGCTCGGCGCGCATCACCTCGTACAGCCGGGCGGTGTTGAACAGCAGCTCCCGGCCGACCAGCACCAGGGTGCCCCCCGAGCAGAGCGCCCGGACGACGTCCCCGGTGAAGACGTCGAAGGAGAGGCTGGCCATCTGGAGGTGGACCCGGGCGTCGGTGTCCAGCCGGTACTCGGCACGCCAGGCCTGGTAGGCCGAGGCCAGGTTGCGGTGGCCGACCCGGACGGCCTTGGGGCGGCCGGTGGAGCCGGAGGTGTAGATGACGTAGGCCGGGGCGTCGAGGTCCGCCGGCTGGTTGGTGAAGTCCGGGGCCGGCCCGTCCGGTTCGGCCGTCCGCTCCAGTTCGGCCGTCCCGACCACCCGGGCGGGCAGCCCGCCGAACCGCTCGGTGTCGCCGACCACCAGGGCGGCGCCCGCGTGCTCGACCATGTAGGCCAGCCGGTCGGCCGGGTGGCCCGGGTCCAGCGGCAGATAGGCGGCGCCGGTGCGGAGCACGGCCAGCAGGGCAACGATCTGCCCCGGCGACTTGTCCAGGCAGAGCGCCACCACCGAGCCCGGGCCCGCACCCAGCGCGCGCAGCCGGGCGGCGGCCCGCCGGGAGCGCTCGGCCAGCTCGCCGTAGGTCAGCCGGGCGGTCGGGCCGGACTCGGCGGGGGCGGCCACCGCGAGGGCGCCGGGGTCGGCCGCGGCCGCCCGCAGGATCAGCTCGTGCACCGGCTCGTCGTGGGCGACCTGCCGGTCGGCGCCGCTCCACTGCCGCAGCACCACCGCGCGCTCCGCGCTGCCGAGCAGCTCCAGCCCGGTGGCCGGCTCCCCGGCGCCCGCCCGGGTCAGCCCGTCCAGCAGGTTGACGTAGTGCCCGGCGAGGCGGGCCATCGTCGCGGGCAGGAAGAGGTCGGTGTTGTACTTGAAGACGCAGTGGAAGCGGTGCTCCGCCTCGTCCTCGTAGGCGGACAGGGTGAGGTCGAACTGCCCCTCCTCCTCGGGTAGTTCGATGTACTCCAGGCGGTAGCCGTACTTCTCGGTGGCGACCTTGTGGGTGAGCAGGATGAACATCGCCTGGAAGACCGCCGAGCGGCTCGGGTCGTGCTGCAGACCGAGCTTCTCCACCAGCAGGACGAACGGGTACTCCTGGTTGTCCAGCCCGCCCAGCACGGTGGTGCGCACCTGGGCCAGCAGCTCGGCGACCGTCGGCGAACCGGCCAGACTCGCGTGCAGCGGCAGCGGGTTGACGAAGTAACCGTAGACGCCGGCGAACTCCTCGTCGGTGCGGCCCGTCACCGGGCTGCCGACGATGATGTCCTCCTGGCCCGAGTAGGCGTGCAGCAGCAGGTAGTAGGCGCTGAGCAGCACCATGAAGACGGTGACGTTGTGCTCCCGGGCCAGCGCGTGCACCCGGGCGCTGAGCTCCTCGTCCAGGACGAAGAACTCGGAGGCGCCGTTGTGGGTCTGGACGGCCGGGCGCGGCCTGTCGGTGGGCAGGCTGAGGATCGGCACCTCCGCGGGCAGGTGCGAGCGCCAGTAGTCGAGCATCCTCGGCGCCTCGCGGCCGGCCAGGAACGCGTTCTGCCGGTTGAGGAAGTCCAGGTAGCGGGCGGCGACCGGGGGCAGTTGGGGCGCCCGGCCCTGTCGCAGCCCCTCGTAGACGGCGAGCAGCTCCTCGATGAAGGTGAAGGTGGAGATCGCGTCCGAGATGATGTGGTGAACGGCCTTCATGATCACCCAGCGCTCCGGCCCGCGTTTGAACAGCCGGAACCGCACCAGCGGATCGCGCTCCAGGTCGTACGGCTTGCGGTACTCCCGCACGATCATCGCGTGGATGTCGTCCCACTCCAGGCCCTGCACGTCGAACACGCCGAAGTCCGGCTCGACGGCGGCGGAGACCCGCTGGACGGCCTGGCCGCCGTCGAGCACGAAGTTGGCCCGCAGGCTGGGGTGGCGCTCGACCAGCGTCCGGAAGGCGGTGGCCATCAGCTCCGGCTCCAGCTCCACCCGGACCTCGACCGCCCCGCCGATGTTGTAGGCGAAGCCGTCCGGGTTGAGCTGCTTGAGGAACCAGAGCGCCTTCTGGTTCTGCGTCAGCGGGTGGTTCGACTCGTCCTCGTACCGGACCACCTCACCGCCGGCACCGCCGGTGCCGTCGTCCTCCAGCAGCTCGGCCAGCCCCTCGTAGAGCTGGGCGACCAGCTCCCGCACCGGCGCGTTGCCGAGCAGCGCCACCACCGGCAGGGCGGTGCCGAGTTCGGTGTTGAGCCGGGCCCTCAGCTCCATCGCGAGCAGCGAGTCCAGGCCGAGGCCGCTCAGGCCGGTGGCGGGCTCGATCTGTTCGGCGGGCACCCGGAGCACGGCGGCGGCGAGCGCGGCGAACCGCTCGGTGAGCAGCGCCCGGCGCTCCTCCTCGCCGGCCGCCCGCAGCTCCTCCAGCAGGCTGCTCCGCGGGGCCGGGGCGGCCTCGCGGGCGGCGGCGGCCAGCTCGGCGACCAGCGGCGGCGGGGCCGGGTACCAGGAGAGGAAGGTCGGCCAGTCGACCACGGTGGCGACCAGCAGCTGGGCGCGGTCCTGGCCGAGCACCCGCTCCAGCACCGCCATCCCGGCCTCGGGGGCGAGCGAGCTCATGCCCCGGCTGTTGCGGTAGTGGTCGATCAGGCCGAGTTCCTCGATCATGCCGGTGGCCCACGGCCCCCAGTCCAGACTGAGCGCGGGCAGGCCGAGGGCCCTGCGGTGGTGTGCGAGCGCGTCGAGGAAGGCGTTCCCGGCGGCGTAGTTGGTCTGGCCCGCGGTGGTCAGCAGCGAGGCGATCGAGGCGAACAGCACGAAGTGGTCGAGTGGTTCGTCCGCCAGCTGCCGGTGCAGCGCGAAGGCCCCGAGCACCTTGGGGCCGTGCACGGCGTCGAACACCTCGCGGTCCAGCTCCGGCACCAGGGTGTCGCGGACCTGCCCGGCCAGGTGGAAGACGCCCCGGATCGGCGGCGAGGCCAGCGCCCGGTACCCGGCCAGCCAGGCGGCGAGCGCGCGCTCGTCGGTGACGTCCAGCGCCACCGGGACGGGCTGGGCACCGAGCGCCTCCAGCTCCCGCAGGAAGGCGACACCGCGCCCGGCGGGGCTCTGCGGGTCGAGGTCGCGCCACTGCTCGCGCGGCGGCAGCGGGCTGCGGCCGGCCAGGATCAGCCGACGGGCGCCGCGCCGGACCAGCGTGCGGCAGAGCAGCCGGCCGAGCGCGCCGAAGGCGCCCGTCACCAGGTAGCTGCCGTCCGGGCGCAGGCTGGGCGGCAGCGGCCCGGTCAGCCCCTCGGCCGGGCGCAGCCGGCTGGTCAGCCGGCGGCCGGCGCGCAGCGCGATCTCGTCCTCGTCGGCGCGGGCGAACTCGCGCAGCAGCGCGGCCGCCTCGTCGGCCGGCGCCCCGACCGGGCCGAGGTCGATCAGCTTGCCCGGGTGGCCGGGCAGCTCCTGGTGGCGCAGCACCCGGCCGATGCCCCAGGCGGGGGCGCCCAGCGGTTCGACCGGCTCGCCGGGGGTGGTGGCCTGGGCGGCCCGGGTGACGATGTGCAGCCTGCTGCCGGGCAGTTCGGCGGGCAGCAGGGCGGCGAGCGTGATCAGGCTGTACGCGCCCGCGGCGGTGTGGCCGGCCACGGTGGCGTGGTCGGCGTCGGCCAGGACCGGCCGGTCGAGGTTCCATAGGTGGACGACGGCGGCCGGATCGGGGGCGCCGCCGGCCCGCCGGTCGGCCAGCAGCCGGCCGAGGTCCGCGGCGGAGCCCGGCTCGACGGTGGACTCGTGCCCGTCGGCCGAGCGGTGGTAGCCGGTGCCCGCGCGGACCAGGTGGCAGCTGCCGCCGCGCGCGGTGATCCGGGCGGCCAGCTCGTCCGCGACACCCCCGGCGTCGGCGAACAGCAGCCAGTGGTCGGGGTGTTCGGCGAGCAGGTCGGCGTGGTCGGGCTCGTCCGCGAGCGGTGTCCAGGCCGGTTCGGCGAGCCAGCCGTCGATGGTGGCGAGGCCGACGGCGGTGGAGGCCTTCTCCACGTCGGCGGCCCGGAAGCCGCCGACCCCGCCGAGCGGGGCGCCGTTCCCGTCGTAGACGGCGATGTCGCCGACGATTTCGTCCCCGCTGTCGCGGGTGACGGTGGCGTGCACCCAGAGCGGCTGTTCGCCGACCGCGTCGAGGCGGACCTCCTCGATCGAGAGCGGCAGCTTGATGCCGGTGCCCGCCGGGCCGGCGGTGAGCAGCTGCGGCGTCAGCAGGGTCTGGAAGAAGGCGTCCATCAGCACCGGGTGCACATGGTGGCCGCCGCCCTGCCCGGCGATCGCGGCCGTCGGGCGGACCAGCGCCAGCGCCTCCCCGGGGCCGATCCAGACCTCGGCGATGCCCCGGAACGCCGGGCCGTAGTGGTAGCCGAGGGCGGCCAGCCCGGTGTAGCAGTCGGGGCCGGCCAGCCGGCGGGCGGCCCGGGCGCGGACCAGGTCGGCGTCCAGCCGGTGGGCCGGGCGGCGGCGCTGGCCGGGGCGGATCGTTCCGGCGGCGTGCACGGTGCGCTCCGGCCCGTCCCCGGTGAGGGTGCTGACGGTGAAGCCGCCGTGCTCGGCGGAGACGGTCAGCTGGACGGCGCGGCTCTCGTCGTCGGGCAGGAAGAGCGCCTTGCGCAGCTCGATGCCGGCCAGGGCGGCGTCGGTGCCGCCGGTCAGCGCGCGAACCGCCTGGACGGCCATCTCCAGATAGCCGGCGGCGGGAAAGAGCACATTGCCCTGGATCCGGTGGTCCTCCAGGTAGGGCAGTGCCTCGGCGTCGAACCGGGCCTCCCAGGCCGGTTCGGCACTGGCCAGGCGGCGGCCGAGCAGCGGGTGGTCCAGCAGACCCCGGCGGACCTGCTCGACCGACCGGGGCTCGACCCAGTGGCGGTCCCGCCTGAACGGGTAGCGCGGCAGCGGCACCGGCCGGCCGGCGGGCTGCAGGACGGACCAGTCCACCTCGACGCCGAGATTGTGCAGGGTGGCCAGCGAGGCGGTGAAGCAGGCCCGTTCGTCCTCCTCCCGGCGGATCGAGGGCAGGGTGCGGACCGCCGGCCGGTCGGCGTCGCCGGGGCGGGCCTCCACGGTCTCCTGGATCGCGCGGCCGAGCACGGGGTGCGGCCCGATCTCCAGGAAGAGGCTGTACCCGTCGTCGGCGAGCCGCTCCACGGCCTGCTGGAAGCGGACGCTGTCGCGGACGTTGCGCCACCAGTAGGCGGCGTCCAGCTCGGTGCCGTGCGCGGTGCCCTCCCGGCCGGTGAGGTAGAGCGGCACCTGGGCGGGACGGGCCTTGAGGTCGGCGAGCGCGTCGAGCAGTTCGTCCTTGATCGGGTCCATCTTGGCGCTGTGATAGGGCACTTCGACGGTCAGCGGACGGGCGAAGACCTGCTCCGCGGTGAGCGCGGCGGCCAGCTCGGCCAGCGCGGACTCGTCCCCGGCGAGGGTGAGCGAGGTCGGGCTGTTGATCGCGGCCACCGAGACGGCGCCGCCGTACGGGCGCAGCCGGCGGACCGCCTCGGCCTCCGAGAGGGCGACGGCGAGCATGCCGCCGGTGCCGGCCAGCCGCTGCTGGAGCCGACTGCGGTGCACCACGACCTTGACCGCGTCGGCCAGGTCGTAGACACCGGCCTGGTGGAAGGCGGCGACCTCGCCGGTGCTGTGGCCGACGATGGCGTCCGGGCGGACGCCCCGGCTGCGCCAGAGGGCGGCGAGACCGGTCTGCAGGGCGAAGTTGGCGGGCTGGGCGAGCCAGGTCTCGGCCATCCGGGAGCCGGCCTCGTCGGCGGCGAGCTCGTCGAGCAGCGACCAGCCGGCGAGTTCGGCGAGGTGCTCGGCGCAGCGCTCGACGGCCTCGCGGTAGACCGGCTCGGTCTCGAACAGCCGGCGGCCCATCGCCCACCACTGCGGGCCCATGCCGGTGAAGACCCAGGCGAGTCGGCGGTGCCGGGCCTCACGGCGCTGGTCGGCCAGCACCCGGGGGTGCGGCTCGCCGCGCCGGTAGGCGGCGAGCGCCTCGTCCAGCGACGCGCGGGAGTCGTACACCACGGAGAGCCGGGCGTCGAGGTGCTGGCGGCGGTGGGCCAGGGTGTGGCCGAGGTCGGCCAGGGCGACGGGGGTGCCGCCGTAGCCGCCGGCCAGCTCGGTCTGGATGCCGGCGGCCAGCTCGGGCAGGGCGGCGGCGTCGCGGGCGGTGAGCGGCAGGACGGTGCAGCCGGTGGGCCGGTCGT
The DNA here is from genome assembly GCF_040685575.1 of Kitasatospora sp. NPDC088351. Taxonomy (NCBI): domain Bacteria; kingdom Bacillati; phylum Actinomycetota; class Actinomycetes; order Kitasatosporales; family Streptomycetaceae; genus Kitasatospora; species Kitasatospora sp. NPDC088351. The sequence continues at coordinate 312,171 of NZ_JBFBIL010000001.1, read as the reverse complement.
CGGTGGGCTGCCCGGCGGTGGGCTGGTCGGCGGTGGGCTGGTCGGCCGGCTCGGGGGCGGCCTCCAGCAGGACGTGGGCGTTGGTGCCGCCGAAGCCGAAGGAGTTGACCCCGGCCCTGGCGGGGCCCTCGTGGGCGGGCCAGGGGGTGGGCTCGACCGGGATCCGGTACGGCAGGGTGGCCGGGTCGATCGCCGGGTTGAGCCGCTCCAGGTTGATGTGCGGCGGGATCACCCGGTGCTTGAGCGCCAGCGCGGACTTGATCAGCCCGGCCAGGCCGGAGGTCGACTCGGTGTGCCCGATGTTGGTCTTGACCGAGCCGACGTAGCAGATGTCGCCCGGGCGGCGGCCGACCGCGAGCGCGCGGGCGAGGGCGTTGGCCTCGATCGGGTCGCCCACGGGGGTGGAGGTGCCGTGCGCCTCGACGTACTGGAGGCTGCCGGGGACGATGCCGGCCTCGGCGCAGACCCGCTCGATCAGGGCGACCTGGGCGTCCGGGTTGGGCACGGTGATGCCGTTGGTGCGGCCGTCCTGGTTGACGCCGCTGCCGATGATGACGGCGTGGACCGGGTCGCCGTCGCGCAGTGCCTCCGAGAGCCGCTTGAGCGCGACCACGGCGACGCCCTCGGCCCGGACGTAGCCGTCCGCCGAGGCGTCGAAGGTGCGGGAGCGGCCGTGCGGGGAGAGGAAGCCGCCCTTGGTCTCGGCGATGGTGTACTGCGGCGCGATGTGCAGCAGGGTGCCACCGGCCAGCGCGAGGTCCGTCTCACCGCGCAGCAGGCTCTGGGCGGCCAGGTGGACGGCGACCAGGGAGGAGCTGCAGGCGGTGTCGAGGGAGACGCTGGGGCCGCGGAAGTCGAAGCAGTGCGAGATCCGGTTCGACACCATTGTCATCATGGTGCCGGTGGCGGTGTGGGCGGCCAGGGTCTCGAAGGAGAGGTCCGAGAACTGGACGATCTTGTAGTCCAGGGTGAACGCGCCGACGTAGACGCCGACATCGCGGCCGGCCAGCTCGCCCGGCTTCTGCCCGCCGTCCTCCAGCGCCTCCCAGGCGACCTCCAGCAGCTTCCGCTGCTGCGGGTCCATGTGGTCGGCCTCCCGGCCGCTGATCCCGAAGAACGCCGGGTCGAACTCGTCGAAGCCGTCGATGTAGCCGCCCCGGCCGCCCACCAGCCGGCCGGGCTTCGCCTTGTCCCGGCTGCCCAGGGTGGCCACGTCGTAGCGGCTGCGCGGGGTCGGCGTGAGGCAGTCCTTGCCGTCGACCAGGTTCCGCCAGAACGACCGGTGGTCATTGGCTCCGCCCGGCAGCCGGCAGCCGATCCCGATGATCGCGATCTTCTCCGGCTCGCCGGTGGAGACCGCGGAGGAGGCGGGGCCGGTGGGAGCGGCGGTGACGGCGGTGGCGATGACGGAGGCGGTGGCGGTGGCGGGAGTGGGAATGGGAGTGGGACTGAGGGCGGCGGGAGTGGCCAAGGTGGCGGAGGCGGAAGGGCCCGAGGTGTCGGGGCGGCCGGTGGGGTCTGGGGAATCAGCGGGGCCGGGGGATGCCGCAAGGCATGAGTCCGTCATGGTCGAGTCCTTGTGTCGCTGCGTTTCGCGCGCGCGGAAGAGCCGTGGGAGGCCACGCGGGCATGGGGACGGAGGCCGCGCTCCGCTCCCGGACGGGCCGAGGGCCGGCCGGCCGGAGAACCGGAGAAGAGGGCCAGGAGAGAGGCAGAAAGGAGACAGGGAAGGCGCGGACGAAGGGACGGTTCGGGGTGCGGCGCGGTCAGGCCGGCGCGTCGTCGGCCCGCGCCGGGCGTCTCCAGGGCTGGAGATGACTGGCGATCACCGCTTCCGTCCGGGGGAAGTCGGACGGGTACTGCAGCCCCACCGCGATCGGGCGACGGCCGGGGTGCCAGGTGAAGCTGCCGAAGGCGTGGTCCCAGACGGAGAGATCGGAGCCGTAGTGTCCGGCCTCGGCCAGGTCGACGCTGTGGTGCAGCCTGTGCTGCTCGGGCCCGGCGAAGACGTGGTTGAGCAGGCCGATCCGGACATCGATGTTGGCGTGGACGAAGTAGCCCTGGGCCACCACGAACAGGCCCACCACGAACACCGACTCCGCGGAGAAGCCGGCCAGCGCGAGCGACAGCTGGACGACGCCCTGGGTGAGCAGCACGTCGACGATGTGGTTGACGCCGTTGTTGGCGACGTTCACCTTCTCCGGCACGTGGTGCACCCCGTGCAGCCGCCAGAGCCACGGATTGGTGTGGCACCAGCGGTGGACCAGATAGTTGGCGAGCGAGCCGAGCAGCATCGCCGCCGGGATCTCGGCCCAGAGCGGCAGTGCCGGATGCGGCGGTGCCAGCCAGCCGACGAGGGCCTGCACCGGCACCTGAGACAACCCCCCGCCGATCATTGTGAGGACGAAATAGACGCCGTACCAACCCCATTCACCGGCGCTCGGCTGCCACTCCGGCTCGTAGGGGATCATCCATTCGAGTAGGGTCAGATATCCGATGGTGCCGACCAGGAAGATCTGGCTCGCCCGGCCGAGATCCCATCGCCAGCGCAGGGCTGCGACCGATATCGACAGAAGTATGATCAGCAGGATCGGGTACGCGACATGCCGCAGCACCGATCGTAGCTGCCCACCCATGGCGACCCCCTTCGCGATCCACCACCGAACGATCACCGAAAGCATTCGTTCTGATACTAACGGTGGCTGGAAGATGATGCGAGGGATTTCCGAAAAGAATCACAAGCAACGGTAATTGTCTGATGATAAGCGGGCGCATTATTCGTCAGATAATGCCCCCTGAAAGTCTTTTACAAGAATAGTCAGATGACCGGCCCGCTCGGATCGGGCGCCCGGCAGCAGCCGACGACTGCCGGACAGCGAGACACCGGCCGATCTCTCCCGAACGGCAGATGTCGACGCCCCGGGCCGGCCGCGAGCATGGCGGCATGAAGAAGCCGACCGCCATACCGGCCTGGGTGGCCGCACTCCCAGCCCTGGCCGCCGCCCTCACCGGCTGCGGTGTCACCGACGACCTGGCCGCCCAACCCCGCAGCGATTCCCAGGACTTCGCCGTCCACGGCGATCAGTTCACCGTCGAGACCGACCAGGACGTGACACTGCTGCCCGCCGACGGGAAGGCCGTCAGGGTCGACCGCCACCTGACCGGCCGGGCCGCCCAGGACGGCAACGCCACCTGGGTGCTGGACGGCACCACCCTCAGACTCTCCGCCACCTGCAGCGGCATCGCACTCAACTGCCAGGCCGACCACACCGTCCACGTCCCGCGGAACATGGCCGTGACCGTCCGGGGCACCGGCCCGGCAGGCGTCACCGCCAAGGGGATCGACGGCAGACTCGATGTGACGACCGGGCAGGGCGGCGTGGACATCGACACCGCCTCCGGGCCACTGCGCGTGCGCACCCGCTCGGGCCACATCACCGCGAACGGCCTGACCTCTCCCGAGGTCGACGCGGCCAATGACCACGGCAGCGTGAAGCTCGCCTTCCGCACCACGCCCACCGCCGTCAGCGCCGGTTCCACCACCGGCAGCATCACGGTGTCCGTACCCAAGGACGGCACCCGGTACCGCGTCTCGGCCGCCGCCGGCTCCTCCCGCCCCCACGTCGACGTGGACCAGGACCCGGGCTCCCCCCGCACCATCACCGCCACCTCAAAGGTCGGCGTCGTCCGCGTCAACACGAAGGACTGACCGCCGGAACCCGATCCCCCACCCCTCACCCGACGGCCCGCGCCGCACCGTGGAACACCTGCCGAACGTGCCACTCCCGATGCCGGCCCGCGACCGCCGGAAGGCCCGGCTGCGGCCCGATCACCGACCGCCCGGCAAGCGCCAGCACCTGCTGCCGGCTGGCCTCGCCCCGCCCGACGAACCGCTGGGAGACCAGGATCCGGTGGTCCTCCCCCAGCCCCATGACCCCCTTGTCGAAGAGCTTGTGGTGCAGCGAGCAGAGACAGAGTCCGTTGTCGACGGTGTCCGGCCCGTCGTACGACCACCAGCGCACATGCGCGGCCTCCAGCCCGACCACACTCCCGCCGAGCGCCCCGTCGTACCCGCAGAACGCACACTGGAACTCGTAGGCGGTCAGTATCAGTTCACGCATCCGCCGATCACGCTGCCGCCGCGAGCCCCCGCCCCCACCACCGGGCACCCCGGTCTCGACCCCCTCCAGATCGAGCCCGACCGCCTCGCACAGCTCGACGTGCAACGACGGCGGAAAGTAGCTGTCCAGCAACACCCTGACCAGCCGCCCCAACAACGACGGATCCCTGGCAAGCGCCGCCCGCAGCCCGGCCGCCAGCCTCCCGGTGGCACCACTGGCCCGCAACTCCCGCACCCCCGTCCCCGGACTCCCCTCCCCCCGGTCGGTCCTGACCTCCCACACCCCGTCACTGACCAGATGGTGAAACGGATACGCCGGCGTCGTGGCATGCGGCGGCCCGTACTCCACGAGCAGCCGCTTCAACTCCCCCTCGACCACGCTGTACCGCAGCCCGCCGCCGGCATCCTGCTGATAACTCCCCAGCGCGTACAACAACAGCAACGGCTTGTGCGGCGCCCGCACCTCATTGCTCCCCCACCGCCGCAGCGCCCCCACCCGATCAAGCCAGTCCATACCCGCCACCGTAACCCGCCCCCTGACACCTCTGCCCCTACGCGAAGGGCCGGCAGACACTGACGCGGCATCAGACATCCACTCCTGCGGCGAGCCCGCTTGACACTCCCGACATATGACGACTCATCAGGCAGCAGGTGGCCGAAGTGCCGCGAGGCGGCCCGACGGCCGCCCGGGGTCTTACGTCCGCACCTACACCTACGACGACCACGGCAATGAGACGTCGGCCGGCGACGCCCGAGGGTTCACCACCGTCAAGTCCTACGACAGCACGGACAACCTCCGGTCCGTGATCGACCCGAGCGGACTCCGGACCGCCTACGTCTACGACGAGGCCGGCCACATCGCGACCCCCGGCGGCACCAACACCGGAAGCGAGGGCTTCGGGCTGCTCACCAGCGTCGTCCGCCAGCCGGTCAGCGAGTCGCTGCCGGCTCGGACGACCGCCGTGTACCACGACGACGCGGCCCACCCGGGCGACACGACCCGCATGGTCGATCCGCGCGGCAATGTGAGCCGCAAGACCTACGACCCGGTCGGCGCTGTCACCAGCGCGACCGACGAACTGGGCAATGTCACCAAGTACGGGTACGACACCGCCCGAGGCCTGTTGACCTCGGAGGTGGCACCGAATGGTGTCGCCGCCGGTACGTCACCGGGCTGCACCACACCGGCCAAGGGCTGCACGACCTACTCCTACGACGCGTGGGGCAACCGGACCGGCGCCGTTGACCCGCTCGGCCACGCCACCACGTCCGCCTTCGACGCGGACGGGCACCGTACGTCGATGACCGGCCCGAACGGCAACACCACCCACTACACGTACGACGTCCTCGGGAACCAGACCAAGGTGACGCGGCCGGACGGGACGGTGCTGAGCACCGACTACAACCCCGACGGTACGGTCGCCAGGACGGTCGACGGGCTCGGCGCGGCCACCGTCTACGCGTACGATGCCCAGAAGCGGCAGACGCTGCGCACCGATCCGCTGGGCCGTGCCACCGTGAACGCCTACGACGCAGCCGGACGACGCACGGCGTCGACCGATCCGAGCGGACGCGTCACCACCTTCACCTATGACGCGAACAGCCAGCCCACCTCGGTGGCCTACTCGGACACCGCCACTCCGCCAGTGACTGCGATCGGCTATGACGCGGCCGGTCGGCAGAGCTCGATGGCCGACGGCACCGGCACCTCCCGGCGCGCCTACGACGCCTTCGGCGAGCTGGTCTCGCTGACCGACGGCGCCGGAGCGGTCACCGGCTACGGCTATGACGAGAACGGCAACAGGACCTCGATCACCTACCCCGGTGGAAGCTCCCGGACGGTCACCCGCACCTTCGACAAGGCCAACCACCTGGCCTCGGTCAAGGACTGGAACGGAAAGACCACCGGGTTCGGGTACGACGGCGCCGGCCACTGGACATCCACGGCCTTCCCGAACGGAACCGCCGTCACCACGACGCTCGACGACTCCGGGCAGCCGCTGGCCGACCGGCTGACCAACAGCACCTCGAAGCTGGTCTCGCTCACCTACACCCGGGACAACACGGGCCGCGTCAACTCGGACACCCCGAGCGGTGTGCCGGGCAGCGCCCAGACCTACCAGTACACGGCGCTGAACCAGCTCAAGTCCGCCACCGCGGGGTCAGCCACGACCGACTACGCGTACGACGCCGCGGACAACCCCATCCGGACCGGAGCCACCGGCCAGGTCTTCGACGCGGCCAACCAGCTCTGCTGGAGCACGCCGGGCTCGGTGCCGGCCATGCCGTCCTGCACCGCTCCGCCGAGCGGCGCGACCGCGTACACCTGGGACCCACAGGGCAACCGCACGACGGCGACCACCGGGAGCACGGTCGTCAGCCACACCTACGACCAGGCGAACCGTCTGACCGGTGTGAGTAGCGGCGGGACCACCAGCACCTACACGTACAACGGCGCCGGCCTGCGGACACAGAAGACCACCGGGACGACAGCTGTCTCCTGCACCTGGGACGCGGAGGAGATCCCCAACCTGCTCTCCGACGGCTCATCCTCGTACATCTACGGACCGGATGACCTACCGGTCGAGCAGATCACCGGCACAGGGACCCTCTGGTTCTTCCACGACCAGCTGGGCTCCACCCGCGCCCTGACCGACGCCGCGGGCTCGGTGGCCGGAGCGTACGCCTACACGCTTCTGCTGGAGGGCCGCGACGGGGCGCGCTGCCGGATCCCGCTGCTGGCCGTGCGGCGGCGGGACCGGCAGCGGCTCGTCGCCGCCCTCGAACGGACGGCCCCGCCCGGCGTCGTCCGAGAAGACCGAGCTCTGCGTGACCTGCTGGGCTTCCCGAGCTGACAGTTCCGCTGGAGGTCGTAGCCGGGTTGGATCCGCAGGTTCTTACCGGTCCTCAAGGCGGTCCAGCGCTCACGCAACGGGCAGTCGATGCAGCGGCGGTCGAAGTTCGCGGTGCCGGCGAGTGTGGGGGCCGCGGTCGGGTGACAGCGCGACGGTGTAGCCGGCCGTACCGCAGGCGGGCGCATTCGGAAGTCCCCGAGGGCCAAGCCGCCCGTAGTGCCGGGCCGTTGGGCGGGCTGGAAGAACAATGTGTGTCCGGCCTCGCCGAGGGCCTGGCGCGCGGTTCCGGTGGAGCAGAAGGTGTCGCCGAACGCCTCGACGGGCCTGTCCTCGTAGGCGAGCAGGTCTACGGCGGTGTTCGCCTCTGCGACCGCCGGCGGGCGGTTGTGTCCGCGAGCTCGCGAGTGCCGCCTGCGGCCGTTGGCGCCGCTCGACAGATCCGATTAACTCGAACCGGTGCCGAAGGAGCGCAGTTGGTAGTAGTCGCCGCCGTACGAGGCATCGCGTGCTTTCTGCAGCACGGTCGCGACCGGGCCGGAGCGGTGGAGCGGGCTGTCGATGACGGTGCCCTGTCCGGACGCGAAGGCGTTGGCTACCCGGGGTTCCATGGCGTCCAGCCAGGCCGTGGCGGACGCCGGCGCCGCCCCGGGGTGGTCCAGGCTCGCGCAGTCGTGCAGAAAATCGGCGCGCTTCGTGGCCGAGGCCGTCACAGAACAGGACAGGGAGATCAGATCTCCGTCGAGGCTCCACACCGCGGCGATCGACGTCGCCACCTCCCCGCTCCGTTTGACGCCCGACGTGTGCCAGACGGTCGGCCGGCCGGGAAACTCGACCTTCTGCCGGGTGTCCAGGGTTATGCCCCAGGTGGCGGCGAAGCGGTTCAGGTATGACTCGCCGGTGTACCCGCGCTTGATCACCTGGCTTTTGACGACTGGGACAGCGGTGCCCGGCGCCGGTTCGCTGGGCCAGTCCGTCAGGCTCTGCGAGTCCGGGGCGGCACTGGACGAGCCCGCCGAGCTCGCCGGGCCCGCCGGGGCCGGTGAGTCGGGAACCGTGCCGGACGGGGTGACCGAGCCCGTCGGGGACGACGAGCCCGGGCCCTCACCCGGGCTGATTCGGGTGGCGGCTTCGGCTCCGGGCCGGTTCGGGTCCTTGTCGTGCGAGGTCGAGCATCCGGCCAGGACGGCGAGGATCGCGGCGGCCGCGGCTGCGCGCGTCAGGGGGTGGGTGGGGCTCAAGGACGGCTCCTTCGGGCTGGCGGTGTCGTGCGGTTGGCCGGAACGGCCCCGGGACGCCCAAACGCGTCCCGGGGCCGCTTGCGGGTCAGGCCGGCTGTGGGCTTGACATCGCGTCAGTCTTTCCAGCAAAGGGCGGTACTGGATGGGGGCGAGGCCGGAACGAAGGCCATGGCATCGAACGCCATGGCTTCGCCACCAGTCTGGATGGAGGGGCCCCGGAGTGTGGACACTAGTGCTATGCGGCGAGTGCCGGCGTAGCTGATCGTTGTTCGAACTCGATCGGGCTGAGGCAGTTCAGCGCGGATTGCCTCCTGCGGGTGTTGTACCGGGTGATCCACCGGAAGACCGCCAGGCGGGCGGCACGGGCTCCAGCCCAGCGCTTCGCGCCCTGCAGAGTCTCCCGCTCCAGGGTCGCGTCGAACGCCCGGCGGCCGCGTTGTCCGCGCTCGTGCCGACCGCGCCACGGCTCCTGGCCACACCCAGCTCCCGGAAGATCAGGGCGAATTCATTGAACCCGGCTGTGACCCGCGATTCACATCCGGCCTCTCGCGGTCCGGTGGGCCGGCGGACTCCCGGGCCCTGGTGCCGCATCAAGCAACTTTCGCCCCGTTGTGATTGTGATGTGCCATCCGGAGGATGCTCCGGACGGCACATGTGCGCCAAGCTGTGCGCCGAGGTGACGTTCACCAGCGCGGACCGGGTCCGGGACGTGATCCACAACTTCAACGCCGACGGCTTCGAATCGCTCTATCCGAAGTACCGGGGTGGACGGCCGAGGACGTTCACGCTGCCCGAGCGCCGGGAGATCAAGAAGATCGCCAAGTCCAGGCCGACCGAACACTGCCCGCCGTTCTCGACCTGGAGCCTGGCCAAGCTGGCCGACTTCCTGGTTACCGGGGGTGGTCGACGACATCAGCCACGAGGGCCTGCGGGTCCTGCTCCGCGAGGAAGGCGTCTCCTTTCAACGCGTGAAGACCTGGAAGACCTCCCGCGACCCGGACTACGCGGCCAGGAAGGCCCGGGTCGAGCACCTCTACGCGATCGCCGACGGTGAGGTCATCCCCGAGGAAGGCGAGCCCGAAGTCGTCTTCTGCCTCGACGAGTTCGGGCCGCTCAACCTCCAAGCCCACCCCGGCCGGAAGTGGGCGAAGCGCGGCGGCCGCCACAAGGACCCCGACCGCGAGCCCCGGCCACGGGCGACCTACACCTGCCCGCACGGGGTTCGGCACCTGTTCGTGGCCTACGATCTGGCCAGGGACCAGCTCTACGGTCTTTGCCCCATCTCATGGACACTTGGTCCTATGCCACCAATCCCAGCCTATCCATGCGGGATGACTGCTGCTCGAACTCGACGGGACCGAGGTACCCGAGCGCGGAGTGGCGTCGCCGTCGGTTGTACCAGGCGAGCCAGGAGAACATCTCGCTGCAGGCCTGGGACCGGGTCAGCCGACGTGAGCCGTGGAGAAGTTCTCGCTTGAGCAAGGCGAAGAACGACTCCGCCATGGCGTTGTCACAGCTCGATCCGACTCGGCCCATCGGGCGGCGTATCCCGTGCTCGCGGCAGGCATCGGCGAACGCGGCCGACGTGTACCGGGCGCCGTGGTCCGGGTGAAACACCACCCCGCGCACGTCCCCGCCCCGGACACCGGCCGCCGAGCGGACCGCGTCGACCGCCAGGCCGGAACGCATGTGCTCTACCAGCGACCAGCCGACCACCCTGCGGGAACGCATGTCACGCAGGCGATCCTGTAGCGCGCTGCCAACGCCTGCCGGCCGGTCAAGGAACAACAAAGACCCAGGTCACGGGCTATGTGACCTGGGCCTTCACTGAGCCGCCTGCGGGATTCGAACCCGCGACCTACGCATTACGAGCCCGAGAGTGATCATGCTGGCTGGTGTCGCCGTAGATCACTTGGTGATGAACCCGCAGGTCAGGACGCTGCACTGTGATCCGAGATCTTGCTCGAACCGGCATGTGCTGCCCCGTCCGCTCACGCATCGCTCACGTAAATCAGCCTTGGCCGAGGTCCCCGAACAGGGGGCTATGGGGCCAATGTGGCTTCGGCAGTCCCAGCTCCTGCAGGTAGCCGATCCGCGCGTTTATGGCAGCAGAGAAGTGCCTCCAGTCCAAGCTGGCGACCGGCTCGTTCGGCTTCGGGTCGGTCGCGGATGAGGTGACGTAGCAGACGGCATCGTAGAGTTGTTCGGCCATCAACCGCTGGCAGAAGATGCCGAAGCGCTCCTGGTAGGACTTGCCGTGCCAGATGTCCTCCACCGGTAGAGCCCCCGCAGCCGGCTTCACGGGCCGCCTCGACCCGTCCTCGTCCTGCATGATGAAGAAGTAACCGAGCCAGGGCTTCTCCCCGGGGTAGAGGTCGGCCAGCGCTGCCCTTCGAAGGTCGACGGCGCTGCCGAGGGCTTCCTCCACCCGGTTGTTGTAGTTGTTGCCGAAGGACGGCCCGCCCAGGGCCTTCATCTCGAAGGCAGCCACCAGCGTGTTCTCGTAGGCGACGACGACGTCCCACTGCTTCTGGGGCCTGTAGTAGCCAGGGAGCTCCAGACGCTGGGACTTGGTGACCCGGATGCTCTCAGGCGGATAGCCCGCTTCGAGGAAGAACTTCGCCAGGAGGGCCGCAATGGAATCGAAGTGCTTGCCACCTCTGACGGAACCCGCAGTGCCGGCGCCGACCGCGGCCTTGATCGCCGACTGTTCGTTCTGGGCCTGTTTGACACCCCAGTACGCCGCGACGGCGTCCTCGAAGTCCTGGCGGCTGACCGTCAAGATCGGTTCCTCCTAATCGGGAAGCTCGGTGAGCCCGTAGACACGCAGTGCTGCCTCGGTGGCCGCCTTCACGTCCCGCTTGTCGAAGGCGTCTGCCAGGGCAGCACGGTCCTCCTCGGCGAGGGCCGCCGGGTCTGGCACACGGATCTTGCGGAGGTACTGCGCCTGGAAGCGAAGCGTCCCCCCACGCATCTTGACCGCGTATGCCTCCACGAACGCCTCGGCCACCTTGGAGAGGAGCAGGCCACCGAGCACGCGCATGTCCCAGACGTCCGAGACGATGAAGTACAGGTTGTGGTGAGGGTACAACTTCCCTTCATCGAGCACCGGATGGATCGTCAGTTTCATATCCGGGAAGAGAAGCTTCGACCGACTCGTCAGTCTGTGGTCGACCTTGTCGATGGTCTTGTACCAACGGTCGGGCTGCTTGACGGCCACATACCGCTTGCGCAGAGCGCCGCTGTGCTGGCGGAAGTAGGCACCGAGCTTCGGATAGGCGGCAAGGTCGACGAGTTCGCCCTGGGCGTTCCACGGATTGACCAGGCGGGAGCCGCTCCAATTGATAAGGCCGCTGGTCGTGTCTCGGACCATGGCCAAGGGCAGGAGCCGGTCCGGCTCGACCAGTTCGGGATCATCAGTGATGAAGACCTTGTCAGCACCGGTCGCGATACCGATGCCGACGCGCGTCCCCGTGGTCATGTCCTCCAGCAGCCCAAACCGGTCGTTGAGGTCTTCGAGCACGGCGAGCCTGGCAGGTGAGGCCGCCGGCCAGGAATCCTCGCCAGGGAACCAGTGCGGTAGCGGGGCTGCCTGAAACGCGGCCGTGGCGATCGGCTTCCGATCCTTGGCCTCGTACCAGGCGAGGAAATCGCGGGCCTCTGGCTCCCCGAACGTGCGGGTCGTGTCAGCGGCAACTGCGCCGCCCTGCGCCTGGCGGGAAATGATCGTGATAGCGGGGTACGCCGAGACCTGCTCTTGGAAGGCGTCCACGTCGTGCATCACCAGTGCCAGGTCCATGCTGAACTGCCTGGTCACCAGATGGCGGAGCTTACGGCCGTACTGGTTCCTCATCCAGCGGTCTGCGCAGATGAAACCGAGCCGACCCCCTGGCCGCAGGCTGCGGAGTGCCACCTCGTAGAAGCCGATGTAGGTATCCGCCCGGCCTCCCATCGTGGAGCAGGCGCTGCGGTAGGCGTCCATCCGGTCGTCGGGGACGTCCTCCAGCCTGATGTAGGGGGGATTGCCGACGACGAAATCCGCACGATGCTCGGCGTCGGCCTGGAGAAGGTAATCGCCCTGCTTCACCCAGTGCGAGGCAACATTCCGAGCGTCACTCCGCTCCCACCCGTCATCGTGGAGCCGTTGCTCGACGACTGCACGGCTCTCGGCCACGTTGCGCCCGAGCAGGTCGAACGCCTGGACGGCATCCACCGCGTCGGTGATCGGACGACCATGGGCTCGACACGAGGCACTGATCCGTGAAGCGATCACGCCGAGGAACGCTCCGGTACCACAAGCAGGCTCGACTACCTTCAGCTGCGCGAGGTCTTTGGCCGGCGCGTAACCGAGCAGATCGAGGATGAGCTCGACGACCCAACGGCGGGTGAAGACCTCGCCATGCTCGACTGCTTCTGCGGGAACCTCAGGCAGGGCCTGCTTGTCGATGTCGAAGAGCGCGAGAGTTGCCACGGCTCGACCCTACAGCGGGCACTTCGGCGGCCGCCCCAAGCTCGACTACGATCAATTGACAGTGCGTTCCGCAGGTACCACTCTCTGTATCCGCGAGTGAGGCACGCTGGGGCTCGTTCGGGTCGTTGCAGTACGCATGCCTACCCAAGAGCGACGGTCCTCCTCGTGGGTAGGGCGTCCAGGAGAGGCACTCCCGGAGAGCGTTCATGCAGAGAGCAACGGGTACGCCGGACCTGCTCGTCAGATCTCCGCAGCGGCAGCCAGCGCGGTCTCATGGGCAGCCATCACGCTGGCCAGCGCCTGCTTGTTCGTGATCCATTCCGTGTCACCGGCGGAGACCGAGCGCCGAACGGCTTCGAAGACAGCCACGTCGAGTGCAACAGGCTTGGCCAGGTGTGCCCGCATGTATTGCTTGAAGAGCGCGGGCAGCTGGTCCGGCCGGGTTCCGGTCTTGGCCCGCAGGGAGAAGAGCGGTAGGAACCACTCTTCGAAGCCGCCCTTGATCACCTGGGTGGCCCGGTATGCCTCGTACAGCGGCTGCAGGCTTGCCGTGTGGTCGTAGGGGAGGTGACCGTGCAAGGCGTACTGAAGGCGAGTGCCGCCGTGTTCGCGGAAGTGCTGGCCATGGGCGGCGATGTGGTTGGCCGCGTTCTCGGTGATGGTCATGACGGCCGTGTCCGCTTCGTGCCGGCGGGCTGCGGCGAGGACGGTGGCGTGGATACCGACGCGCGGGTCGAGGACGAGGCCGTTGAGGCCGAGGGGCGAGAGGTCGATGCCGTGGTCACGAGTTCGGGAGAGGATCAACCGCTCAGCGACGTTGGCGGCGGTGTGCTGCAGGTGCTTGGGCTGCTGGCGGTGGCTGGCGTGGATGTCCGAGCGGTCGAGGACGGGGCGGTCCTTCGCGAGCTCGGCGACGAGGTGGAGGCCCGTACGGTCTTCGGTGTCGGTGCTGCCGCAGGCGTTGCAGGGATGGCCGCCGGTGCCGGTCATGTGACCGCAGGCCCGGCACGTGGGGACGGTCTCGCGGCTGATGGTGAGGGTGCGGGCGCGGAGGTTGTTCTCGATCATCTCCAGGGCGAGGCCGACGACCTCGACGTCGGTGTCGGTCATGATGCCACCCACCGGGGGCTGCCCGGGCGGGTACTTGTCGGCTATCAGGTCGGCCTCGAAGCGCTGGCGGGGGATCCTCGGGCCGTTGGCCTCACGGTGGCGGAGGTCCCCGGCGAGGGTGACGGTGTTCCACAGGTGGGGTGCGGGCGGTAACCCGAGGATGGCGTTGAGCGCGGCGGCGAGGCGGATGCCGACGGCCTTGCCGGGGCGGGTGGCGAAGGTGAAGGGCCCGTTCTGGACGGGCCCATTGAGGAACAGGTGTCGCACGGGCTCCTCCTAGATCGGCGGGGTCGTGGTTCCCATCCGAGTGAACCGGCCGTCGTTTAGCTCGTAGTGGAGGATCGCGGCGTTGGGCATCTTGCCCTTCCGCTCCTCAGCGAGGATCTCGGTCAAGGTGCAGGATTCGAGCAGGGATCGAAGGGCCACTGCGGCGGTCTGGTGGGTGAAGGCGACAACGGTGCGCGATTCCTGGAGTTCGGCCTGGGCGAGGGCGACGAACTCGGCGGCCCGCTTGAGCACGCCCTCGGCGAGCGACTCGCCGCCGCCCGGCGCGGTCCAGATGTGCTTGCGCAGGCGGCGGTCCTCGGCGAGTGCGGGGTAGCTGTCGTAGAGCTCGCGTTTGGTCATGTAGGTGGCGTCGCCGTAGTGCTGCTCGTCCAGGAGCGCGGTCTGCCGGGGCCAGCCATCGGGGAGGGCCGGCAGGGCGATCGCGGCGGTGTCGATCGCCCTGCGGTAGGTCGAGGTGTAGACGTGGGGCCCGGGGCCCGCGAGCTGCGGGAGGACCTCGGCGAGCCACTGGGCCTGCCGGAAGCCGCGCGGGGTCAGGCCGACGATGGTGCGGGAGATGGCATGGGCGGCGGCTCCGCTGTAGGGGCGGGGGTCCTGGTAGAAGCCGTTGTACTTGTCGGCGTTCTCGACGGACTCGGCGTGTCGGATGACGAGCAGGGGCAAGACGAGGCTCCTATCCGGCGAGGTTGGCGACGTAGGAACCGCTGACGGTCCAGGGGGTGAGTTCGATGCCGAAGCCGCTGTGTTCGCCGTCCTGGGTGTGGACGAGCTTGCCGGACAGGTGCACGGTGTCGCCGGACCTGAAAGCGCCGGTGTAGGCGCCGAGGTACGAGCGCATGTGGGTGATCCGGCGGGCGAAGGAGTCGGCCTCGTCGATGGTCGAGCTGAGGATGGTCTTGACCTTGATCCCGTAGACGGCCGGGGTGGTGAGACCTTCGGCGTGGTCGGTGATCTTGGCGAGGAGCGAGATCTCGCCGATCTCCTTGGAGGAGATCCGGGCGAAGGTCTTGTCGCGGTCGGAGCGGATGGGTTCGCAGTTGATGTGCGCGCCGGCGTTGGCGGTGAGTCCTTGGAGCTTGCGGCGTTCCTGCTTGATGAGGGCGTCGAATGAGCTGCCCTCCATGTACTTCGCCCGGCGGATGTACAGCCGGGTGAGGTCGTCTCCGTCGTACGGCCGGATCAGGTCGGTCTGCTGGAAGAGCTCCTGGGCGGCCTGGTAGCCCTCGGGTCCGTAGCAGACGAGGTCGATGTCGGAGCGGTCGTTGAAGCAGCCGACGAGGAAGGAGCCGGTGACGCCGATCAGGCCCTGGGCGTCGTTCGCGGTGATCCACTCGGTGATCGCCAGGAGGTCCTTGCCTGCCGGGTTGTCGGCGACCGCTCCGGGGTCCTCGTGGATGGCGGCGAGGGCCTGGCGGCAGGAGTAGTGGACGGCCACGTCCTCGCGCGGGATGCCGGTGATGACGCAGCCGAGGGTGTCGGAGTAGACGTAGCACTCCGGCCTGCCGGCGAGGATGCCGAAGGACTTCGACACGACGCTGTTCTGCCGGTAGGTCCGGTCGAAGAGCCGACGGTCGCCCTTCTCGTCAGGGTGGTACTTGACGTAGCCGAGGTAGTGGCTGCCGGGGTGGCTGTCGCCGATGACCTTGAAGACGACTCCGTGGTGGTCCATCAGGTAGTCGCGGTCGCGAACGGTGGGAACCGGCCTACCGGTGTTCAGCGGCGAACCGTTCCAGAGTGGGGAAGGTGCCGGTGTCGATCGTGTTGGACGACTCATACTGATCAAGTCCCATCGTGAAGAGGGTGCGGCGGTACTGCCACTTGATGTGCTTGTCGTGCCGCGTGGGGTCGGTGGGCCGCATGAGGGCGAGGAAGAAGAAGCACTTGACGAGCAGGAAGTCGCCCAGGTGCTCGCTGACCCGCTGCCCGATCAGGGACGCGGTGGTCTCGTCGAGGGCCGCGGTGTAGGCGGTGCGCTGTTCCGGGGTGATGCTGTAGCCCTTGCCGCCGCCCTTGAAGGCCACGATGTCGAGCGCGGGGTAGACGTCGTAGCCGAGCGGGACCGGTCCGTGGTGCTGCCAGTCGATGACCCCGGCCTGGAGGACGTTGGGCAGGCCGTAGTCGAGATGCCCGTGCACCATCGGGAGCCGGGCCAGCCGGTCGAGGGCGTGCTTGACCGCCTCGTGGACGCGCGGGGTGTCGAAGTCCGGGTTCTCCTCGAAGACCTCGGCCGCGAAGGCCGCCTTCTCGAACCACTGAGTGGCGGGGAGGGGGTGCCTCGCCTGGGCCTGCAGGAGCTTCGATGCGACGGCCGCCGCCGTGCTGATCACCTGGTAGCTGACCTGACCGTTCTGCCTGGCGTCGGCCAGCGCCTCCTCGTGCAGCGAGCTGTCGCCGATGGCGCGCTCGATGACGAAGTAGCTCTCGTTCTCCGAGCCACTGTCGACGATCTCCGGCACCGGGTAACCAAGGCCGGCGGCCAGCTGCTGGAACTCGGTCTCAACCCGCAGATCCTCGCCGCCGGTCCGCTTGTAGAGCAGGCCGTCGGTGGACCTCCACACCGCGCCCTGTGTGGCCGTTCTGTCCTTCACAAACTCCCAGTCACTCATCCATCCATCCTTCCGTAGAGCCGAGTTGGGGTGGAGCAGATACGGCTGTGTCGGGCAGGTCACCTGGGGTTGGGCCGGCCGCCCCCGGGGGAAAGGGCGACCGGCCCCGTCACCGCCCGGCCGGTGTGCCTGCATCGGTACGGGCGGAGTCGGTGGGCACGTGGCGAGCGGTGCTGCGAGAACCACCTGTACGCGCGGGCGCTTGGCCAGGCGGGCACGTGGGGACGGGGCCTGGGACGGTCGGTGCGGACGAGGCTGGCGATGAGCGCCGCCCTTCGGGTCGAACGAGGGTGCTCGGGTACCGCGACAGCGGGCACCGCCAGTTCAGCCCAGACCTTCTTGCCATGGGTCGTCGGCTCCGCGCCCCAGGTCTCCGACAGACCCTCGATCAGCAACATGCCGCGACCGGTAGTCAGTTCGTCGTTGCCGAAGTTGGCGGCCCCGGTGGGCATCCGGCGCGACGGGTCGTACACCTCGATCACCACACGGTCCCCGTCCGGTGACAGGTAAATTCCGGCAAGCAGTCTCCCCGGCGCGTGGATGACCGCGTTAGCGAGCAGCTCGTCGGCGACCAGAGCGATGTCGCCAAGCGAAGTCGGGTCGATCCCCCACGAGCGGGCGACTCGGACGACGGCTTCCCGGGCTGGTGGGACGTGGTCGCGCCTGGTACCGATGAACGAGATACGTCGGGCGTGAGTGGAGGAGATCACTGGTCACCATCGCAGGCTTGGACCGCGTCGACAACGCTGTTGCAGGGCCAGGGGCCGCAGCCGTCGCTGCACCGGCCGTCCTCGAACTGGTGGCGGTCGAGGACCTCTCGGGCGTGGGTGCTGGCGGTGGCGAGGCCCTCGCGACGCGCGGCGGCGCGGTCTGCGGGGCTCGCGGTTGTGTTCGACGCCCGGCCGTCTTCCGAAGCGAGAGGAACAGCCACTGCGTCCCGCTGGTGCGTGGTGGCGCCCCTCTGTGCGTCCGAGCGAAGGGTCATCGGCGCTTCTCCTTAGCCACTGGGTAAAGCCGCGCATGCGCGAGACCGCAGATGGGCCTCGGTCATGCGGGAGCGGGGAACCGCAAGCCGCGAGGGTGGTCGAGCTGCTGACGACCAGACAACTCCATCTCGATGCACAACGGTTAGGGCATGGGCTCCGCGTGCATGATCCATGCAGATCGTGCATGACGGGTTGTCCTGGTGCGGCTACGCTCGGCTCACCAGGCAGGATCAGCATTGGCAGGAGAAGCCATGTCGCAGACGGCCAAAGGACACTCCGCAGCGGGCGGGATCGGAGAAGTAATCCGCCGCGCACGGGTGTTGAGTGGGCGGTCGCAGGCGGACGTGGCCACCGAACTGGGCTACCACCAGTCGAAGATCAGCCGGTTGGAGAGCGGCAAGGGGACGCAGGACATCGATGTCCTGCGCGCTGTCGCAGCCGTGCTCGACATCCCGCTGGGAAGCCTCGGCCTGTCCTCCCATACCAGTGCGGACAGCAGGACGGACGACATGCACCGTCGCAATTTCTTGGCCGCGAGCGTCGTCGCGCTCGCGGCCCCGACACCTACTCCTCGCGTGGGGATAGAGCTGGTCCAGGCACTGCTGCCCGGACCCGTTCCAGCTGAGCACGCGCCACAACCCCTGGCCGCACTCGCATCCCGGCTCTCCCAGGCGCGGAGGCTCTTCTACACCTGCCGGTACGCCGAGCTCGAAGGCGCGTTGCCGTCGCTGATCGCCGACCTTCGCCAGGCCCAGGACGCCTCCCGCGGCGGCGATCAAGCCCTGTCCGGGCTCCTCGCGACGGCGTACCAGACCGCGGTGAGCCTGCTGCTCAAGCTCGGAGACCACGGCAACGCCTGGCTGGCGGTCGGCCGTGCCATGGCCGAGGCCGAGCGGAGCGCCGACCCCGTGGTGATGGCCTCCAGCGTCCGTGTCCAGGCGCATGTCCTCGCGCGCGACCGGCACACCGCGCCGGCCGTCACCCTCATCCGGCACACCGCCGACCAGCTCTCCGGCAGCTACGACCGGCGCCCGCCTGAGTACCTCGCCGCGCTGGGGCTCATGCTCCTTCGCGGCGTTACGGCGGCGAGCGCCGGCGGCGACCGTGCCACGACCGCCGAGTTTCTCGCCGAAGCTCAGGAGGTCGCGCGCTACGTCGACCTCGACGGCCCCGAAGCCTGGGCGAACTTCAGTCCGACCAACGTCGCGCTCCACTCGGTGAGCGCCTCGGTAGTCCTCGGCGACGCGGGAACGGCGCTGGAAGCCGCCCAGCCGCTGATGCGCAGGCGCATCCCGGTCCCCGAGCGCCGGGCGGCACTGTGGGTGGAGGCTGCACGGGCCTACAGCCAGCAGGGCAGACTGGCCGAGGGATACAAAGCGCTCAGGATCGCGGAGAGCTGTGCCTCGGAGGACATCCGTCGACGGCCCAGCGTGCTGGAGCTGGCCGGTGACATGGCCGCTCGCGACCGGCGCGGTGCCGTCCCGGAGCTTCGCCGTTTCTGCCAGGAGTTGGGAGTCCAGGTTTGACCGAGCACCGCGAGCCGTTCCTCTATGTCGTCGTCTGCGCGTCGGGCATCGCCGACGGAGTGGGCGAACTGATCACCGCTGCCCATGCCGAGGGCTGGGGAGTCGGCGTGATCGCGACCCCGAACGGGCTCGGATTCATAGACCAGGAAGCCGTCGAAGCCCAGACCGGCTACCCGATCCGCTCAGCCTGGCGAACGCCGAGCATCCCCCAGCCACTGCCCCCGGCCGACGCGATCGCGGTCGCCCCGGCCACCTTCAACACCATCAACAAGTGGGCCGCTGGCATCTCGGACACCCTCGCGCTCGGCATCCTCTGCGAGGCGTACGGCCTCGGCATCCCGGTGGCCGTCCAGCCCTACGTCAACTCCGCCCAAGCCGCGCACCCCGCGTACGCGGAGAGCCTCACCCGCCTCCGGTCGATGGGCGTCCTGCTCGGCGACTACGTCCCCCACAAGCCCAAGGCCGGCGGGGGCCGTGACAAGTACAACTGGACCCATGTCCTCGACCTGCTCCGCCCCGTGGCGGCCTCAGCGGCGGAGAGGGATTAGCCGATGCTCCCGCCTTCAGAGGGGCCGCCAGGTGTCGCTGCCGCGATCGTGATCCGAGAGGGTCGGGTGCTGATGGTCCGGCGCTGGGTCAGCGAGGGCCGGCTCTTGTGGCAGTTCCCGGCAGGCAAGATCGAGCCCGGCGAGTCTCCCGAGCAAGCGGCTGTCCGCGAGACTGCGGAGGAGACGGGGATGAACGTGGCTGCCATCAAGGTCCTCGGCGAGCGCGTTCACCCAGAAACTGGCCGGTGGATGTCGTACACGGTCTGCGAGATCATCAGCGGCGCCGCTGCCGTCGGTGACCCACGAGAACTGGACGCACTGGCGTGGGTGGCGCTTCCAGAGATCCCCGAGTACGTGCCGTACGGGATCTTCGAGCCGGTGCAGGCATATCTGAACGCCACGCTCAAGAACTGACGGAGCCCCTGCGGGCGGCCATCAGCTGGTGGCCGCCCGCAGCGCTGTCGGCGCTCGGGCGAGGCCCGGCGTATCTGCTTCTCCTTGCCGGGTTGGCGTTCGGCGGGTGCGGTTGTTGGCAGCCTTGGTGTCGGTCTGCACGGCGGGTGTCGTGAGTGCGGTCGTCGTGGTGGCGCGACGGCCGCTGCGAGTGAGCGCGATGCGGGCGCGTTGGTCGATGCGGTCGTTGGTGGCGTGGTGCAGGCACCAGAAGAGGACTTCGACGGGGTCGGTCGGCGCCGGTCAGCTCCCATTGCTGGGCGGCTTCGGTGAGGGCTCGGCAGGGCGATTGGCCAGCGGAATTCGACCTGGGCGAGGACGGTGGCCTGCACATGGGCGGCGAAGCGGTCAGTCGTCCTGCGCGCGAGGGTGCGGCGGCTCGCAGTTCGGCTCGGGCGTGGGTAGGGGTGGTGAAGGCGGAGAAGTACCAGCGTCCTGCCCGAGATCGCCAAGGATGCCGCCGAGGCCGCCGCGAAGCTCGCCCCTCCAGCGGAAGGCCGCGAAGAAGGAGAAGTCCAAGGCCAAGAAGGCCAGGGGTCGGACCGAGATCAACACCCGTGCTCACGCATCGCTCACGCAAGCGGTCCTGTAGCACGCTGCCGACGCCTGACGGCCAGCCAAGGAACAACAAAGGCCCAGGTCACGGGCTATGTGACCTGGGCCGATTCTGAGCCGCCTATGGGATTCGAACCCATGACCTACGCATTACGAGTGCGTTGCTCTGGCCAACTGAGCTAAGGCGGCACCGTTGACGCAGTGCAGCGGCAACGGCGGCAAGTCTACACAGGTTCGGAGGTGATCCGTACCGGGTAACAGTGGCGGGGCTCAGGTCGAGGAGACGGCGAGCTTGGCGGCGAAGCCGGCGAAGAGGACGGCGACGCCGCTGGTGAGGCCTGCGGAGAGCCGCTTGCGCCGGCGGAAGGCGGTGGCGAGGGTGGTGCCCGCGAAGATCAGCATGGAGAGGTAGAGCAGGCTGAAGGTCTGCAGGACGCCGCCGAGCAGGGCGAAGGAGAGGGCGGGCCGGCCGTAGGACGGGTCCACGAACTGCGTGAAGAAGGAGAGCAGGAAGAGGATCGCCTTCGGGTTCAGCAGGCTGATCACCAGGGCCCTGCGGAACGGGCGCTCGACGGCCTCCGGGGCGGGCCCGGCAGCGGTTGCGGCGGGGTCGTCGGCACGGCGTTCGCGCCAGAGCTGGCGAGCGGCGCGAAGCATGCCGATGCCGATCCAGAGCAGGTACGCGGCGCCGCCGAACTTCACCACGGCGAAGACGGCCGGGTTGGCCTCCAGCAGCGAGGCGGCGCCCAGCGAGGTGAGGCTGATCAGAGTGAGGTCTCCGACGAAGACGCCGGCGGCCGCGGTGTAGCCGGTCCGGACGCCCTTGCGGGCGGCGACGGACAGCACGTACAGGGAGTTGGGGCCGGGGAGAAGGACGATGACGAGGGCGCCGAGGACATACGTCGCCAGGTCGTTGACTCCGAGCACGGTGCGCTCCGATGAGGGTGTGGGGTGCGGCAGGGGGTGGCGGGCGCTCATCGTAACTTCGCACCGGGCGGCGGTTGAAGCGAATATCAGCCCCCGCAGCGCTTCCCCTTCTCGGGCGGCCCGCCCCTCAGCAGATAGGCGTTGACGGCGTCGTCCACGCAGGCGTTCTGGCGGCCGTACGCGGTGTGGCCGTCGCCGTCGTAGGTCAGCAGGTGGCCGGACTGCAGTTGCCCGGCCAGCGACTGCGCCCACGCGTACGGGGTGGCCGGGTCGCGGGTGGTGCCGACGACGACGATCGGGGGAGCGCCGGCGGCCCGGACTGTGTGCGCGGCACCGGTGGCCTTGACCGGCCAGTAGGTGCAGGTCAGCGCCATCCAGGCCATGTCGCGGCCGAAGTGCGGCGAGGTCCGCTCGAAGGCGGGCACCGCCTGCTGGGCCTCCGCCGGGCCGGTGAACGGTGCGGGCAGGTCGAGGCAGTTCACCGCCGTGTTGGCGAACATCAGGTTGGGGTACGAGCCGTCCGGGCGGCGTCCGTAGTACGAGTCGGACAGCTTCAGCAGACCGGTGCCGTCGCCCGCCTTGGCCTCGGCGAGCGCGGCACGCAGATCGGGCCAGAGGAAGTCGGCGTACATCGCCTGGATGACGCCGGTGGTCGCCCGGGACTCGGTCAGCAGGCGGCCGGAGTCGGGGGTGACCAGCGGCTGGGTGTCGAGCGACTTGAACAGGGCGGTGAGCTGCTCGCCGACCTGCTGCTCGGTCCGGCCGAGCGGGCAGTCCTCGTGCTTGGCGCAGTCCTTGGCGAAGGCCGCCCAGGCGGTCTCGAAGCCGCCGGCCTGGGTCAGGTTGCCGTCGAGCGAGTCGAGCGACGGGTCCATCGCGCCGTCCAGCACCATCCGGCCGGTCCGGGTGGGAAAGAGCCCGGCATAGGTGGCTCCGAGGAAAGTGCCGTAGGACTTGCCGACGTAGTTCAGCCGCTCGTCGCCGAGCAGCGCCCGCAGCACGTCCATGTCGCGGGCCGCCTCGACGGTGCCGAGGTGGCCGAGCTCGGCACCGGCCCGCTCCTCGCAGCCCTCGGCGAACTCCTTGTCCGCGGCCACCAGGGCGTCCGTCTCGGCCTGGTCGTCGGGGGTGGTGTCGACGGCGGTGTAGGCGTCCATCCGCTGATTGCTCAGGCAGGTCACGGGGCTGCTGCGGCCGACCCCGCGCGGGTCGAGGCCGACCAGGTCGTACCGGGCGCGCACGCCGCTGTCGTACGTCCCGGCGACGGCCTTCACGTAATCGACCGCCGAGCCGCCGGGGCCGCCGGGGTTGAGCAGCAGCGAGCCAAGCCGGCGGCCTGATCCCACCGATCCCTCGGGTCCCTTCGACACCCCCGACGCGCCCGGCGCCCCCGGCTCGACCGGCTCGGCCCGGACCCGGACGGCCGCCAGGACGAGGTCCCCGCCCGCCGGGTGGTCGTAGTCCAGCGGCACCCGGAAGGTGGCGCACTCGAAGCCCTCGTCGCACGGCTGCCAGGCGAGCCGCTGGCCGTAGTACGACGCCAGCGCGGCGGGCACGGCCGCGGGCAGCGGCTCCAGCGGCGTGACCCTGGGGCGGGACGCTCCGGCGGAGGGGGAAGCCGGGCCGGAGCCGGAGCCGGCGGCAGCGGGCCCGGCGGCGGCCGAGGGGGGCGCCTCCGGCCCGGAGGAGGCGGAGCTGCACCCCCCGGCCAGCATCCCGGCCGCGGCCAGCACGGCCGCCAGGGCGTGCCTCGCCACCGGAACACGTCGCACGGCCGGAACGCGTCTCATGCCCGGAGCACGTCCCACGGCCGGGGCCTGCCTCGCGACCGGGGCGTGCTTCGTGGCCTTCATCTGGTCCCCTCAGGTGTTCGAGTCCGGTGGCCCCGGGACCGCCCGGGTACCGCGAAGCGTGGTGGCCGCCGCAGCGGTGATCAGGATGCCTTGGCCAGCGTCTCGGCCAGGTACTGGGCCGCCTGCCGGACCAGCCGCAGCCGTTCCCGCTCCGGCGAGTAGTCCTGCACATTGTCGGAGATCCGCACATCGGCGCGGGCCGCCGAACCGGTGCCGCCGCGCAGCGCGGCCTGGAGCTTGCGGGCCGCGTCCAGCCCCGCGCTGTCCGCCTTGGCGGCGGCCAGCAGCAGCCGGGGAGCGGCGTCGGCGGGCGCCTCGGCTCCGGTCCGGGCCAGCGCGGCGGTGTCGTACCGCCCGGAGATCGCCGCGGCCGCGCCGTACAGATCGGGGCGGGCCAGCCCGGCGGCCGCGGCGCAGGGCGCGCCGCCCTCGACGCCGAGGGCGGCCCAGGAGGCCGGGCCGGGCGGCAGGGTCCGGAAGGCGGCGGCGATGGCCGAGCGCAGCGTGGCGTCGTCGGCGACGGCCTGCGGGGCGGCGGCGACCAGGTCGCAGGGGTGCGCGGTGCCGTTCGGCGCCTCGGGGGCGACCAGGATGAACGGGCGGGCCTTGCCGGTCTGGACGGCGGAGCTGAGGCCGTCGAAGACGTCGGGGACCTCGGCGTCGGCGGTCTTGCGCGGGGTGGCGGCGTGCATCACCACCACCGGGAAACGGGCGTTCTGGTCATTGGCGTACTGCGCGGGCAGCCAGACCCGGACGTTGCGCGGCTGCCCGTCCGGGCCGAGAACGACGGACTGCAGCAGTTCGCCGCCGCTCGGGTGGCCGACGCTGTCGAACCGGCTGACCACCTGGGCGGCGGCGGGCGGAGGAGCGGCCTCGGGGACCGCGGCGGGGTCGGGGGCCGGGACCCCGGCTGCGGGCGGCGCTGCCTGCCGGGCGCCGCCACCGACGGTCCCGGCGCCCCAGTCGGCCTCGTCCTCGACGGCGAGCTGTGCCCCTTCCTGCCCCGAGTCCGGTCCGCCGAGGCTGCCGAGCACCCCGAAGGCCGTCAGCAGGGTCAGCGCCGTGACGCAGACCCCGCACGCCATCGCCCCGAGCGTCCGAAGCAGCATCGGCCGCCGGTCGCTGGTCAGCTCGTACGTCTCGGCGGCCCGCAGGTCGCGCCAGCGCAGCAGCGCACCGCGCGCCAGCCAGACACCGCCCACGGCGGCCGCGGCCAGCAGGGGAACGACGAGGAGCGAACGGACCATGGGACGCACCACCTCGGGACGAGGGCCGGACACCGGACCGGCCGGCGCCGTACGGGACGCGACGGCCCCGGCGTCGGGGCGCAGTCGGCCCCCAGCGTGCAAGACGACCCGACGGTCACACGCGGGTGTGCCCGGCGCGTACCGCCCGTTCACTCGAAGGTGGGACAACGGATAGGACGTGAAGCCGTACCCGGCGGCCCGACGGCCCAGCAGCCCGGCCGGACCGGCGAGGGCCCGGTGGTCCCGGACCGGCCTCAGCCCGCCCGCAGGGCCACCGTCATCGCCTCGACGGCGAGCAGCGGGTCGACGTTGCGGTCCAGCGCCCGCCGACAGGCGAGCACCGCCTCGATCCGCCGCAGCGTGCCCTCCGGCGGACCGGCCGCCGCGACCCGGTTCAGGGCCTGGCGCTGGTCCTCGTTGGCCAGCGCACCGGTCGAGCCGAGCTGGAGGGCGAGCACATCCCGGTAGAAGCCGAGCAGGTCGAGCAGGGCGACGCCGAGCGTCTCCCGGCGGGTCCGGGTGGCACGGCTCTTCTGCCGCTTCTCCAGTTCCTTGACCGCCCCGGCCATGCCGCGCGGGGCCTTGCTGCCCTCGGCCGCGCCGTACGCGGCCTTCAGGTCGTCGGTCTCCTTGGCGTCCTGCGTCTCCGCGAGCGCCTCGGCGTCGGCCTTGGCGGTGTCGACCAGGCGCTGGGCGGCCGCCAGGCAGCCGCCGATGTCACCGACCTCCAGCGGGATGCGCAGCACCTCGGTCCGGCGGTTGCGCGCCTGCTCGTCGACGGCCAGCCGGCGGGCGCGGTCGACGTCCCCCTGCCCGGCGAGCGCGGCCAGCCGGGCCGTCTCCGGGTCGACGCCGTCGCGGCGGACCAGCGTGTCGGCGACGGCCTCGGCGGCGGGCGTCCGCAGCACCAGCAGGCGGCAGCGTGAGCGGATGGTCGGCAGTACGTCCTGGACCGAGGGCGCGCAGAGCAGCCAGACGGTGCGCGGGGACGGCTCCTCCACGCCCTTGAGCAGGGCGTTGGCGGCGGCCTCGGTCAGCCGGTGGGCGGCGTCCACCAGGATCACCGACCAGCGGCCGCCGGTCGGGTAGCTGGAGGCGCGCAGGACGAGGGCGCGCATGTCGCCGACGCCGATCGACAGACCGTCGGTGCGGACGTACTTGACGTCGGCGTGGCTGCCCGCCATCACGGTGTGGCAGCCGTCGCAGAACCCGCAGCCGGGCGTGCCGCCGAGCGCGAGGTCCGGGCTGGTGCACTGCAGGGCGGCCGCGAAGGCGCGGGCGGCGGTGGTCTGGCCGGCCCCGGGCGGGCCGGTGAACAGCCAGGCGTGTGTCATCAGGGAGGCGTTGGTGCCCGGCTCCGGTGCGGCACCGCGCCCGGCGGCGACCGCCGCTCCGGCCGCCCGGGCGGCGGCGGTCAGCTGTTCGACCACCCGGTCCTGACCCACCAGGTCGTCCCAGACGGCCACTGCTGCTCCCAAGCTCGGTACGGCTGCGCTCCCGGCGCTCTTCCCCGCCGTCGAGCATACGTGCCCGCCACGACAGCGGGCGGCGCCGCCGGAGACCCGCTCCGACCGCACCGCCCGCGTCCTACGCCCAACGCCCCGGGGGCCGACCCCCGGCCGGGTCAGCCCCGGCGGCCCCAGCGACGGCCCTTGCCCTTGCCCTCACCCCTGTCGCCACTCCGGGCCCCGCCGCCCTGACCACCCTGGCCGCCCTGGCCGCCGTACGGCGCACCCTGGTCCTGCGGGCCCTGCTGGTCGGCCGGGCCGCCCTGGTTCCAGCGGGCCCATTCGTCGCGCGAGCCGAGCAGGGTGTCGGTGAGGCTCGGCAGGTCGTCCATCGGGGTCTCCTCGGCCCAGGACGGCCGGGGGCGCGGCTCGGTGGCCGGCGGCTGCTCCTCGACCACCGGCAGCTCGCGGGTGCTGTCGGCCGGCTCCTCCCGCCAGAGGCCCGGCGGGAGGCGGTCGGCCGGGCGGTCCGGCTCGACCCGGGGCAGCACCGCGGTCCGGTCGGCGTCCGCCGAGGGCACCCGGGGCAGCACGGTGGTCTCGTCGCCCGCGGCGGCGGGAACAACCGGCAGCTTCGCCGTCTCGTCGGCCGCGGGGGCCGCTGCGGCCCTCGCCGCCTCCGCCTCCTCGGCCGCCCGGGCAGCCGCCCGGCGGTCCCGCTCGGAGATCTCCTGGGTGGCCTCGTCACTGTCCTTCACCACCCGCAGTTCGGTGGTCACCGCGTCCCCCGGAGCCGTCCGGTCCGCCCGGTCGGCCGCGCTCTCGGCGGCGGCAGCGGCAGCGGCGAGCGCGGCGGCCTGCGCCAGCCGGGCCTCCTCGGCCCGCTGCAGGGCCTCTTCGGCCCGCCGCCGCTGCTCCTCGCGCTGAAGATCGCGCTGCCGCTGGAGCTCCGCCTGGACGGCGGCCTCCTCGGCACGCCGCTTGCGCTCGGCGGCCTCGGCGGCCAGCCGGGCCTCCTCAGCGGCCCGCAGCTTCGCCTCCTCCTCGGCCTGCCGGCGGGCTTCCTCCTCCGCCCGGAGCCGGGCCTCCTCGGCCGCCTTGCGGGCGGCCTCGGCGGCGACCCGCTCGGCCTCCTCCTTGGCCAGCCGTTCCTTCTCCGCCTGCTCGGCCCGGAGCTGCTCCAGCAGCTCCAGCCGCTTGCGCTCGGCGGCCTCCGCCTCGGCCTTCTTCCGGGCCTCCTCGGCGGCGCGGCGCTCGGCCTCCTCGCGGGCCAGCCGCTCCCGCTCGACGCGGGCGGCCTTCTCCTGCTCGGAGAGCGGCAGCTCGCGGTCGAGCCGGTGCCGGATCGCGGTGGTGACGAAGGCGGGCTGCTGGCTGCCGTCGACGACCAGGTAGCGCGCCGGGTCGGCGGCCGCCAGGGCGAGGAAGCCGGACCGCACCCGCTGGTGGAACTCGGTCGGCTCGGACTCCAGCCGGTCCAGCGCCTCGGTGAACCGCTCCCGGGCCTTGCTCGGATCCACGTCCAGGACGACGGTCAGGTCGGGCACCAGTCCGCCGGTCGCCCAGCGCGAGATCCGGGCCACCTCGGTCGCGGCCAGGTCGCGGCCGGCGCCCTGGTAGGCGATGGAGGAGTCCATGTACCGGTCGGTGATCACGACGGCGCCGCGGGCCAGCGCGGGCCGGATGACGTTCTCGACGTGCTCGGCGCGGTCGGCGGCGTAGATCAGCGCCTCGGCGCGGTGCGACAGTCCGGTGTTGCCGACGTCCAGGACGAGGCCGCGCAGCCGCTGCCCGACCGGGCTGCCGCCGGGCTCGCGGGTGAGCACCACCTCGTGGCCCTTGCCCCGGATCCACTCGGCGAGCGCCTGGGCCTGGGTGGACTTGCCGGCGCCGTCGCCGCCCTCCAGGGCGATGAAGAAGCCGGTGCCGGTGGTGCGGTGCGAGGCGAGCCCGGTGCCGCCGCGTACGGCGTCCACCAGCTCACGGACGAAGGGGGTGGTGCCCCGGCGGTCGTCGGTCTTGAGCAGCACGACGGCCGCGAGGACGAGGGTCAGCAGCCCGGTGGTGGCCACCGCGAGGGCCGCACCGCCGTGAATGAAGGTGAACGAGCCGGGCTCGATCCGGCCGTACTCGACGTCCCCGTAGGCGGCGGCGATCAGCGGGACGGCAACCAGCGCGGTGCCCACCACGGCCCGCAGCACCGCGTGCAGGTGCTCGGTGACCTCGGGCAGCCGGGCCTCCTCGACCTCCTGGGCGAGCAGGGTACGCCCGGCCGAGACGGTGATCCCGGCGGCCAGCCCGGCGAGCACGGTCAGCAGCAGGACGAGGACGAAGTCCAGCACCAGGCCGGCCAGGATCAGCGCCACGCCCTCGGTCAGCAGCGCCAGCGCCAGCAGTCGGCGGCGGGAGAGCGCGGGCAGGGTGGCCCGGGTGAGCCGGGCGCCGAGCGCGGGCGTGGCGGCGGCGACGAGCACCAGCAGGCCGTAGCCGATCGGCCCGGCCCGGTGCTCGGCGGCGGTCAGCAGCGCCAGCGCGGCGACGCCCGCCATCGAGGCGTACCCGGCGGCGACGGAGAAGGTGAAGTACGGGGCGGAGCCGGTGCGGCCCTTGTTCAGGGCGGGGCCGGGCGTCGCGTCGGTCGGGGCGCGCAGGCCCTGCAGCGGCGAGTGCGGGGCGACCGGCACCGGACCACCGGACAGCTGCTGCAGGTACACCCGGACGGCCGAGGCCGTGAACAGGGCGGCCGAACCGAGGGCGGCGAAGGTGAGCTGGTGGGCGCGCAGCCAGTCCGAGCCGAGGGCCGCGAAGATGTTGCCGACGAGGGTGAGCGCGATCAGCGCGGCGGCCGCGACCGGCACGGTGGCCCAGCCGGTGCGACGGTCCAGCGTCCGGACGGTCTGCAGGTTGGCGGCGGACGGGCGCTGCTCGGCGGCCGGAGCGTACGGGTTGCCCGGCGGCAGCAGGCCGGGGACGGCGGCGGCCTTGGCGATCGCCCAGACGCGTTCGGCGGCCCCGGTCAGGAAAACGGTGGCGAGCAGGACGTACGTCGCACCGCCGGAGGGCTTCGGGCCGGAGCCCAGCCAGACGACCCACCACGGCGCGACGCCGATCAGCACGGCGCGCAGCGCGTCCGCGCCGAACAGCGTCCAGCGGCGGTCCAGCGGGCCGGTGAGCAGTCGGTGCACCGGGCCGAGCAGAGCGGCGCCGACCAGCACGGTGGCGGCCAGCCGGGCGGCGAAGACGGCGGCGACGGCGAAGCCGAGGCTGCGCGGCAGGTCGCCGAACTGGCCGCCGAGGGCGGTGGCGGTCACGGTGAGCGCGAGCAGCACCAGCAGACCGAGCCGGTCGGCGGTGCCCCCGATCAGCTGGGTGGTCCAGAGCCGGCGGTACGGGCGCGTCCGCAGCAGCGCGCGGGCCCGTTCACCGGGGGTCCCGGCGGGCGCGACCTCGGGAAGGTCGGGCGCGCCGGCTCTGGCGGCCGGGGCGGCGCTGGGGGTGGGCTGCTCCTCGCTCGTCATACGGTCAGCGTAGCGGTCGGCGCTTGCCGCAAAAGGGTGAGCGGGGTTCCGGATCCCGGTCATTGCACGGTTGTGACGCTCCGCGCACACGGCGCGGGCCCGCGCCTCCGGAGCGGAGGCGCGGGCCCGGTGCCACTGGCGGAGGGTCAGCCCTCGTCGGTGACGGTGGTCTTGCCCGCGGCGGCCTTCTTGGTGGCCGTCTTCTTGGCCGCGGCCTTCGCCGTCGTCTTGGTCGCCGTCTTCGTCGCCGTCGTCTTGGTGGCCGCGGTCTTGGCCGCCGCCGTCTTGGTGGCGGTGGCCTTCTTCGCGACCGTCTTCTTCGCGGTCGCCTTCTTGGCCGGGGCCTTCTTCGCCGTCTTCTTCACCGGTCCGCGCGCCCGCTTCTCGGCGAGCAGCTCGTAGCCGCGCTCGGGCGTGATGGTCTCGACCTCGTCGTCCTTGCGGAGCGTCGCGTTGGTCTCGCCATCGGTGACGTACGGCCCGAAGCGGCCGTCCTTGACCACCACCGGGCGCTCGCTGACCGGGTCGGTGCCCAGCTCCTTGAGCGGCGGCGCGGCGGCGGCCCGGCCGCGCTGCTTGGGCTGGGCGTAGATGGCCAGGGCCTCCTCGAGGGTGACCGTGAACATCTGCTCCTCGCTGGTCAGCGAGCGCGAGTCGGTGCCGCGCTTGAGGTACGGGCCGTAGCGGCCGTTCTGCGCGGTGATCTCCACGCCCTCCGGGTCCACCCCGACCACGCGCGGCAGCGAGAGCAGCCGAAGCGCGTCCTCCAGGGTGACGGTGTCCAGCGACATCGTCGTGAGGAGGGAGGCGGTGCGCGGCTTGACGGCGTTCTTGCCGGTCTTGGGCGTGCCCTCGGGCAGGATCTCGGTGACGTACGGGCCGTACCGGCCGTCCTTGGCGACCAGCATGTTGCCGCTGACCGGGTCCGGGCCGAGCTCGAAGTCCCCGCTGGGCTTGGCCAGCAGCTCCTCGGCCAGCTCGACCGTCAGCTCGTCCGGCGGCAGCTCGTCCGGGATGTCGGCGCGCTGGCCGGGCTCGCCGTCCACCACGGAGGCCCGCTCGACGTACGGGCCGTAGCGGCCGACCCGCAGCGTGATGTCGTCGCTGACCTTGAACGAGCTGATCTCCCGGGCGTCGATCGCGCCGAGGTCGGTGACCAGTTCCTTCAGCCCGCCCAGGTGGTCGCCGTCGCCGTTGCCGGCCTCGGCGGCACCGCCGGTGGCGTGGCCCTCGCCCTCACCGAAGTAGAAGCGCTTCAGCCACGGCACGGACTGCGCCTCGCCGGCCGCGATCCGGTCGAGGTCGTCCTCCATCTTCGCGGTGAAGTCGTAGTCGACCAGCCGGCCGAAGTGCTTCTCCAGCAGGTTGACCACGGCGAAGGAGAGGAACGACGGCACCAGCGCCGTCCCCTTCTTGAAGACGTAGCGGCGCCCGATGATGGTGTCGATGATCGAGGCGTAGGTGGAGGGGCGGCCGATCTCGCGGTCCTCCAGCTCCTTGACCAGCGAGGCCTCGGTGTAGCGGGCCGGCGGCTTGGTGGCGTGGCCCTCGGGGGTGAGCTGCTCGGCGGAGAGCGGATCCCCCTGGGTGACCTGCGGCAGGCGCCGCTCGCGGTCGTCCAGCTCGGCGTTCGGGTCGTCGGCACCCTCCACGTAGGCCTTGAGGAAGCCGTGGAAGGTGATGATCTTGCCGGAGGCGGAGAACTCGACGTCCCGGCCGTCCGAGGCGGCGCCACCGACCTTGACGGTGACGGACTGGCCGACCGCGTCCTTCATCTGGGAGGCGACGGTCCGCATCCAGATCAGCTCGTAGAGGCGGAAGTCGTCACCGCTCAGGCCGGTCTCGGCGGGGGTGCGGAAACGGTCGCCGGACGGGCGGACCGCCTCATGCGCCTCCTGCGCGTTCTTGACCTTGTTGGCGTAGGTCCGCGGCGCGTCCGGCAGGTAGTCGGCACCGTAGAGCTGGGTGACCTGCGCGCGGGCGGCCGCGATCGCGGTGTCCGACAGCGTGGTGGAGTCGGTACGCATATAGGTGATGAAGCCGTTCTCGTACAGCTTCTGGGCCACCTGCATGGTCCGCTTCGCGCCGAAGCCCAGCTTGCGGCTGGCCTCCTGCTGGAGCGTGGTGGTGCGGAACGGCGCGTACGGCGAGCGGCGGTAGGGCTTGGACTCGACGGCGCGCACCGCGAAGGCGGTCTGCTCCAGGGCGGCGGCCAGCGTACGGGCGGCCTGCTCGTCCAGGTGCAGCGTGTTCGCACTGGCGCTCTTCAGCCGGCCGTCCGAACCGAAGTCGCGGCCGCTGGCGATCCGCTTGCCGTCCACGGTGGCGAGCCGGGCGCCGAAGGTCTCCGGGTTGGCCGCGTCGGCGGGGGTGCGGCCGGTGCCGAAGGTGCCGACCAGGTCCCAGTAGGACGCGCTGCGGAAGGCCATCCGCTCGCGCTCGCGCTCGACCACCAGACGGGTCGCGACGGACTGCACGCGGCCCGCCGACAGCTTCGGCATGACCTTCTTCCACAGCACCGGCGAGACCTCGAAGCCGTAGAGACGGTCGAGGATGCGGCGGGTCTCCTGGGCGTCGACCAGGCGCTGGTTCAGCTCGCGCGGGTTGGCCACGGCCTCCTGGATCGCCGTCTTGGTGATCTCGTGGAACACCATCCGGTGCACCGGCACCTTGGGCTTGAGCACCTGCTGGAGGTGCCACGCGATGGCCTCGCCCTCGCGGTCCTCATCGGTGGCGAGGAAGAGCTCGTCGGACTCCGCGAGCAACGACTTCAACTTGCTGACCTGGGACTTCTTGTCCGCGTTGACCACGTAGATGGGCGCGAAGTCGTGGTCGACGTCCACGCCGAGGCGGCGTACCTCGCCGGTGTACTTGTCCGGTACCTCGGCCGCCGTGCTGGGCAGGTCGCGGATGTGCCCGACGCTCGCCTCGACGATGTAGCCGGGGCCAAGGTAGCCCTTGATCGTCTTCGCCTTGGCCGGCGACTCGACAATGACGAGTCGCTGTCCGTGCGCGGTCTCGCTGCTCGGGGACACCTTCGCTCTTCTCTCCCGGTCGTTATGTGAGCTGGTCGGCGCTGGCAGCACGGGCTGCGCTCCGCCCGACCCCTCCACCGTCCCGGGGCTGCCGCTGTACGACGACCCCACCAGCGGAGTGTGACCGTACCCCGGCCACCCTTGTCAAACGGACGGATCCCGCTTTTTCACCGGCTAGGCCGACCGACGCCACTCGAACGGTAACCCGATGATGGAGGATCGCGCCCCGTGGAGGGGGGCTTCGGCGGGTTCCGAAGGATGGAATGACGGATTTCAAAATCTGTCAACAAATAATCGGTGGGCCGCCCGTCACCCGGGACGGCCGGTGCGACGGCCGTCCACCGGCCCGTGACGGATCGTACGACGGCCGCCCGCCGGACCGCGCCGGCCCCCTACGACGGATGCCCACCGGACGGGCCGGACCGTACGACAGATGCCTGTCAGACCGTGCCGACGACAGCCAGCAGGCAGGCACCGGCGGCCAGGCTGCCGACGCCGAGCGAGCTCCAGAGCAGGTCCGTCAGCGCGACACGGCCCGTCTCGGCCGCCGCCAGCACCACCCGGGACGGGCGGCGCGGATCGTACGAGATCCGCACTGCGGTGCCGGGCGAGAAGCGGACCGGGCGGCGCAGCGGGGTGTGGCCGCGCGGCCGGGTGAGCACCGCCTCGGCGCACCGGCCCGCCCCGGGGCCGCCGACCGATGCCATCGCGGAGAAGGAGAGCAGCGGCGCGCTGTCGAGCTCGCCGTGTGCGTGGGCCTCGACGACCACGGTGGCGACCGCGGGCACGCCCCGGCGGCGCACGAGGTGGCGAAGGCGCACTTCGGCGGCGCACCAGAGAAGCAGGGCGCTGCCGAAGAGGGCGAGCACGATGCCGCCCACCGTCGCCGTCGTCGTCTCCAACCCCGCGCCCCCAGCCCTGTCCACAGCCTGTGGACAGAGCCTCACAGTCGGGGGCCAACGGGAGGCAGCCGCTCGGCGGCCGACGGACGAACCAGGGGGTACGGCGAGGTGAACCGGCCCCCGGTCCGAGCGGCCTGCCCGGGCCGGGGACCGCGGGACTCGTCAGTCCACGCTCGTCAGTCCACGGGCCGAATGAACCCCTGCTCGGTGAGCAGCCGCAGCGACTCCGGTACGCGGTCCCGCAGCACCACCCGGTCCTCTCCGAGCAACTGCGCGATGGCGTCGACGATCTCGCCGGCCGACAGCGTCCCGTCGCAGACCCCGACGAAGCCGGCGCCCACCGTGTCCACCTTGGTGGCGCGCCGCATGCCCCGGTTGTGCCGCAGGATCACGTGCTCCGGGTCCTCCGCCCCGGGCGCGCCGACCTGCTCCTGGACGACCTCGTCGGCCAGCACGTAGTGGGCCGCGAGCAGCCCCGCGTCGTCGTGCGTCCGCAGGTAGTCCTGCCGGTCGAACCACTCCTCGATGTGCGGACCGAGCGGCTGCTCGACCGGGTGCGGCCACTCCTCCACCCGGACGGTCGGCCGGTCGGCGCCGCCCGCGCGCAGCGTGATCCAGCCGAAGCCGATGCCCTCGACCCGGCCCGCCTCGAAGGCATCCAGCCACTCCCCGTACCGGGCCTGGTAGTCGCCGCCGGGGCCGCGGTGGTCGCCGCCGTCGCGCAGCCACAACTCGGCGTACTGGGCGACGTCCTGAACCTCCCGCTGGACGATCCAGGCGTCCAGGCCGGTGCCCGCGACCCAGCCGGCCAGCCGGTCGTGCCAGTCCTCGCCCTTGACGTGCTGCCAGTTGGCGAGCAGCTGGCAGTAGCCGCCGGGCTCCAGATGGGCGGCGGCCGTGCGGACCAGGCTGCGGCACAGGTCGTCGCCGGCCATCCCGCCGTCCCGGTAGGTGAAGCGGCCCGCGGGCGAGATCACGAACGGCGGGTTGGAGACGATCAGGTCGAACTTCCGCTCCCCGACCGGCTCGAAGAGGCTGCCTACGGCGGTCTCGGTGTTGTCAAAACCGGAGAGCGCGAGGGTCAGTTCGGTGAACCGCAGGGCGCGGGGGTTGAGGTCGGTGGCGGTGACCCGCTGGGCGTGCCGGGCGGCGTGCAGCGCCTGCACACCGGAGCCCGAACCGAGGTCCAGGGCGGCCCGGACCGGCCGGCGCACGGCGAGGTTGGCCAGCGTGGTGGACGCGCCGCCCACCCCGAGCACCAGATCCTTGCGGGCCACTCCCTGCGCGGTCTCACCGGAGCCGATCCCGCCCGCGCCGCCGACCGCGCAGCCCAGGTCGGAGACCACCCAGGCGTCCGAACTCGGCAGGCCGGCGACCTCATTGGCGTACGGACGGATGTCCACGGTGGCTCGCACCAGGTCGCCGTCCGGACGCAGCCAGCCGTCGGCCAGGCAGTCCTCGACGGGCAGGGCGGCAGCGGCCGCCCGGTACGGGACGGGCTGCTGCAACAGGAAAAGCCGCACCAGCGTCTCCAGCGGGCTGCCGCCGCGGGTGGCGCGCAGCGCCGGGACCGCCTCGCTGCGGGCCAGCGCCGCGTACCCGGTGGGCCCGAGCAGGCCGAGGCAGCCGTCGGCGGTGTACGAGGCGGCGAGCAGTGCCTCGCGCAGTTTGGCGAGGCGGGTCTGGTCGAGAACGGGGCTACTGATCACCCCGCCATTGTCTCCCGACCCGCCGCCGCCGACCGCTCGCCGGGCCACGCCCGAACGGGCCCGCCTGGGCAGGCCTCAACGGATCTCCATGGGTCTCAGTGAGTCTCAGTGAGTCTCAACGGGTCTCCGCAGTCAGCGGCCCCGGCGGCCCCGGCGAGTCTCGACAGGTCCCCAGCGGACCTCAGCTCGCCGAGGGGGCGGGTGCGGGCGGGGTCGACGCCGCACCCGTGTCCGTCCCGGTGGGGCTCGTGGCCGGGCTCGTGCCGTCCGTGGCGCCGGGGGCGGGCGTTCCGCCGGCGCCGTCGGTGGCCGGGGCACCGCTCGCCGGGGCGTCAGTGGCCGGGGTGCCGCTCGCCCCGGTGGTCGGGGCCGCACCGGCCGCGCCCGGCTTGCAGCCCTCCTGCTTGGCCATCGCGGCACCGAGCTCGCCGCGCTGCAGCTTGGCCTGCGCCTGGGTGGACAGCGAGGCCAGCTGCTGCACCTGGTCGGCGACGCTGCGCAACCCGTCCGCGAACTTCGCCTGGTCCGTATTGGGCAGCGCGTCCACCTTCTTCTGGACGTCCAGGTAGCCGTCCGCCGCCTTGTTGAGCTCCGCGACGGTGTCCTTCTGGAGGTTCGCCCCGTCGTCCACCTTGGGCGCTCCGGCCGAGTTGATGGCCGCGGCGATGTCCTGGTTGGTCTTGGCCAGGCGGCCTATGTCCGTCGAGAGCCGCTTCTGCAGGTCGCCCGGGGCCTCGCCGGTCTTCACCTGGCCGGTGTCCGCGAGTGCCGTCTGCGCCTGGGCGATCGGGTCCTTGGCCGCGCCACAGACGTTCGCCGCCCAGGACTCCAGCTGCTTGCTGTTGTCGTCGCCGCAGCCGACGGCGCCGAACGCGAGCAGCGCGCCGAGCGCGGGTACGGCCAGCAGTCGCTTGTTCACCGGAGAAGCCCTTTCGGTTTCGGTCGTCGAACTGCGAACCTACACGGCCGCCGCACCGCCCCCGGTTCCCGCCCGTATTCGGCCACCCGCTCCGCGCCGGGCGCCGGTTCGGGCCCGCCCACCCCGGATTCGGACCGCCTGCCCAGTCGTCTGCCCCGCCCACAGCCCCCGGGCACCGGTACGGACGGCAGCGCGAGACCGTCCCGGTCCGGCCAGAACGCCGAGCAATGGCATCAGCGCCGGGGAGGCGGTCGAGAGCAGGCACCGGCTCAGAGCAAGGCAAGGCACGACAGCGAGCCGTGAACAGATACCCGGACCAGCGCTCGGTCGGCCGGTACCCGGCAGGTCGGCGTTCGGCGGGTCAGTGCTTCGCGGGTCAGTGCTTCGCGAGCCGGTGCTTCGCGAGCCGGTGCTTGGCGGGCCGGGACCCAACGAGCCGACGCCGCTGGATCAGACCGTCACCGCGTCGACCGAAACCGGCCAACTCATCCGGATCAGGCCGCCACCGGCTCCGCTGGTGACCTCCAGGTCCTCGACCAGGCCGGTGATGACGGCGAGGCCCAGGGTGTCCTCGTCCGGGTCCGCGCCCTCGGTCGCACCCGGAGGCGGGACGGTAGCGGGACCGGCTTCGTCCTCGACCTCGATGAGGAAACGCTTCTCCTGGTCGGTGAGCGCCACCCGGACCGCGCCGGTGATGCCACCACGCTGGTGCAGGCCGACGGCACGGGAACACGCCTCACCCACGGCGAGCCGCACCTCGTCGAGCACCGACTCGTCGACGCCGGCACGTCTGGCGACTGCCGCGGCGACCAGCCGGGCCGTACGCACGTGCTCGGGAAGCGCGCTGAATCGAAGTTCGACGGTTGCCATCTCTCCCCCTCGGGGTACTCCGACCGGGGCCGACCATGCGGCCCGTACGGGCCGGTCTCCACCGGCCCCGGGGCGACCGGAGGCGACCGGGGCACAGGGCCCCGGGCACCCCGGACGCGTGAATCGGGCGGGCCGGCCGCTGGGCCGGCCCGGCCGCGTCAGTCGGTCGAGTTGACCGCGTCGTCCACCGAGGTGTGGATCGGGAAGACCTTGGTCAGGCCGGTGATACGGAAGATCTTCAGGATGCGCTCCTGGTTGCACACCAGGCGCAGCGAGCCCTCGTGGGCGCGCACTCGCTTGAGACCGCCCACCAGCACGCCCAGACCGGTCGAGTCGAGGAAGTCCACGCCCTCCATGTCGACGACGAGGTGGTAGTTGCCGTCGTTGACGAGCTCGACCAGCTGCTCGCGCAGCTTCGGGGCGGTGTACACATCGATCTCGCCGCCAACCTCGACGACCGTGCGGTCGCCGACTGTACGGGTCGACAGGGACAGGTCCACGGAACCTCCAGCACCTTGCCTTGCTACGTCATTGCGATCCTCGGCCGGACGGCCGTCACCGCATGGTCACGAACGCCGGACACACCCAGCCAACGCGTGGCGAGCCTCAGCGCTGCGACCCCCGGCCGTACGGCCGTCACGGCCACATTCAACCACCTGCGACCATGCCCGCACGATGGCTTACGACGATTCTGCGTCACGCCGGTGACACACTGGGTCCTCATGCCGCCCCGACACAGCCTGCCCGAGGCACTGCTCACGACCCTGTCCACCACCAGGGGGCGGTCCGACCGACTCACCCATACGGAGCACCTTCCCGCCCGACCCGCCCGTTATTCGCCGTGGCCCGACTCGATCCGGCCCGAGATCGTGGCCTCCGCCCTGGCTCTGGGCGTGGAGCAGCCCTGGGCTCATCAGGCAGAAGCGATGAATCTGGCCAAATCCGGCCATACTGTGGTGATCGCCACAGGCACCGCTTCGGGCAAGTCGCTCGGCTACCTGGCCCCGGTGCTCAGCGACCTGCTGGACGGCACCGAGGCCCGCAACGGGCGCGGTGCCACCGCCCTGTACCTGGCCCCCACCAAGGCGCTCGCCGCCGACCAGCGCCGCCGGGCCGCCGAGCTCGCCCCGCCCCGGGTCCGGCCCGCCCTCTACGACGGCGACACACCGCCCGAGGAACGCGAGTGGGTGCGCCAGTACGCCTCGTACGTGCTCACCAACCCGGACATGCTGCACCGCGGCATCCTGCCCGCCCATCCGCGCTGGGCCTCCTTCCTCAAGGCGTTGCGGTACGTGGTCGTCGACGAGTGCCACAGCTACCGGGGCGTGTTCGGCTCGCACGTCGCCCAGGTGCTGCGGCGGCTGCGCCGGATCTGCGCCCGGTACGGTTCCACGCCCACGTTCCTGCTCGCCTCGGCCACCACCGCGGACCCGGCCGCCACCGCCCGACGGCTCACCGGACTGCCCGCCGAGGCGGTCACCGAGGACGGTTCTCCGCGCGGCCCGGTGGTCTTCGGACTCTGGGAGCCGCCGCTCACCGAGAACGTCGGCGAGCACGGCGCGCCCGTCCGGCGGACGGCCACGGCCGAGGCCGCCCACCTGTTGACCGACCTGGTCGAGAACCAGACCCGCACCGTCGTGTTCGTCCGTTCCCGCCGGGCCGCCGAACTCGTCGCGCTCCAGGCCCAGGACCGGCTCGGGCGCCCGCTCGCCGACCGGGTGGCCGCCTACCGAGGCGGCTACCTCGCCGACGAACGCCGGGCCCTCGAACGCGATCTGCACACCGGGCGACTGCTCGGACTCGCCTCCACCTCCGCTCTCGAACTCGGCGTCGACATCTCCGGTCTGGACGCCGTCCTGATGGCCGGCTACCCCGGTACCCGGGCCTCGCTCTGGCAACAGGCCGGACGGGCCGGGCGCGAGGCCCAGGGCGCGCTCGCCGTCCTGATCGCCCGTGACGACCCGCTGGACACCTATCTGGTGCACCACCCCGAGGCGCTGTTCGCCACACCTGTCGAGGCCACCGTGCTCGACCCCGACAATCCGCACGTCCTGGCCCCGCATCTGTGTGCCGCGGCCGCCGAACTTCCGCTCACCGATGCCGACCTGGACCTCTTCGGCCCCTCCGCCGCCCCGCTGCTGCCCGTCCTGGAACGGCGCGGTCTACTGCGCCGGCGCAGCGACGGCTCCTGGTACTGGACCCGCCGTGAACGCGCCGCCGACGCCGTCGACCTGCGTGGCAGCGGGGGCAACCCGGTGCAGATCGTCGAGTCCCCGACCGGCCGTCTGCTCGGCACCGTGGACGCCTCCGCCGCCCACACCACCGTCCACACCGGAGCCGTCCACCTCCACCAGGGGCGCAGCTACCTCGTCCGGGAGCTCGACCTGGAAAGCTCGGTCGCTCTGGTCGAACCGGCCGACCCGCCCTACACGACGGCCGCCCGCGACATCACCTCCGTCTCCGTGCTCTCCACCGACACCTCGGTCGAGTGGGGCGAGGGCCGGCTCAGTTTCGGTTCGGTGGAGGTGGTCAACCAGGTGGTCGGCTACCTCCGCAAGCGGATCTCGACCGGGGAGATCATGGGCGAGACCAAGCTCGACCTGCCGCCCCGCACACTGCGCACCCGCGCGGTCTGGTGGTCCGTCACCGAGGCCCAGCTGCTCGACGCGGACATCCCGCTCGACCAGCTCCCCGGTGCCGCCCACGCCGCCGAGCACGCCTCGATCGGCCTACTGCCGCTGTTCGCCACCTGCGACCGCTGGGACATCGGCGGCGTCTCGGTGCCGCTGCACCCCGACACCCAGTTGCCCACCGTGTTCGTCTACGACGGCCACCCCGGCGGGGCCGGCTTCGCCGAACGCGGTTTCCAGCGGGCCGTGCAGTGGCTGACGGCCACCCGGGAGGCGATCGCGGCCTGCGAGTGCGAGCGGGGGTGCCCGTCCTGCGTGCAGTCGCCCAAATGCGGCAACGGGAACGACCCGCTGGACAAGGCTGCCGCCATCCGGCTGCTGGACGTGCTGCTCGCCGGAGCCCCGACGACGGACCAGGACGCCGGCACCGGGAGAGCCGGGGCCGGCAGCAGGACGCACGACGGGGAGGGCGAGAAGGACGGCGGGGACGGGCGCCGGGAAGCCAGCCGGTAGGCCCGGTCCGGCGCCAGGGGCTCGTGAGCCACCCGCCTTCGCGTCGAGGCTCTCCTCCGCCGGACCGGTCACCGCCCGGACCGGTCCGGCGCGGGCCCGGGCACGCGCCGGACCGACCGGCAGATGCACAGGCACTCCCCGGACCGGTACCTCTGCCACCACCTCAACGGCGTCCGCCTCCCGGTCCACCGCGCAGAACACCACCGTGGCCCCCTGAGCGGCGGCGATCCCGGCCGCTCGGCCGCATCCGCCGTCCTGGTCCAGGAGCAGCCGGTCGGCCGCCGCGAGGGCCGCCAGATCGGCGGCGGCCTCCGCCCGGTGCCGGGCCCCGACCACCGCGCCGACCGAGAGGATCGCGGAGAACACCGCGCAGCCGAGCACCGCGAACGCGACCAGCCAGACCGTCGCGGAGCCTGTGTCCGGCCCGCGACCTGCCGCCGCCGCCCGGGCGGCACAGGTGGTACGGGCCCTGCGGGCGCACGCACCGCGGCGCACTGTTGCCGCGACGCGGCTCAGGACGGCCATGACCCGGCACCTCCGCCGCCCACCAGGGTGTCCTCCCGCGCCGCCACAGCGGTGGCGCTCAGCCGGACGGAGAGCACGGCGGCGAGCCTCCCAGGGCCCGCGCACGGCGCGTCCACGGTGACCCGCACCGTGTCGGTCTCCACGCCGACCTGCACCGCCGCCCCGGGTGGGGCGGCCGAGCGGGCGATCTCGGCAGCATCCGGCTCGCCGCGCGCGGCCGCCCTGGCCCCGACACGAGCCGCGTCCACGCAGCGGATCTGGGCGG
Source organism: Kitasatospora sp. NPDC088351 (assembly GCF_040685575.1). Classification (NCBI taxonomy): domain Bacteria; kingdom Bacillati; phylum Actinomycetota; class Actinomycetes; order Kitasatosporales; family Streptomycetaceae; genus Kitasatospora; species Kitasatospora sp. NPDC088351. The sequence continues at coordinate 271,054 of NZ_JBFBIL010000001.1, read as the reverse complement.
CCGCCGCGAGTACACCCCAGATCAGCATCGCGGCAAGCAGTACCAGTGCCGGCAGCGCCACCGCGGTCTCCGCCGTGGCGAAGCCCGCGTCGCCACGACCGCGTTGCCGACGAGCCCGCCCAGTCCGGGGACGGGGACGGGGTTGGTGCCAGGTTCGGGTTCGGGTTCGGGTTCGGGTTCGGGAACGGCGGGGGAGCGGCCAGGCCACCGATAGTCCGTCAGGTCGCATGAAGCGCCCGGTCCAGGAGCTCGGTCAGCGCGCCGATGACGGCCGAACTGGTCACCACCTTGTACAGGCCGGCGGCGAAAGCACACGCCCCGAGCGTGCCGACCGCGTACTCGGCCGTGGTCATTCCAGCGTCCGATCCGGCCCTGGCGCGAACCGCCCGACGGATCTGTCCGGTCGCCCAGCGGCCTCTACGACGGCACATCCCCAGCAGGTCCCGATGCGCGCGTCCGACAGCGGGCCCGGGAACGATCACTACAGCCATGAATCTCTCCTTGATGATGATGGATTGGCACGAAACCGCGCTTCAGAACGAACAGCCTCGACCAACAACTCGAATAGAAATAAGCATTCTTGAGGTCTCGTCACATCGACTGCGCAAAGCGCGCGGTGAGCCCGATAACCACCGGAACAACGCTGATCAGTACGAACGCCGGCAGGAAGCAGAGCCCGAGCGGCGCCGTGGCGAGTACTCCGGCGCGGCGGACACGGACGTGCGCCGCTCGCGCGGCCGCTTTCCGGTGGCCGTGCGCGAGCCCGACGAGCGGCTCGGCCACCGGCGCCCCGCTGAGGCTCGTCCGGGCCAGGCAGCGGGCCAGTGGCGCCAGCGCCGGGCGTTCCTCGCCCAGCCTGCTCCAACAAGTCTCCGGCGGTGCGCCCAGGGCCAGTTCGGCCGCGATCGCGCCCAACCGGGGCCCCATCGGGGCACCCACACTCCGGCCGACAGCCGCGACCGCCACAGCCGGCGAAGCAGCCGATCCGAGACAAGCCGCCAGCAGCTCGGCCGTCAGTGGAAGTTGCCGGGTGAGCCGCTCCTCCTCCAGTACGGACCGCCGCTCCACCGGGGACCGCGCCCGAGGCAGCCACCGGTTCAGCCCGAAGGCCAGCAGGACGCCCGCCACCAGGCCGACGCCACCGCCGACCATCAGGGCCGCACCGAGTGCCGTGCAGCTCACCACCGCCAGGTGCTGTGCACGGCCGGCGGCATCGGGACTTCGCGCCGTCGCCCCGGCCCGGCGGCCCGGGCGGCTCCCGGCGAGTCGCCCGGCCTGTCCGCTACGCGGCCGGGCCCGAGGTCGAGGCCGCCCCCGGGGCCGGAACCACACCGCCGCCCTCCGTCGGCCCCGGTGCCGAGCCACCCGCCACCACAGGAGCGATGCTCCCACCGCCATGGCCGACCCCCAGCCGGCCCATTCGGCTTCCCCGGTCACCCCGACATCACCTCCGCCCGGAACGATCCGCTGGGCCGGCCGGGACGGGCTCGCGTCCGCGAGATCCCACACCGCCATCCACCGCCGTCCCGCCGCTCGTCGGGCCCGGGCCTCGCCGCGGCCCGGCGACCGTTCTGGGGAGCCTCCAGAACGCCCTGTGAGGCACTCCGGACGATGCGCGACGTCCACGCCAGGCCCAGCCATTCCAGCACCGCGCCTACGGCCAGGCAGGCGAGCCCGGCGGGGGTGTGGAGCAGAACGTCCACCGGCCGGGCCCCGAGCGCCACGCCGAGCAGCAATCCGGCCGCAGGCAGGACAGCCAGAACCGCGATCGTCGTCCGCGGCCCGGCCAGCTCGCCGGCGATCTCCTCGGCCAGCGCGCGCTCGCCGCGCAGCGCCTCGGCAACCCGGTCCAGCCCGGTGGCCAGGCCCGAACCGCTGTCGGAGGCGACCCGCCAGCAGGCGGCGATCGCGGTCGCCCCACTCCCGCCCGGCAGCTCGGCGAGCAGTTGGAACGCCGAGGGCACGTCCCCTCCGTATCGGCCGGCCGCCAGCCGCGCCACGGGCTCCTCGCCGATCCGGCGCAGCATCTCGCGATCGGCGGCGATGCGCGCGGTGACCACGTGCAGCGCCTGCTCCGGTGTCGCCCCGCTCCGCAACTCCCCCGCCAGCCCGGCGCAGAGCTCCACCACCGCCCCGGCCCGCTGCCGGGCCTGCGCCTCCGTGCCGCGCTGCAACCGCCATCGTCGAAGCGGGAGGACAGCCAACGCGGCGGCGAGCGATGGCACGGGCGACGCCGTCGCCTGCCCGGCCGCCAACCCTCCTGGCAGAAGAAGCAGTTCTGGTGTCAGCCAGGCCCATCGGCGAAGCGCCGGCACCCCTGATCCGGGGGCGGCCGAACGTCGGCGAGCCACCATACGACCGCCGCCGTCGCCCCCATCTCCTCCCCCTCCTCCGCCAGGATCGCCGGCCAGCAGAAGCCCGTGCCGCCGGACGCCCGCCACCTGTCGCTGCAATGAGCGCCAGCCCGCCAGCGCCACCACACAGAGCACCAACGTCCAGCACAAGGCAATCTGATGAATCGTCATGTCAAATCCCTCTTTCTTCCGGGTCGGCCATTCCTGCCCCGTACCCCGAGCAGCGTCAGGGCGCCGACCACACATCCGCACAGCAGCAGGACGAACGCCACCTCCGCCGGCCGGACGCTCGCACCCGCCAGCGCCGCCGCCTCCGCCGTCACGGCGGACCGTCCGTGAGCGTCACCCCGCGCGTCGCGAGCAGCCGGACGAGCCGCTCCCAGCCCGCCCCGGGCACCGTGGCTCCGTCCGCCGTGAACGTCACCGCCGGGGTGGTGACGGCCAGACCTTCGCGGTCGCCGGCCAGTGTGTGGATCTCGGCAACCCTCCGCCGGCCGGTTCCCGGGTCCCTCACCAGGTGCACCACCAGGTCGAGTGCGGCCCGGAGTTGGCTGTGCAGCGACGGCCGGTCGAGCCCCGCGAGCGACCCGAGCGCCTCCAGCCGGACCGGGACGTCCGCCGCCGTGTTCGCGTGGACGGTCCCGCAACCGCCCTCGTGCCCGGTGTTCAACGCAGCCAGCAGATCCGAGACCTCAGCCCCTCGGACCTCACCGATGACCAGCCGGTCGGGGCGCATCCGCAGCGCCTGGCGGACGAGATCCCGCAGGGTGAGTTCGCCGAGCCCCTCCTGATTGGGCGGCCGGCTCTGCAGACGGACCACATGCGGATGAGCCGGTTGCAGCTCGGCGGAATCCTCGGCGACGACGATCCGCTCGGTCGGTTCGGCCAGGCCGAGCAGTGCCGCCAGCAGGGTGGTCTTGCCCGTCCCGGTGCCGCCGCTGACCAGCAGGGACAGCCGCGCCCGCAGGATCCCGGCCAGGAGTTGGGCACCGCCCGCCGGCAGTGCCCCACCGGCCACCAACTCGTCGAGCGTGAACGGACGGGGCCGGCAGACCCGCAGGGAGATGTGGGTGCAACCGGCCGCGATCGGCGGCAGCACCGCGTGCAGCCTGGTGCCGTCCGGCAGTCGGGCGTCCACCCAGGGCCGGGCGTCGTCGAGCCGCCGCCCGGCCGCGGTGGCGAGCCGGTGGGCCAGCCGCCGTACCGCGTCCGCGTCGACGAAGCGGACCCCGGTGGCCCGCCGTAGGCCGCTACCCCGGTCAACCCACACCTCGTCCGGGCCGTTGACCAGAACATCCGTGACACCGGGCGCCGACAGCAGCCGGTCCAGCGGGCCCGCACCCACCAGTTCGGCCCGCAGCGAGCGCACGGTGTCCAGGACTTCGCCGCCACCGAGCGGGGGCCGGGTGGCCCGCAGTGCGGCCGCGACGGACCCGGCCGTCGGAGCGGCCCCCGACTCGGCCAAGCGCAAGCGCACGGCGTCCACCAGCGCCGCCGTCCGTTCCTCCCTGGCCGTCCGCCCATAGGGGTGCGGCTCCGGCCGCGATTCCGGCTCCGGCGGCCGGGCGTTCGCCGCCACGCTCCTGAGCGGCCGGTGCTCGCGCACATAGCCCCGGCGGCTTTCAGCGCTGCCCACGACGCGGTTTCCACGCAGACGGACCATCAGTACACCCCTCCTCCGGCCACCGGCACCGGCGGCAGCACCTCGTCCAGAAAGGTCTCGCAGAACCGCGCGAGCGGACCGTTCTCACGGATCCCGGGCGGCACACCCTTCTCGACATCGGCGGCCAGCCCGGGCTCCGGATCCAGCTCTCCCGCGAGTTCGAGCCGAAGCCCCCGGGCGATCCGGCGGGCCGGGAGGCCGAAGGGCCGCAGCGGGCGCACCACCACCCGTACGTCGCCGAGCCGCATGCGGGCCGCTGCCGCGACCCGGTCGGCGGCCGCCACCGCGCGCAGTTCGGCCGGCACCACCAGCAGTGCCAGGTCGGACTGTTCCAGCGCCTGCCCGGCCGCCGGATCGAGGTGGCGCGGTACGTCGATCACCACGAGGCCGCCGCGTCGGCGGGCGGCGGCCAGCACACTGCGCATGGCCTCGGGCGGCACGGTCAGGGTGTCGCCACGGTCCCAGGACAGGCAGGACAGGGCCGTCAGCCGCTTCAGGACCGGCAACGCCTTGGCCAGCTCGGCACCGCTGACCCGGCCCCGCGAACCGGCCAGGTCGGGCCAGCGCAGACCACCGGCCGCCTCCCCGCCGAGCAGGATGTCGAGCCCGCCGCCGAGCGGATCACCGTCGATGAGTATGGTCCGGCGGCCGGTCCGCGCGGCCGTGGCCGCGAGCGCGCAGGCCAGGGTGGAGGCACCGGCACCGCCCCGGCCTCCGAGGACCGAGAGGGTGAGCGCCGGTGTCCCGACGCCTTCGGCCGCGTCCGCGATCCGGTCGAGCAGCCAGGCCTCGGCGTCGGGCAGGAACAACACGTGCTCGGCGCCGAGTTGGACGGCCCTGACCCACACCTCGGGGTCGTCCAGGTCCAGTCCGAGCAACAGCACCCCGTTGCGGCGGGGCAACCCGGCACACCGGTCGGCCTGGTCGTCCCCGACCAGCACGAGTGACGAGCCCTCCCAGAGCCCGCGCGGCGGCGAGGCTCCCCGGATCAGCTGGGGTTCGGTGCCGGCGGCCGCGCAGAGCCGCAGCAGGTGCTCTGCCAGGCCCTCGTCCTCGGTGACGACGAGCGGGCCGGTGGCCTCGGGGCCGTCGGCGGCGGTGTGGTCGGCGGTGGGTGTCGACATGGCGCTCTCCCCTGTGCGGCGCCCGTCCGCACGGAGCGGTCCGGGCGCACATCCGGATGGTCCCGGCAGGCGGTTGCCCGGCCCGCCCCGCAGGACGAGCCCGGCAACCGCTGCCGACCACCACGGTGGAGCGCGATCGGGGTTGCGTCAGCCCGGTTCCGAATCCCTGTGGACAACTCGGGGCTGTGGATAACTACGTTCACCCGGGCGGGGGGCTATTGAGCAAAGAATTGACGAAACGGGCTCACCGAGAAGAACCGGCACGCGGCTCACACGATCCCCGGCCGACGTCGGCCGACCTCACTTCGGGACGTCTGCGAGGCCTATTCGGCGCGCCGCCGGGCCATCGACAACTGAGAGTAATCAGCAACGCAGAGTGACGAAATCTGATCCCTGGACGCCCGCCCCGACACCCCTTGTACGTGCCGCACGGACCATCGGCGGCATCCTCGGAGCGAGGCTTTCAAACCCTGAAAATGGCCCCGGACGTGCGACGACCCCCGCCGGGGGGGAGAGCGGGGGTCGTCTATCCACAGCCCGACTCGGGGGGGAGGAGCCGGACCGGGTTAGCACGGTCGCGAACGATCCGTGACTTCCATGGTGTACCCGAGCGGCCAGAAACACAAACCCGCGCGCCCACGAGTACACCGAATGGCGGGGTGTTTTGCGGTGCCCTCTATCCTCGGTTCCCGTGGACACCACCGAGAACGCCGACGAGTACGCCGACGAGTCCCCGAACGGCACCACCAGGACCGGCGGGGCCTCCTCACCCGCCCGTCCGCGGACGGGCGGCCCGCGCACAGCGGCCTTCTTCGACCTGGACAAGACCATCATCGCCAAGTCGAGCGCGCTGGCTTTCAGCCGGCCTTTCTACCAGGGCGGTCTGATCAACCGTCGGGCCGTACTCCGCAGTGCGTACGCCCAGTTCGTCTTCCTGGTCGGCGGAGCGGATCACGACCAGATGGAGAAGATGCGCGAGTATCTCTCCGCGCTCACCCGGGGCTGGAACGTCCAGCAGGTCCGCGAGATCGTCGCCGAGACCCTGCACAACCTGATCGATCCGATCATCTACGACGAGGCCGCCTCCCTGATCGAGCAGCACCATGCGGCCGGCCGCGACGTGGTGATCGTCAGCAGTTCCGGTTCCGAGGTGGTCGAGCCGATCGGCGCCCTGCTCGGCGCGGACCACGTGATCGCCACCCGGCTGAAGATCGAGGACGGTTGCTACACCGGCGAGATCGAGTACTACGCCTACGCCGAGAACAAGGCGGCGGCCATCCGGGAGTTGGCCGAGGTCGAGGGCTACGACCTCGCCGCGTGCTACGCCTACAGCGACTCGTCCACCGACCTGCCGCTGCTGGAGGCGGTGGGTCACCCGTCCGCGGTCAACCCGGACCGCGCCCTGCGCAAGGAGGCGGTGGCCCGCGAGTGGCCGGTACTGGTCTTCGACCGCCCGGTGGAACTGCGGCGGCGGCTCCCGGAGTTCTCGGCACCGAGCGGCTCCGTCCTGACGGCCGTGGCCGTCGGCACGGCCGTGCTGACCGCCGGGGTGATCTGGTACGCGGCCAGGCGTCGGCGGCCGGCGGCCTGACCTCTCTCCGGGCCTGACGCCCGCCGCTCCAGGACGGCAGGGCCGGCCCGCCTAGGACAAAACGGTCAAAAGGCGAAGACTTCTCATTTCGGGTTCCCCTTTCGCCCAAAACGCGATACAAATGAAGCACGGCCCGCGAGACCCGGTCAGGACCTAAGAGGTCAAACCGACAACGCAGTTCAGGCCACACGGACCGCGCGTACGGATAACTGAGCACCCACATGCAGCCGACCCGCTGTCGGGCCGCCGCACCAGACGAACGGGCAGGATCCCCGTCTGATGGGCACTTCCGGTGCATGCATGGTCACCCGGCATCTGTACCAGCGGCGGCACCCGGCAGGATCGAGTGCCGCCGCATCTTCCGCCTCCTCGGACCCGGGCCTCACGGCCCGGGTCCGTCGCGTCGGGCCCGGCTCAGACCATGCCGCGCTGCATCGCCTCGCAGACCGCCGTACTCTCCCGCACGCCCAGGCGCAGCGCCCGGCCGCAGTGGCCGATCCAGTCCGCCAGCCCCTCCGGGGTGCCCGCCAGATAGCCGGCCAGCGACCGCCGGTAGGCGTCCGTGCCCAGTTCCGCCAGGCCGACTTCGACCGGACAGATCGCCTTCGGGTCGAGCCCCTCGGCGATCAGTACGATCCGCTGCGCGGCGCGCGCGATCACGCCGTTGTGGGAGGCGAACGGCCGCAGCGCCAACAGCTCCCCGTGCACCACCGAGGCCACCACCAGGGCCGGCGTCCCCACCCCCTGCCCCTCCCCGCGGGCGATCAGCAGCCGGGAGAGCTGGTCGAGCCGGGCGGCCACCTCGTCGGCCCCGGGGGCTGGAGACAGTTCGGCCACCGGCCCGCCGGTCGCGGCCTCGACCTCGACGCTCTCCACCGGCTTGAGCTCCAACGGGAACAGCGCCTCGGCGGTCTCCCCGGACTGTCGCGGCCGCCCGGCCGACGCGTCGGCGTCGCCGACCGCCAGCAGGTGCAGCCGGGCCAGCACCTGAAGCGGCGAGTGCCGCCAGGCGCTCAGCAGCTGACCGGCCTCGGCGGCGATCCGCAGGGCCGCGCCGACCGTCCGGGCATCGGGGTCCGCGCCGAAGTCGCTGCGCCTGCGAACCTCCTCCAGCGGCCAGTCCGCCCCGGCCAGTGCCGCCGAGGCACGGGCGCCGCGCAGCGCCGACTCGGAGGTGACCTCGGCCGCGCGGCGGCGCATCACCCGGTGACCGTAGAGGCGGTCGACGGCCTTGCGCACCTCGGCCACCGCGTCGGGCACTCCGGGGAGCTGGGCCAGCGGGGCGAGGGGATCTGTTCCAGTGCTCACCTACCCGAGAGTAATGAACGGAGGGCATTTCCCGGAACAGCAACCCCATATCACCCGTTCGAGGCAATCCTCACTTCCCTTCGACGAGGAACCCGAAACCCTGGATAGCATGGCCACTATCGGAGACGATAACGGTTTCCAGGTTTGGGGACCGTCGACCTCGGCGCACGAGGCCGCGAGCAAAGAGGCCCGGAGCGAGGGCCCAGAGCGAGAGCCGGAGTCCCAGATGAAGATCGCCTTCGTCGGCAAGGGCGGCAGCGGCAAGACCACGCTGTCCTCACTGTTCATCCGCCACCTGGCCGCCACCGGCCGCCCGGTCCTCGCCGTCGACGCCGACATCAACCAGCACCTCGGCCCCGCACTCGGACTGACTGACGCCCAGGCCGCAGAGCTGCCCTCGCTCGGCGCACGCCTGCCGGAGATCAAGGAGTATCTGCGCGGCAGCAACCCCCTGATCGGCTCCGCCGCAGAGATGATCAAGACCACGCCGCCAGGCCGGGGTTCGCGACTGCTCCGGATCGTCGAGGAGAACCCGGTGTACACGGCCTGCGCCCGCCCGGTCATGCTCGACGAGGGATCCGTGCGACTGCTGGCGACGGGCGCCTTCACCGAGGAGGATCTCGGGGTGGCCTGCTACCACTCCAAGGTCGGCGCGGTCGAACTGCTGCTCAACCACCTGGTGGACGGCCGGGACGAGTATGTGGTCACCGACATGACGGCGGGCTCCGACTCCTTCGCCTCCGGCCTGTTCACCCGCTTCGACCTCACCTTCCTGGTGGCCGAACCGACTCGCAAGGGCGTCTCCGTCTACCGCCAGTACAAGGACTACGCCCGCGACTTCGGCGTCGAGCTGCACGTGGTCGGCAACAAGGTGCAGGGTCCGGGCGATCTGGATTTCCTGCGCCGCGAGGTCGGCGACGACCTGCTGGCCACCTTCGGGCAGTCCGACTGGGTGCGCCGCCTGGAGCAGGGCGCCGAACCCCCACTGCGGGTTCTGGAGCCGGCCAACCGCGCCGTCCTGGAGCGGCTGCGGGTCGAGGTCGACGCCGCCTACGACCGCCGGGACGCCCGCCGCTACACCGAGCAGGCCGTCCTCTTCCACCTCCGCAACGCCGAGAGCTGGGCCAACGCCAAGGTCGGCCTCGACCTCGCGAGCCAGGTCGACGGCGAGTTCGTACTCGGCGGCGAGCAGAGCACAGCGGCCGGCGCACGCGCCTGACCGGCGGCCACAGGGCACATCCGACACCGAACGGGCCGCGGCCTCCCCCACCCGGGGAGGCCGCGGCCCGTTTCGCACCCAGCGACGGCATCAGCAGATTTCCGCTGGTTCGAACACCACCCAATGGGGTGAATCGGGGACTGCGGACCTACCGGCCAAGGTGACGCTGTGCAAAGCTTTCATTACCCTCGGTTTACCGAGTCTTGATGGTCCTCTTCTTGAGGCCCTTGATGGTCCAAGGTCCGGCCGGTGACACCCGCACTCCCCGCCGCACCCACACCATCCCGCCACACCGTCGCGACCCACGACAGCCGATCCGACTCCCCGAGCCCACAGCCGGACTCACCGCCGGACCTGACTGCGTTCGTTCCCCCGGAAAGACGGGAAGACAATGACCCTCGACATCTCCAGCGCACCCATCGCCTCCGACACCACCGACCACGCCCCACCCGGCCCCGGCTCCCGCGTCCGTTGGGCACACGACCTCTCCGCCTCCCTGGTGGTCTTCCTGATCGCCGTGCCGTTCTCCCTCGGCATCGCCCTGGCCACCGGCGCCCCGCTCACCGCAGGCCTCGTCGCGGCCGCCGTCGGCGGCATTGCCGTCGGGCTGCTCGGCGGTACACCCCTCCAGGTGAGCGGCCCCTCCGCCGCGCTGACCGTGATCACCGCCGGCCTGATCTCCCAGTACGGCTGGCAGGCCACCTGCGCCATCACCCTCGCCGCAGGCCTGCTCCAACTGGTGCTCGGCGTACGCCGGGTGGCCCGCACCGCACTCGCCGTCTCACCCGCCGTCGTGCACGGCATGCTGGCCGGGATCGGCGTCACCATCGCCATCGCGCAGTTGCACGTCGTCCTCGGCGGCTCCGCGCAGAGCTCGGCCTTCGCCAACCTGCTCGCCCTGCCCGGCCAGTTGGCCGGCCCGCATCCACCCGCGCTGATCGTCGGCACGCTCACCGCGGCCGTTCTGCTCGGCTGGCCCAGGCTCGGCCGGCTCCCGGGCCGTTTCGGCGAGTTCGGCGCCCGGCTGGCCGCCGTACCGGGCCCGCTGGCCGCGGTCGTCACCGCCACCGCGCTCTCCATGGTCCTTGGCCTGCGGCTCGCCCATGTCGGGCTGCCTGCCTGGCAGCCGCACGACCTCGCCCCGGAACTGCCGCACGGGCCGCTCGCCGGTGCCCTCGCCGCCGTCCTGACCGTCGCCGCCGTGGCGAGCGTCGAGTCGCTGCTCTCCGCCGTCGCCATCGACCGCATGTCCCGCCGCACCGGGGACCTCGACCGCGAACTGCGCGGCCAGGGCGTCGCCAACCTGCTCAGCGGACTGCTCGGCGGACTGCCGGTCGCCGGAGGAGCGGTACGGAGCACCGCCAACGTCCGAGCCGGTGCGCAGAGCAGATGGTCCTCGATCCTGCACGGCGTCTGGGTGCTGGTGGCGGCGCTGGTGCTCACCGGGGGGCTCCGTCACATCCCGCTGGCCGCGCTGGCCGCCCTGGTCCTGGTCGTCGGCCTGCAGATGGTCAGCTTCGCGCACATCCGCAAGGTGCACCGGCACCGCGAATTCCCGGTCTACCTGGCCACCGTGCTCGGCGTGGTGCTGCTCGGGGTCCTGCTCGGCGTGGCGCTGGGGGCCGCGACCGCCGTCCTGCTCGCGCTCTACCGGTTGACCCGCGCCCATGTGGACGTCCTGGTCGGCTCCGACGAGTCGGTCACGGTGCAGACGCACGGACCGCTCACCTTCACCGCCGTGCCCCGGCTGAGCCGGGCGCTGGCCGGAATCCCCGCCACCGCCGAGGTGACGATCGTCCACGACGGCTCGTTCCTGGACCACACCGCGTACGAGACCCTGCACAGTTGGCGGGCCGACCACCTGGCCGGCGGCGGCCGCGTATCGATGGCGACGCGCCGCCAGGACGACGAGGTCCTCGATCCCGACGGCACGGTCCGGGCGGGCAGCTCCCCCGGCCCGCACCGCTGCCGGGCCTGGACGCCCTGGGTCGGCCACCACTGCATCGACCAGCAGGAGGATCCGCACAGTCGGCTGATGGACGGCGTCAGGGTGTTCCAACTGCACACCGCTCCGCTGGTCCGCCCCGAGCTTGCCCGACTGGCCCGGGAAGGGCAGACGCCCTCCCAGCTCTTCCTGACCTGCGCGGACTCGCGGATGGTCACCAGCATGATCACCAACAGCGGGCCGGGTGACCTGTTCACCGTCCGCAACGTCGGCAACCTGGTACCCGCTCCCTTCGAGCCCGGCGCGGCCGACGACTCGGTGGCGGCCGCGGTGCAGTACGCCGTCGAGGCGCTGGAGGTGCGCTCCATCACCATCTGCGGGCACTCCGGCTGCGGTGCGATGAAGGCCCTTCTGGACGGGGTGCACGAGCGCCAGGGACCGCCGACCCCGCTCACCCGCTGGCTGCGTAACGGCCGCGGCTCGCTCGACCGGCTGCGACGGGTCCCCGCCGAGTTCACCGCCCGCCCGGTAGTCGACCTGGTGGAGCAGCTCTGCATCACCAACGTGGTCCAGCAGCTGGACCAGCTGATGGCCAACCCCGCCGTGGAGCGCCGGGTCGCCGAGGGCACACTCCGGCTGGTGGGTATGTACTTCGACCTCGCCACCGCACAGGCCTATGTGCTCGATCGCGAGAGCGGCCGCTTCAGTCCGATCGAGGCGCTCGACGTCGGCGCGGCCCCGGTCAGGCCCCGCGACACGCCCGAGCAGGCGAACGAAATCGAACAGGTCTCCGCCGTCGACGTGGACAGCGGCCCGGCGGCGGCCGGGAGCGACCCCCGGCTGGCCGCCTGAGAGCCGGGCCCGTGTCCCCGCCGGGCGGGCCGGGGCGCGGGCCCACCTCACCCGCCGGTGCCGAGGCGTGTCGCGCGTCGCCCGGCCGTTCGACTCTCGATCAAAGGTCTACACCAATTCCTCGGAGCCTCTTGTCAACTGACCTCTTCGCCTGGTGAGCTGTGCGCTGGGACACACGGGACAATCCCCACGCACGGGAATGCCCCCGATCATGACTCGATGAGGAGTGCGCGTTGAGCAACGAGAGCCTGGCCAACCTGCTCAAGGAGGAGCGGCGCTTCGCCCCGCCGGCAGAGCTCGCCGCAGCCGCCAACGTCACCGCGGCCGCGTACGCGCAGGCCTCCGAGGACCGCCTGGGCTTCTGGGCCGAGCAGGCCCGTCGCCTCACCTGGGCCGTCGAGCCCACCGAGACGCTGGACTGGTCCAACCCGCCGTTCGCCAAGTGGTTCGCCGACGGCAAGCTCAACGTGGCCTACAACTGCGTCGACCGCCACGTCGAGGCGGGCAACGGCGACCGGGTCGCGATCCACTTCGAGGGCGAGCCCGGCGACGGCCGCTCGATCACCTACGCCCAGCTCAAGGACGAGGTCTCGCAGGCCGCCAACGCGCTGCTGGAGCTCGGCGTCGTCAAGGGCGACCGGGTGGCGATCTATCTGCCGATGATCGCCGAGGCGGTCGTCGCGATGCTCGCCTGTGCCCGGATCGGCGCCACCCACTCCGTGGTCTTCGGCGGCTTCTCCGCCGATGCCGTCGCCTCCCGCATCCAGGACGCCGACGCCAAGCTCGTCATCACCGCCGACGGCGGCTACCGGCGCGGCAAGCCGTCCGCGCTCAAGCCCGCCATCGACGAGGCGCTGACCAAGGCCCCGCAGGTCGAGCACGTCCTCGTGGTCCGCCGCACCGGCCAGGACATCTCCTGGACCGAGGGCCGCGACGTCTGGTGGCACGAGATCACCGAGCGCCAGTCCACCGAGCACACCCCCGAGGCGCACGACGCCGAGCACCCGCTCTTCATCCTGTACACCTCGGGCACCACCGGTAAGCCCAAGGGCATCCTGCACACCTCGGGCGGCTACCTCACCCAGGCCAGCTACACCCACAACGCCGTCTTCGACCTCAAGCCGGAGACCGACGTCTACTGGTGCACGGCCGACATCGGCTGGGTCACCGGCCACTCCTACATCGTCTACGGCCCGCTCTCCAACGGCGCCACCCAGGTCATCTACGAGGGCACCCCGGACACCCCGCACCAGGGCCGGTTCTGGGAGATCGTCCAGAAGTACGGCGTGACGATCCTCTACACCGCGCCCACCGCGATCCGCACCTTCATGAAGTGGGGCGACGACATCCCCGCGAAGTTCGACCTGTCCTCGCTCCGGGTGCTGGGCAGCGTCGGCGAGCCGATCAACCCCGAGGCCTGGATCTGGTACCGCGAGCACATCGGCGCCGGCAAGGCCCCGATCGTGGACACCTGGTGGCAGACCGAGACCGGCGCGATCATGATCAGCCCGCTGCCGGGCGTCACCGAGACCAAGCCGGGCTCCGCCCAGCGCGCCCTGCCGGGCATCGCGGCCACCGTCGTCGACGACGAGGCCAACGAGGTCCCGAACGGCTCCGGCGGCTACCTGGTGCTCACCGAGCCGTGGCCGTCGATGCTGCGCACCATCTGGGGCGATGACCAGCGCTACATCGACACCTACTGGTCGCGTTTCCAGGGTCGCTACTTCGCCGGTGACGGTGCCAAGAAGGACGAGGACGGCGACATCTGGCTGCTCGGCCGGGTCGACGACGTGATGCTGGTCTCCGGCCACAACATCTCGACCACCGAGGTCGAGTCGGCACTGGTCGGCCACCCGGCCGTCGCCGAGTCCGCCGTGGTCGGCGCCACCGACGCCACCACCGGCCAGGCGATCGTCGCCTTCGTCATCCTGCGCGGCACCGCGGCCGACAGCCCGGAGCTGGTCGAGGAGCTGCGCGCGCACGTCGGCAGGACGCTCGGCCCGATCGCCAAGCCGAAGCAGATCAAGGTGGTCGGCGAGCTGCCGAAGACCCGCTCCGGCAAGATCATGCGCCGCCTGCTGCGCGACATCGCCGAGGGCCGCGAGGTCGGCGACACCACGACCCTGGCGGACAGCAACGTGATGAACCTGATCCAGTCCCAGCTCCCCGCTGCGGGCAGCGAGGGCTGAGTGCAGGCCTGAGCCGCTTGAGCCGCTGAGTCGCTGAGCTCCGGGCATGGGGCCCGGCGCCCGGGACGTGGGTGTGCCCCTGGTGGTCACGATGGTGACCACCAGGGGCACACCCATGTCCGCTTCCTGCCCGACCGCAGCCGCCACGACGCCGGCCACCGGCCACCGGCCCCGGCCGTCTGCCGTTAACGCCTTCACCGCACCGCGCTGGCACGAGCAGCGACAAGGGCCGGATCCGAAGGATGTCCACCATCCGACCGCAGGTCGGCACCCGTCCGCATGCGGCTGCCGCCGTTCGGGTGCCACTCAGAAGTACAGAACAGGCCCCTGCGACTTAAGTCCTGAAGTATGACAATCAGGATGTCCCCTTGCGGTTCCCGTTAGACTGTCAACGACGCATCAATATCCCCACTCGGGAATCCGTGCGTCACAGGGCGCGCCGGGAAGTCTGGTCGGCACTGCACCACAGGTGCATCCGCAGACCGTTCCGCGCCCCAGGAGGTCCCTCGTGGCCAGCCAACCGACCACCAATGAGCCGACGACCCGGCGCCGCCAGCTCCTCGGCCGGTTGTCGCTTCCCGAGCGCACCTACGTCACCGACGCCCTGCGCACCGAGACGGTCGGCGGCATCCTGCTGCTGACCGCCGCCGTGGTGGCCCTGATCTGGGCCAATGTCTGGCCGCATGCCTACGAGAGCGTTCTCGACTACACCATCGGGCCGTCCGGCCCGCTCCACCTGAATCTCAGCCTGGACGCCTGGGCCAAGGACGGCCTGCTGACGATCTTCTTCTTCGTGGCCGGGATCGAGCTCAAACGCGAGTTCGTGGCGGGTGAGCTGCGGAGCCTCAGCGCCGCGATACTCCCCGTCATAGCCGCGGTCTGCGGCGTGGCGCTGCCGGCGATCCTGTTCGCCGTCACCAATTCCGGCAGCGGCGGGCACCCGGGCGGCTGGGCGATCCCGACCGCCACCGACATCGCCTTCGCGCTCGGTGTGCTGGCCGTGGTCGGCAGCCACCTGCCCTCGGCGCTGCGCGCGTTCCTGCTCACCCTCGCGGTGGTCGACGACCTGATCGCGATCCTGATCATCGCGATCTTCTACAGCTCCGGTATCAAGTTCTGGGCGCTCGGACTGGCCTTCGCCGGCCTGGTGCTGTTCTGGTTCCTGCACCGGCGCGGGGTGCGCGGCTGGTACCTGTTCGTACCGCTGGCCCTCGTGGTCTGGGCGCTGATGCACGAGAGCGGTATCCACGCCACGGTCGCGGGTGTCGCAATGGGCCTGATGCTCCGCTGCCACCGGGTCGGCGACGAGAAGCACTCCCCCGGTGAGCGCATCGAGCACCTGGTCCGCCCGCTCTCGGCCGGGCTCGCCGTCCCCGTCTTCGCGCTGTTCGCGGCCGGGGTGACGATCTCCGGACCGGCGCTCCGCGAGGTGTTCACCCAGGCCACACCGCTCGGCATCATCATCGGCCTGCTGGTCGGCAAGACCGTGGGCATCTTCGGCGGCACCTGGCTCACCGCCCGTTTCACCCGTGCCGAGCTGAACCCTCAGCTCAAGTGGGCCGATATGTTCGCGGTCTCGGTGCTGGCCGGCATAGGTTTCACGGTCTCGCTGCTGATCAGCGAGCTCGCCTTCCCCGGAAACCAGGCGCTGGCCGACCGGGCCAAGGCGGCCGTCCTGGTGGGCTCACTGCTCTGCGCGCTGGTCGCCACCGTACTGCTCAAGCTGCGCAACCGGCACTACCGGGAGCTGTGCGAGGAGGAGGACCGCGACCTGGACGGCGACGGCATCCCCGACGTCTACCAACAGGACGACCCGGCCTGGCAGGCCCGGCTGGCGAAGTCGGCGGAACGGGCGGCGGACGAGCACCCGGGCACCGGCACCAACGAACTCCGCTGAGTGCTCGGACGCCCCCCTCGGCCTCACCACAGGCCCGTCGCGCCCCACCGCGGCCCCACCACGGCCCCACCCGGCTCCCGGGGCCACCGGCGGCCCGCCCGCGACGCCACGCAACGGCCCCCGGCATCGGGACACGTCCATCCGGCGGGGCCCCGGAGTGGTGTCCGACTGACTGGTAGGGGCATGATTCTGAGCTGTCGACAGTCCACTGACGCCACCGGACCCCCGCCGGTCCCCGGAATCGCACCGTACGGCGGCGTCACGCCGCACAGCCGCAGAGGAGAACCGCTGATGCCCGCAGGAGCCGCAGACCCGTCCAGCAACGGCCGGGCGCCCTACGAGGGCGAGCGTTCGGTGGGGCAGCTGTTCGCGGCGGCCACCGCCGATCTGTCCGCGCTGGTCCACGACGAGATCGCGCTCGCCAAGGCCGAGCTCCGGGCGGACGTCAAGCGCGGCGTCTCCGGCGGTGTCTCGCTGACGGTCGCCGGCGTGGTGGCGCTGGCCGCCGTCCCGATGCTGAGCGCCGCAGCGGCGTTCGGGATCCACGCGCTGGGTCTCTCGCTCGGCTGGTCGTTCCTGATCGTGGCCGGCGCGTACCTGCTGCTCGCGGTGGTGCTCGGGCTGCTGGCGCTGCGCTCGTTCAAGCGGATCGAGAAGCCGCACCGCACCATCGAGGGCGCTCAGAAGACCGCCGACGTGCTCAAGAACGCCCGGCCGCGCCCGGCCACCCAGGAGGAGATCGACCGGGCTCTGGGCCGCATCCCGTAGACCCGGCCACACGGCGCCGGGACCGACGGGACCGACAGGGCCGGCAGGGCCGACGGGACCGGGAAGACCCGGCGGACGCGCCGGGTCCGGCTCCCGGCGGCGGCCGGGCGCCCCGAGAGCGAGTGCCGGGCGCGTGTCCGGCGCACGGATGTGACACGCTCTCGGTATGCCGCTCGACCAGAAGCCCGTGCCCTCGCAGCCGTCCACCGGCCCCGGCCTCGACCGTGCGACCGGTCAGGACGTTGTTGCCGGAAGCACCGACGGACTCGCCGACGGGAAAGCCGCCGGAGCCGACGGGGAGAACGCAGCCGAAAGCGCAGCCGGGAACAGCCCCGACGGGCTCGCCGACGGTACCGACGGCGGGGCCGCCGACGGCAACAGCGAAGCAGCCCCGGAGACGGTGCCCGAGGCTGTCCCCGCAGCGGCCTGGAACATCCGGCAGGCCGGTCCCTGGACGCACCGCGACCTCGCGGCCAACGGCGCCCGCTTCCACATCGCCGAGCTGGGCGAGGGTCCGCTGGTCCTGCTGGTCCACGGCTGGCCCGAGTACTGGTGGGCCTGGCGCCACCAGCTGACCGCGCTGGCCGCGGCCGGTTACCGGGCCGTCGCGCTCGACCTGCGGGGCATCGGCGGCAGCGACCGCACCCCGCGCGGGTACGACCCGGGCAACCTCGCCCTGGACATCACCGGCGTGATCCGCTCGCTCGGCGAACGCCGGGCGCACCTGGTCGGCCACGCCTCCGGCGGCACGCTGGCCTGGGTGGCGGCGGTGATGCGGCCGTCGGTGATCCACAGCCTCACCGTGGTCTCCGCCGCCCACCCCCGCGACCTCCGCCGGGCCCTGTTGACGGACCGCCGTCAGATGGCGGCCTTCGAGCACGTGCTGGGCTTCCAGCGGCCGTGGATACCAGAACGCCGCCTGGTGGCCGACGACGCCGCGCTGCTCGGCCGCTACCTGGACGCCTGGACCGGTCGCAACCAGTTGGACCGGGCGACGGTGGCCGCGTACCGGCAGGCGATCCAGATCCCCAGCACCGCGCACTGCTCGATCGAGCCCTACCGCTGGCTGCTGCGTTCGATGGCCCGCCCGGACGGTATCCAGTTCGCCCGCCGGATGAAGAAGCCGATCACCGCACCCACCCTGCACATCCAGGGTGCCTCGGACCCGGTGCTGCTGTCGCACACCGCGCTCGGCGGCGGGGAGTACGTGGCGGCGCCGTACCGCTGGCGGCTGATGCCGGGGGTCGGGCACTTCCCCCACGAGGAGGCGCCCGAGCAGTTCACCGCGGAGCTGCTGGACTGGATCGGCCGCCACAAGGACTGACCGACGAGGACCGACCGACGGGACCGGGCCGGTGGGGTGACCCAAGGGACCCCATCATGCCGGGCCTTAGGTCCCAACTCCCTTTACATTTAGCTCATATGACAAACGCATAGGCCATTTTCGAAGCCCCTGAGGCGGTTACCCCGACCGGCCCAGGGGCATCCATTGCGGTATGACCTGGATGCCCGATCACGGCAGCGCCCCGCGCAGCCGACGCCACAACAGCTCGCCGAGGTCCAACCACCGCCCCGACCGGGCGGACGACCTCGGATACGACGGTGTGGAGCGCCATCAGCGCTCGACGCAGCCGCAGCTCGGCATCCCGCGCATCCTCGGCCGCCGCGCCCGCTGGGTGGGCGTACGACTGCGACGCGAGACCTGAGGCCCCGCGCCGCATCCTTACCGCCGCACCGCCGGTCGGTTCACCACCGGCGGTCGGTTCACCACCGCTGGTCAGTTCACCACCGTCGGCGACAGCGCCGTGAACCAGAGCAGGACGAAGGTCGCCACCGACATGATCGGCACCAGCACCTTGGTCTCGACGTCGTTGCCGCTGCGCTTGATCAGCACCACCTCGTAGCGCTCCTTGTGCGGCCAGAGCAGCGGCGCGCCCTTCTTCGTCAGGCAGTCGCCCAGCAGGTGCGCCAGCGTGCCCAGCGCGACCGCGTACGGGAGCCAGCCCGGGGCGTTCGGCATCCAGGTGTTCATCCCGGCGGTGCCCAGCACCGCGAGGCCGATAATGGTGATCCACATGGTCGGGCCGTCGCCCGGCGGGTGCAGCCGCAGGGCGCGGATCGCGAGCGCCAGCAGGAAGAACGTCACGCCGAGGGTGAAGTAGCGGCCCAGGAAGGTGACGCCCGCCCAGGTGCCGGCGCCCATCAGCGCGACGAAGAGCAGCGAGTGGGTCGCGTGCCGGTGGCCGCCGGAGATCCAGGCCACGAAGCGGCAGAGCACCTTGGAGACCGGGCCGAGGAAGTTGGCGATCGTCCCGTCGTGGTGGTCGAGGTCCGGCAGCAGGGCGGCCCCCGCGCAGAGCACCGTGCCCATCAGGATGTCGGCCGGCTGCAGCGTGGTGTCCAGCAGCAACGGCGGCAGGAAGGGCGCCGAGGCCGCGTACAGCATCGCGCCGCTGACCGCGTGCGAGTGACCCATCATCGAACTTCCCGACCTCCGCTCGGGCCCACTCCGGGACGGGCCCGGTTGAGCCGAACGGGTGAGCGCGGCCGACGCTACCAGGCAGGACTGACGGTGCGACGGATATCGGCCATCACCGGCGGTTGGACCCGGGACACAGCCCGCGGGCCCCGCAGGAGAACCAACGGCGGAACCAGCGACAGAGCCGACAGCGGACCCGACGGCGGTCCGGTCAGAGCGCGCAGCCCTGGGTGTCCACCCGGGCCGTCGCGATGCTGCCCTTGTCGGCGTCCTCGCGGACCTCGGCGGCGGTCAGCACGTACCCGGTGTCCGCACTGTCCAGCGACTTGGCGAAGACCACGCCGAACACCTGCCCGTCCGGGGTGAGCAGCGGGCCGCCGCTGTTGCCCTGGCGGACCAGCGAGCGCACCGAGTAGACGTCGCGGACGACCTGGCCGCGGTGGTAGATGTCCGGGCCGTTGGCCTGGATCCGGCCGCGGATACGGGCCGGCTGGACGTTGAAGGAGCCGTTCTCGGGGAAGCCGGCCACGATCGCGTTGTCGTTGGTCTTCGCCTCGCCCGCGAAGGCGAGCGCGGGCGCGTTCAGCTTGGGCACGTCCAGGATCGCGATGTCGCGCTGCCAGTCGTAGCGGACCACGGTCGCGTCGTACAGCTGCCCGACGCCGCCGATCTGGACGGTGGGCTCGTCGACGCCGCCGACCACGTGGGCGTTGGTCATCACCCGGTGCGGGGCGTAGACGAAGCCGCTGCCCTCCAGGGTCTTGCCGCAGGAGGTGGCGGTACCGACCACCTTGACCAGGCTCTGCTTGGCCCGGGCCACCGCCGGGCTGCCGGCCAGCGCCGGGTCGGGGATGTCGACCTGGGTGATCGGCTCGTGCTCGAAGGGGTTGAAGACCTGGGGGAAGCCGTTGCGGGCGAGCACCTTGGAGAAGTCGGAGAACCAGTTGGGCGCGTCGGAGGGCAGCGCGTCCTGGACGCCGCCGAGGATCGCGGAGGTGCGGACCTGCTTCGAGACGGTCGGCAGGGACGTTCCGGCGAGCGCCGAACCGATCAGCCAGGCCACCAGCAGCATCGAGATCACGTTGACGACGGAGCCGCCGGCCGCGTCCAGTGCCTTCGCCGGACGGCGGTCGATATGGCCGCGCAGCTTCCAGCCGAAGTGGGTGGTGATCGCCTGCCCGATCGCCGCCAGCACGATGACCACCACGACGGCGACCACCGAGGCGGTGGTGCCGGGGTTGAGGTGATCGAGCAGCAGCGGCAGCAGCTGGACGGCGATCAGCCCGCCGCCGAGAAAGCCGAGGACCGACAGGATGCCGACCACGAAGCCCTGCCGGTAGCCCGACACGGCGAATCCGATGGCGGCGGCGATCAGCAGCAGATCCAGGACATTCACCCCGACACCCTCCCACGGCGGGCCGCGCGGCCGCGCGGACGGGCGTTCACGAAGTCCTGGCGTCGCCGCCCAGCAGCGCGCGGGAGCGGTCGCGGTCGCCCTGGGCCAGTTCGATCGCCTCGTCCGAGAGGTCGACGGTCCGGGAGGTGTCCCAGGGCAGTTCCAGGCCGCTGTGGTGCAGCACCCGGTCGATCACTCCGGCGGTGAAGCCCCAGACCAGCCGGCCGCCGACGGCGAAGGCCGGGCCGAGGTGGCCGGAGGGGTGGCGCAGCCGGGCCCGGTTCGCCGGGTCGGTCAGCTCGGCGATCGGCACCCGGAACACCGCGCCGGTCTCGCACCGGTCCACCGGCGCGACCGGCGACTCCTGGCGCCACCAGCCGAGCACCGGGGTGACCACGAACCGGCTGACCGGGATGTAGAGGGCGGGCAGGGCGGCGAACACCTGCACCCCGGCCGGGTCCAGGCCGGTCTCCTCCCAGGCCTCCCGCAGCGCCGCCGCGACCGGTCCGGGCCCGGCCGGGTCGCCGTCCTCCGGGTCGAGGGCGCCGCCCGGGAAGGACGGCTGCCCGGCGTGCGAGCGCAGCGAGCGGGCCCGTTCGATCAGCAGCAGGTCCGGGCCGTCGGCGCTCTCACCGAAGAGCATCAGGACCGCCGACGCCCGGCCGCCCTCGGCGGGCGGCAGGAAGCGGCTCAGCTGCTCGGGCCGTACCCGCTCGGCGGCGTCGCGGACCGGCAGCAGCCACGGCGGCAGACCGTCCCGCTCGATCCGCGCCGTCACTCGGCCACCGCCAGGTCCGCGACCTCGCCGTCGTGCGCGGCCGCCGCGGCCCGTGCCGCCGCCTCCCCCGGGTAGTCGGCGGGCGGCCGCAGCCGCTGGCCGGGCTGCCCGCCCAGTTCGTACTTGAGCAGCTTCCTCGCCTTCTCCGGGTCGGTCTCGCCCTCCCCGTAGGACGGGCAGAGCGGCGCGATCGGGCAGGCCCCGCAGGCCGGCTTGCGGGAGTGGCAGATCCGGCGGCCGTGGAAGACCACCCGGTGGGAGAGCATCGTCCACTCCGACTTCGGGAAGATCTCGGCGACGGCCGCCTCGACCTTCACCGGGTCCTCGTCGGTCGTCCAGCCGAAGCGTCGCGCGAGCCGCCCGAAGTGGGTGTCCACGGTGATCCCCGGGACGCCGAAAGCATTGCCGAGGACGACGTTGGCGGTCTTGCGTCCGACGCCCGGCAGGGTGACCAGGTCCTCCAGCCGGCCGGGGACCTCGCCGCCGAAGGTGTCCCGCAGGGCGATGGAGAGGCCGATCAGCGACTTCGCCTTGGCGCGGAAGAACCCGGTCGGCCGGATGATCTCCTCCAGCACCTCCGGCTCCGCCGCCGCCATGTCCTCGGGCGTCGGGTACTTCGCGAACAGGGCCGGCGTCGTCTGGTTCACCCGCAGGTCCGTCGTCTGCGCCGACAGCACCGTGGCCACCAGCAGCTCGAACGGGTTCTCGAAGTCCAGCTCGGGGTGTGCGTACGGATACAGCTCCGCCAGCTCCCGGTTGATCCTCCGTGCCCGCCGCACCATCGCCAGGTGCGACTCCGGCTTCCTCGGCTTCACACCCGGCTCAGCGGCCGCCCTCTTCGCTGCCGGCGCGGCCTTCTCGACCTTGCTCTCTGCCATGCCCGAAGGCTACGCCGCCCGACCGGCGGCAGGCAGCAGATCTCCCAGAGCCCCGCTCGCGACGGCTCCGCGCGGAGGCGGGCGGGTTGCGCGAAGGCCGCTACGGCCGGTGTGCCAGGACTGAGCCGTCGAGATCGGTCACACCGTTCACGCCCACGAAGCCCAGCGCTGTTTCCAGTTCCTCGCGGAGCAGGTCGAAGACCTTGTCGACCCCGGACGGTCCGAGCGCGGCCAGACCATAGGCGGCCGGGCGGCCGATGAGCGACGCGTCGGCCCCGAGCGCCAAGGCCTTGACCACGTCCGAGCCGCGTCGCACCCCACCGTCCAGGTAGACCTCGAGCCTGCCGTCCGCCGCTGCCACGACCTCCGGCAGGGCCGCGATGGTGGAGGGCTGCGAGTCGAACTGGCGGCCGCCGTGGTTGGACACGATGACGGCGTCGACCCCCGTGTCGGCAGCCCGAACGGTGTCCTCGCCGGTCATGACCCCCTTCACGACGATCTTCCCCGGCCACCGCTCACGCAGCCGCTCGACATCCGCCCACGTCGCGGCCGCGTTCTCCATGGTGTGCATGAATCCGCCCATCTCCCTCATGCGCATGCGCCGCCCGTCGATCCGGTAGTTGCCGAACGTGGGCCGACGGCCGGTGGCGAGCCGGGCCAGCCAGCCGGGCCTGAGGCCGGTGTCCACCACATCGCGCAGAGTCGGCCGCGGTGGCAGGGCCATGCCGTGATGCAGGTCCCGCTCGCGCTTGCTGGACAGATTGACGTCACCGGCCACGACGAGCACCTCGACACCGGCGGCCTCGGCGCGGTCGACGTGCTCGCGGGTGAGGCCGGCGTCGGTCCAGAAGGAGATCTGCGCCCAGATCGACTTCGGCGCGGCGGCGACCACTTCCTCCAGGGAGCAGGCGGACCAGGCGCTGTGGACGAGGACGGTTCCGGCTCGTTCGGCCGCCCTCGCGAAGGCGAGGTCGGCCTGCGGGTGAAAGAGGCTCAGCATTCCCAGCGGCGAGATCATGACTGGAAGGGCGAGCCGCTGACCGAGAACCCGGGTGCCCGGTTCGATCTCGCTCATGTCGCGCAGGACGCGCTGGCGCAGACGCAGCCTGACCAGGTCCTCGGTATTGTCCTGAAGGGTCAGTTCATCGAGCGCGCCGCCTTCGAGGAAATCGAAGATCATGCGCGGCAGCTTTCGCCGGGCCTGCCTGCGCATGTCCTCGATGTTCACGATCTTTTCGGCCACCGGTAGCTCCCGCCTCGTCCTGCCGAGCGCATACCCGGACGAGCGACCGGAAGCTCAGCGATCCCAAGTTTGCGGGTCGGCCCCACTCGCCCCTATGTATCATTCACACAGTTCATGGCGATCGGCTTGTTGAATTGTCCAAATAACAATGTGTGGCACGTCGCCGAACGGCTTTCATGCGGATGCTGGAGGAGGTGGACGAGTTGGCGCGGCTGACTCAGATCGTCAACGCCTTGGGACCGTCGATAGTCCGGGTTACGCACAGCATGCCGGACCTCGACCCCGAGATCGCCGGCCTGGTGATCCACGACGAACTCCGGGAATTCCGGCCGACTTCCGCCGGACTGCTGCTCGCGGTGGGCGTGTGTCCGGCCGGTGAACCCTGGCTGCGTCTGCTCGAACGCGCAGAAGCCGGCGGGTTCGGCTGCGTCGCCGTCAAGACGTACGGGATCGGCGAACGGCAGATCGCCGAAGCCGCGGGTTCCGGCTCGATTCCGGTCCTGCTCCTCGCCGACGAGGTCTCCTGGGAACAGCTCATCGCCTTGCTGTCGTCGGCCATCAGCTACAGCCGGCCCGCCGGACAGGGCGACGGCGGGAACAGCCTGGGCGACCTGTTCACGCTTGCCAACGCCGTCGCCTCCGCCATCGGAGGGGCGACCGCGATCGCCGACCCGGCACGCCGCATGCTGGCCTACTCAACCGTCGACGGCCAGCTGATCGACGACACCCGGAGGCAGAGCATCCTCGATCTGCAGGTGCCGACGGACCCTCAGATCATCGCGGAGTACCAGGCCGTGCACAGCGCGCCAGGGGTCATCGAAGTAGCCGGCAGAGGCACCGACCTGCCGAGACTGGCCACCTCGATCAGGGCCGGCGGTGAACTCCTCGGCTCGATGTGGGTCATCGATCCCGGCGAGCAGGAGCGTGAGCTGGCCTGCCGGCGGCTCGTCGAAGCCTCCAACATCGCCGCCCTCCATCTGCTCCGCGTGCGCACGGAACGAGAGGGCCTGCACCGGCGCCGCAGCGACCTGCTGACAGCGCTGCTGGCTCAGGCCGATGTGCCGCACGACGTCATGAAGCGGCTGGCGCTCCCCGCCACGACGAATGCGCGGATCGCCGCGCTGGCACTGGCTGAGATCCCTCCGGAGACGGAGCCCACGGCCGCCGTCCACCAGGTACTCGACCTCGTGACGCTGCATTGCCAGGGCGAGCTGGGCTTCAGCGCCGCGACGGCCATCGACGACGTGGTGTACGTGCTGCTTCCCGCACCGCCCGGACGTGCGCGTTCGCTGCAGCAGCGACTGCTCGCAGGTGTGGCCGCACACGTCCGGCGCTCCTACGGATACCGGCTCCGGATCGGCGCGGGCGGCGAGGTCGCCGACCTCAAGGACGCCGCCCGGTCGAGGGAGCAGGCCGACCGCGTGATTCAACTGATGGGACTGCCCAGCCGGCAGAGCACGCGCACGACCACGACGGATGCGGACATCGTGTTCGCTGAAGACGTCCGCCCCCAGATCGCCCTGCTGCACCTGGCCGAGCGCTGTCCGGTCGCCGACCCCGCCATGGACGAGACCATCAACACCATGGCCGAGTACGACCGGTCCAACAACAGCCAGTACCTGCCAACCCTTTCGAGCTATCTGCAGGCCCACGGCGACATCGCCGGAATGGCTCGCGCCCTGCATGTGCACGCGAACACCTGCAGATACCGCCTCAGCAGAATGAAGGAGCTGTTCGACGTGGATCTCACCGACGCCGATGCCCGTCTCGTCATGGCCCTCCAGCTGAGGCTGCGCGATCTCGTCGCCTGACAGGGCCGCACTCGACGAAGGCAGCCCTGCGGATCAGGATCGAAACGATCAGAGCACGCTGGCCAGGAACGCCTTCGTCCGCTCGTTCCGCGGAGACAGCAGGACCTGCCCCGGTGAGCCGGACTCCACGACCGTCCCGTTGTCCATGAAGACGACGGTGTCGGCGACCTCGCGGGCGAAGCCCATCTCGTGTGTCACCACGACCATCGTCATACCCTCACCGGCGAGATCGCGCATCACCGTCAGGACCTCACCGACGAGTTCCGGGTCGAGCGCCGAAGTCGGCTCGTCGAAGAGCATGAGCGAAGGACGCATGGCCAGAGCCCGTGCGATCGCGACCCGTTGCTGCTGGCCACCTGAGAGTTGCCCGGGATAGGCATCGCCCCGATTCCCCAGTCCGACCCTGTCGAGCAGCGACCGGGCGTGTTCGAGAGCCGCCGACCGGCTCTCCCCTCGCACCGAGATCGGCGCCAGCATGATGTTCTGCAACACGGTCATGTGCCCGAACAAGTTGAATCTCTGGAACACCATCCCGATGTCGCGGCGGGCCCGCGCGATGTCGCGCGACCGCAGCTCGTACAGCTTGTCGCCCCGCTCGCGGTATCCGACCAGGCCGCCGTTGACCGAGAGTTCGCCGGAGTCCACCTTCTCCAGATGGTTGATACAGCGCAAGAACGTGCTCTTGCCCGATCCGGACGGGCCGACGATGCACAGCACCTCGCCGTCGCGGACCTCCAGGTCGATGCCACGCAGGACCTCGACCGAACCGTAGCTCTTGCGCACCTGCTCGGACCTGACGATGACTCTATCGGGCATCGGGGGCCACCGGTCCCTTCTTCATTCGCGGGTGGATTCCACGTGGAGCAAAGCCGCGTGGCCGACCGGACGCCGCTCGGAAAGCGCGACCGAATCTCCGCTCCAGGAAGTACTGCGCCACCGAGAGCACAGTCGTGAGCGCGAGATACCAGAGGCTGGCGACGATCAGCAGCGGGATGGTCTGGTACGTGCGCGCATAGATGACCTGCGCGGAGTAGAGAAGTTCGGAGATCGCCAACACGCTGACCAGTGAGGTGCTCTTCAGCATGGAGATCAGCTCGTTGCCGGTCGGCGGCACGATCACCTTCATCGCCTGCGGCAGAACCACCTTGCGCAGGGTCTGGAAGTGGGTGAGGCCGAGCGAGTGCGCGGCCTCGGTCTGGCCGTTGTCGACCGACTGGATGCCGGCTCGCACGATCTCGGCCATGTAGGCCGCCTCGTTGAGCCCGAGCCCGAGCAGCGCGGCCGCCAACGGGGTGACGATGGAATTCGCCGAACCGGAGAACAGCTGCGGGCCGAACGGAATGCCTATCCCGATCTGCGGGAAGATCGCCGAGAGGTTGTACCAGAAGATCAGCTGGACCAGCACGGGCGTGCCGCGGAAGAACCAGATGTACAGGCCGCTTGCGGCGGCGATCACCGGGTTCTTCGACATTCGGGAAATCGCGAGGACGTTTCCCAGGACGACACCGATGGCCATGGCCATGACGGTGAGTTCCAGGGTCAGCAGCGCGCCCTTGACGATGGTTCCGCTGAAGACGTACTGACCCACCACATCGAACTGGAAGCGGGGGTTGGTCAGCAGTGTGTGGATTCCCATCGCCGCCAGGACGAGCACCACTGCCGCCGCGATCCACCGCTCCGGGTGGCGTAGCGGGACGACCTTTCTCGCCGGGCGGCCTGGAGCCGCACGGCCCGGCGTCGCGTCAGCGATCGCGTTCTGGGAGCTATGCACCGTTGTCATTGACCTTCGCACTCGTGACCGCCACCGACTCAAGGCCCCACTTGGCCAGCACGGCCTTGTACACCGGGCCGGTCAGGGCCTGGGACATCGCCGCCTGAACGGCATCGGTGAGACCGCTGTTCTTGCCGATGCCGATGGCGATCGGACTGAATCCGGTATCCGCCTGCACCTCGATCGACGGGTTCTGCTTGGCCGCGTAGTCGACCACCGTGGAGTCCTCGTACAGCCCGTCGATCCGGCCGGACGCCAGCGCGAGAACCGGGGAGTTCTGGTCTGGGTACAGCTTGAGATCGATGGGCTGCCGACCGGACTCGGTGCACTTCCTGTCGAGGTCGGGAAGCACCTCGGTCACCTGGTAGGAGCCCACCAGAGCACCGATGGTGTGACCGCACATGGAGTCGACCGAGAGCTTCCGCGGATTGCCCTTCTGGACACCCAGCGCATCACCGGTTTGGGCATACGTGACGAAGTCGAGGATCTTCTCGCGCTCGGGCGTCGGGGCCATCTCAGCGACGCTGACGTCGTAGCGGCCGGCCGCGATGCCGGGAGTGATCTGGTCGAACGCGACCACCTGGACATCGAGCGTCAGCCCCAGCGACTGGGCCAGCAGCCGGGCGATGTCCGGGTCGAGTCCGATCAGGTCCTCGGTGCCCGGGGCGTAGGAGCTTCCGGGCGGCGCGTTGGTCACCATCGCCACCGTCAACGTGCCCTTGGCCCGGACGGCCGCGGGGAGAAGCGCGACTGCCGCGCTCACCGGGGAAGCGCTGGGGAGCGGGCCCCCGGCATTCGTCGGCGAGCCGGCGCCGGAGGTGCCACCCGCGGCGGTGCAGGCGGCGAGCGATACGCAGCAGACAAGCGCAGCCGGTGCGACACCTCGCATCCACCTTGGCTTCCCACCTGTGGCGCGTCGGGATGATGACCTGTTGATCCTCAACTGCTTCTCCTTGTCGATCGCCGTGACCCCCTCGCCGGCGATGAGGCCCTCCCTGACGACTGCCTCGATCGCGAGTGACCTCATAGTGCAGGCCAGGGCGCCGCATGGCCTTGGAAAATGACACAGCGATGCGGGCGTGAGCTTGGACGATCGGCCAGGTTCGGATGGCTCGTCGAGAACTAACGTGGTGGCCGGCGGGTGTCGCCAATACCCCGTTCTGTCGCTTTATTGAGAGCTGGAGAGTCCCCGTGAGCCTTGCTGCGGTCACCCGGTTTCAGGCCGAGGGTGTCGGATCCGAACTCGCGCTGTCGGCCGAGGCGGTCGCCTTCGCGGGAATCGTGTGCACGACCCAGATTCCCGACCGAGAGGACGGTTCGATCGAACTGGGCGACATCCGAGCGCAGACCCGGCAGATGCTGACCAACTTGGCCGTGGCCCTCGAACGGGCGAACAGCGATCTGAGCCGGCTGCTGCACCTGACGATCTACCTCACCGACATCGACGACCGCGAGGTCTTCAATGAGGTCTACGCCGAGTTCGTACCCCTGCCGTTCCCCGCACGATGCTGCGTCGCCGTCTCCGCGCTCGCCGTTGACGGGATGCGTGTGGAAGTGACCGCGCTGGCCGCGCAGAGGCTCGGGTGACAAGGAACTTGGCGACACACTTCCGATCGATGCGCTGCGGTGGCTCAGGTGCGCCTGATGGTTGAACGAGCGGGGTGAGGTGCCCGACCAGCAGGCGCCGGCCCGGCAGGCCGGTACGGATGTGAGGATGACCTCCCAGCTGGTGCGGAAGCCGGAGGCCAAGGGGCTGTTGAACCGGAAGACCGATCCACCGGACACCCGGGCGCGCGGCCGCGGGTCACCGCGCGCGGAGCGGAGCCGGCGCAGGCCGCGATCACCGAGGTCGAGCGGGCGGGCGCGGCGTTCTTCCGCCCAGTTGCCGGGACGCGGAGGAGCTGGGCGGTCCCGGCGGACTGGACGGCCTGGTCGGCGGTGGCGAGCGCGGTGCAGAACCCCGCGCAGCCGTTGTTGACGTCGAAGCCGACGGCGGCGGGTATGCCGAGCCGGCCGGCGACCTGGGTGGCGATGCTCAACCACGCCCGACGGCTGTACCGCGACCGCTCCGCAGCCGGCCGCGATCAGCGCCGGTACAGCCCGTCCAGCTCGCCGAAGCCCAGCGAGCCGTCCAGTTCCGTGAGGGTGCCCGCGCCGAGCAGCTCGGCGGCGGCCCGACGGGCGGCGGTGTACGCGAGCTGGGCGAGCCCGGTGCCGACGCTGATCCGGCGGACCCCGGCGGCGGCGAGTTCGGCCACGCCCGGTCCACCCGCCACCGCCATCGCGTTCACCGGCAGCGGGGACGCCGCGCAGAGCCGGGCCAGTGCCTCCAGGTCCAGCAACCCGGGGACGAACAGGCCGTCCGCGCCCGCCCGCGCGTACGCCTCCGCCCGGGCCAGCACCTCGTCGAGCCGGCCGCCGGGCTCGCCGATCCCGAACAGGAAGACATCCGTCCGGGCGTTGACCACCAGCTCCGGCAGACCCGCCTCCGCCGCCTCCTCCCGGGCGGCCCACAGCCGGGCGGCCTGGTCCGCCACCGGGAACAGCGGACCGCCGGCGGCCGTGGAGTCCTCCAGGTTCACGCCGACCGCTCCGGCCCCGACCAGCAGCCGCACGGTGGCGGCGACATCGGCCGGCTGCGGGCCGTAGCCGCCCTCGGCATCGACGGTGACCGGCAGCTCGACGGCCGCGACGATCCGGCGGGCCGCCGCCGCCATCTCCTCCCGGCCGAGCCGCTGGCCGTCGCCGTGCCCGAGCGACCAGGAGACGCCTCCGCTGGTGGTGGCGATCGCACCGGCACCGGCCGAGGCGATCCCGCCGCGCTGCCCGCGTCCCAGGCGTTGGGCAGGACGAGTACGCCGCCCTCGGTGAGCGCCCGCAGACGCAGCGCCTGGTCCCGGAGCGCGGTCGAGGTCGTGGAGGTGCTGCGGGGGTGTGTGGGCATGGCGGTGACCGTCCTTCGTACCGTCGGATCGTCTGAACTGTCCGACGGCGGTGCGGTGCTGCCCCGCCGTCCGACTCCCGCATCCTGCGGCCCGGCCCGGCCGGTGCTCCATTGATTAAGCTGAGGCCGAATCCTGAGGGAGGCGATGCGATGCGGACCGAACTGGCGTTCTCGGTGAACGACCTGGCACAGACCCGGTTCGCCGTCTCCCCCCTGTGGGAGGTCGTGACCAGCCTCCGGGCCCTGGCCACCGCCCCCGTCCCCGCCCTGCACCGCCGCTGGGCCGAGCAAGTCCGCCCCCGGCTGGCCGGCGCCGGGCTGGAGCGCGGCCGACTGGCCGCCCTGGTCCCGGCCACCGGGCATCTGCCGGACTTCCTCAACCCCACACCGGCCGGCCCCTCCCCCGCCCTCGCGGACGAGCTGACCGCGATCACCGCCACCGCCCCGGAGCAGGTCCGGGCCGATCTCGACTGTCTGGCGGCCGAACACGGCGGCCGCCTCCCGGCCCGGCTCCGGCCGCTGTACCGCGACCCGCAGGCCCAGCTGCCCAGGGTGGCCGCCGAGATCGAGACCTACTGGCAGCTGGCGCTGGCGCCGTACTGGGCCAGGATCCGCGCGGTGCTGGAGGCCGACGTGTTCCACCGGGCGCGACAGGCCGTGGAGCACGGCACCGCCCGGGTGCTCGACGATCTGCACGAGACCGTCCGCTGGGACGGCCGCGCGCTCCGGCTGGAACAGCGGCACTGCGCCGTCGAGCGGCTGGACGCCGGGGCCGGGCTGCTGCTCGTCCCGTCCGTGTTCGCCTGGCCCAGGGTGCTCACCCGCTCACTGCCACCCGACCCGCCGCAGCTCGCCTACCCGGCGCGGGGGATCGCCGCCCTGTGGGAGCGCCGGCCGGGCAGCCGGTCCGACGCCCTCGCCGCCGTCCTGGGCCGGTCCCGGGCCCGACTGCTCGCCGAACTCGACTCGCCCGCCTCCACCACCGAGCTCGCCCGCCGGACCGGACTGTCCGCGGCCGCGGTCTCCCAGCACCTGACCGCGCTGCGGTCGGCCGGCCTGACCAGCGCCCACCGCGCGGGCCACGCCGTGCTCTACGCCCGCACCGCCGTCGCCGATGCCCTGTTCGATCCGGCGGACATCGCACCGCGCCCCGCCGGGTAACCCTCGGTACGAATGGCCCCGCGCAGCACCCCTCGGCGTACCCCCTCCTCATATGATCGGAGCGACATGCGCCATGCTTGGTGATGCAGAGCACTGTACGAACTTGCGCCGGCGGGCTTGACAGCCGACCGGCCGAGAAGGAGGAAGCACGTGGACGACGTTCTGCGGCGCGCCGCACTCTTCGCGGCACTCGACGACGAACAGGCCGGCGAGCTGCGCGCTTCCATGACCGAGGTCACCCTCGCCCGCGGTGAGTCGCTGTTCCACGAAGGCGACCCGGGCGACCGGCTGTACGTCGTCGCGGAGGGCAAGGTCAAGCTGCACCGTGCCTCGCCGGACGGGCGGGAGAACATGCTCGCCGTCCTCGGCCCGAGCGAGATGATCGGCGAGCTGTCGCTGTTCGACCCGGGCCCGCGCACCGCCACCGCGAGCGCGCTGACCGAGGTCAAGCTGCTGGGCCTCGGCCACGGCGATCTCCAGCCCTGGCTGCACGCCCGCCCCGAGGTCTCGATCGCGCTGCTGCGCGCCATCGCGCGCCGACTGCGCCGGACCAACGACGTGATGTCCGACCTGGTCTTCTCCGACGTGCCCGGTCGCGTCGCCAAGGCCCTGCTGGATCTCTCCCGCCGGTTCGGCGTGCAGTCCGAGGAGGGCATTCACGTCGCCCACGACCTCACCCAGGAGGAACTGGCCCAGCTGGTCGGCGCCTCCCGCGAGACGGTCAACAAGGCGCTCGCCGACTTCGCCGGCCGCGGCTGGCTGAAGCTGGAGGCCCGCGCGGTGGTCCTGATGGACGTCGAACGGCTGTCGCGCCGCTCGCGCTGACGGCGCCGCACCCGACGAGGGCTCGTACACCGACCGGTGTACGAGCCCTCGCGCATGCCGTCGTCGTGCCGCCGTCGTGCCGTCAGGACCGACGGACGGGCCCGGCGAGAGGCCCCGCGACGGGGCAGGTACCCGGCGGCAGGTGCGCGGCTCAGATCAGCCCGTGCTCCTCCAGGTACTGGAGCTGGGCCAGGACCGACAGCTCGGCGGCCGGCCAGAGCGACCGGTCCACGTCGGCGTAGACCCGGGCCACCACCTCGGGCGCGGTCCGGCAGCCGGCCTCCACGGCGGTCTCCACCTGGGCGAGGCGGTTGGCCCGGTGGGCGAGGTAGTAGTCGACGGCGCCGAGCGCGTCCGCGAGCACCGGCCCGTGGCCGGGCAGAACGGTCCGCACGCCGTGCTCGGAGGCCATGGTGTGCAGGCGGCGCAGCGAGTCCAGATAGTCGCCGAGCCGGCCGTCGGGGTGGGCGACCATCGTGGTGCCGCGCCCGAGGACGGTGTCGCCGGTGAGGATCGCGCCGTCGACGGGCAGGTGGAAGGTCAGCGAGTCCGAGGTGTGCCCGGGGGTGGCGACCACCCGCAGGTCGAGGCCGCCGATGTCCAGGCGCTGTCCGTGGGTCAGGCCCTCCGAGCCCAGCCGGTGTGCCGGGTCCAGGGCGCGGACCTCGGTACGGGTCAGCTCGGCGAAGCGGGCGGCGCCCTCGGAGTGGTCGGCGTGGCCGTGGGTGAGCAGGGTGAGCGCGACGCGCTTGCCCTGCTGTTCGGCGGTGTCGATCAC
Source organism: Kitasatospora sp. NPDC088351 (assembly GCF_040685575.1). NCBI lineage: Bacteria > Bacillati > Actinomycetota > Actinomycetes > Kitasatosporales > Streptomycetaceae > Kitasatospora > Kitasatospora sp. NPDC088351. Next base: position 238,080 of record NZ_JBFBIL010000001.1, on the reverse strand, counting down.
CCGGCGCAGATGGCCCTCGTCGAGCGGGCCGGGGTCGACGACCACCGCGAGGTCCGAACCGGGCTCGGAGAGCAGCCAGGTGTTGGTGCCGTCCAGCGTCATCGGCGACGGGTTCGGCGCCAGCACGCAGAGCGCCCGGGGGGTGGCCTCGCCGCCGATGCCGGCGGCGGGGTCACCCGGGAGGAGACCGCTCACCGGCCGCCCCCGCCGGTCCGGACGATCGCGCGCGGCGGCATCGGCCTGAGCAGGTCGCGCAAGCCCGGGGCATGGTCCTCGCCGATCCCGGCGTCGAAGGCGAGGGTGCGGGGGATCAGGCTGCGGGCGGGCATCTCGCGTGCCGTCCGGCGAGCCACGTCGTTGTGGTTCATCGGGCGAGGTCCTCTCTGTTCATCGGATTGTCGTAGTTCATCGGGTTGTCGGACTGATCGGATTCTGCAGGTCTTCGGTGTTCGCGGTGCACGGCCTCCGCGGGCTCCCGGCGCTCCGGCTACTGGGCGCGCTCGGGGAACTCTCCATCGATGGTCAGCTCTTCATACCCCGACCACCGAACGGTCATTCGATCACCCCGGACCTCGGCCCGGCCGAGGACCGGTTCCAGCGACCTGCCCCCGGCCGCCGCCAGGGCCTCGGCGGCACTGCGCGCCGGCAGCAGCTCGCGCAGCACCGTGACAGTCGGCGGCAGCATGCCGTAGCGGCCCTGCTCATAGCCCTCGACGGCCTCGGCCGGCGAGAGCCAGGCGACCTTGTCGGCCTCGCCGACCTCCAGCGCCGCGCGCTGCCCCGGCGGCAGGGCGGCCACGAAGAACCAGGTGTCGTATCGACGCTCCTCGAACTCCGGGGTGATCCACCGGGCCCAGCCGGCCAGCAGATCGCTGCGGAGCAGCAGGCCGTGCTCGCGGAGGAAGTCGGCGAAGGAGAGCTCGTGGGCCTCCAGCGCGGCGCGCTCGGCGCTCCAGTCACGCGGTTCGGCGGTGCCGGCGGTGTCCGGGCCGGCCAGCAGGACGCCGGCCTCCTCGAAGGTCTCGCGGACGGCGGCACAGACCACCGCCTGCGCGGTCCGGGCGTCCGTGCCGAGCCGCCGCGCCCACTCCTGCGGGCCCGGGCCGGCCCAGCCGAGTTCGGCCTCGGCGTCGCGCGGATCCACCCCGCCGCCCGGGTAGGCGTACATGCCTGCGGCGAAGGCCATCGAGGTGCGTCGGCGCAGCAGGTACGCCTCCGGCCCGGTGGCCTCGTCCCGCAGCAGCACCACGGTGGCGGACGGCTTGGGCACCGGCGGGGTCAGCTCGCCGGACTCGACCGCCCGGATCCGGGCAGGCCAGCCGGGCGGCATCGGGAGCGTCGTTGCTCGATGGTCCATGCCCGGATGCTAAGCGCCCGGGGGTGGGGTTGGACAGGGCCGGCCGCCGCCCGTTCGGCCCAGGGCCCGCCGCCCAACCCCACCGCGACGATCAGGCTCCGGTCCTGACCCGGACCTGCAGCTCGACCTCGACCGGGGCGTCCAGCGGCAGCACCGTCACGCCGACCGCGCTGCGGGCGTGCACACCGGCTTCGCCCAGCACCCGGCCGAGCAGCTCGCTGGCGCCGTTGATGACACCCGGCTGGCCGGTGAAGTCGGCGGCGGAGGCGACGAAGCCGACCACCTTCACGACCCGCTCGATCAGATCCAGGTCGCCGATCACCGACTTCACCGCGGCCAGCGCGTTGAGCGCGCAGATCTGCGCGAGCTCCTTGGCCTCCTCCGGGGTGATCTCGGCACCGACCTTGCCGGTGTTCGGCAGCTTGCCGCCCACCATCGGCAGCTGGCCGGAGGTGAAGACGAACTCGCCCGAACGCAGAGCCGGTACGTAGGCGGCGACCGGCGCGGCCACCGGCGGCAGGGTCAGGCCCAGCTCGGCGAGCTTCTCCTCGACTTTGCTCATGCGTTCTTCTCCCGCTTGAAGTAGGCCACCAGCTGCTCCGGGTTCGGGCCCGGCACGACCTGGACGAGCTCCCAGCCGTCCTCGCCGAAGTTGTCCAGGATCTGCTTGGTGGCGTGCACGAGCAGGGGCGCCGTCATGTATTCCCACTTGGTCATGGCCAGACTCTAGACGAGCGGCCGCGACGAGCGGGGCGGCCCGCAGGCGGGCGTGTGAGGTGGCCCACAAAGCGGGCATGATTCAGGCCTGGCCCCCCTGATGCTCCAGGCATCCGGCGCGGTCCCTGGTTACCCTCGCGGGAGGGCACCAGAGCAGTGTCGGCCTTCGGAACGGCCTTCGCGCCCTCGGAACGGCCCTCGGCCCTCGAAGACGGACGGAGACGGAGCGTGGCACGCACCCCCGGCCAGGCGGCCCGGCGCGATCCCGACTGGGAGGGCGTACGGCTGCACGTGGTCAGTGGCAAGGGCGGCACCGGGAAGACCACCGTGGCCGCCGCGCTGGCGCTGGCCCTCGCCGCCGAGGGCGGACGGGTGCTGCTGATCGAGGTGGAGGGCCGCCAGGGCGTCGCCGAGCTGTTCGGGATCTCCGCGCTGCCCTACGAGGAGCGCCGGATCGCCTCCGTCTCCCGCGCCCAGCTGGGACTGCCCGGCGGTGGCGGCGGCGGTGAGGTCTGCGCGCTGGCGATCGACACCGAGCAGGCGCTGCTGGAGTACCTCGACATGTTCTACAAGCTCGGGCGGGCCGGCAAGGCGTTGCAGAAGGTCGGCTTCGTCGACTTCGCGACCACCGTCGCGCCCGGCGTCCGGGACGTGCTGCTGACCGGCAAGGCCTGCGAGGCGGCCCGGCGCAAGGGCCCGGACGGGCGCCGGGCGTACGACGCGATCGTGATGGACGCGCCGCCGACCGGTCGGCTCACCCGCTTCCTGAACGTGAACTCCGAAGTGGCCGGACTGGCCCGGATCGGGCCGATACATACGCAGGCGCAGGCTGTGATGCGGGTGCTGAGATCGCCGGAGACCGCGGTGCACCTGGTCACCCTGCTGGAGGAGATGCCGGTGCAGGAGACGGTCGACGGCTTCGCCGAGCTGCGCGAGGCCGCCCTCCCGGTGGGCGGGGTGATGGTGAACATGGTCCGGCCGCCGGTGCTGGACGCGGCGGCGGTGGCGGCGGTGGACGGGGACCACCGCGAGGAGGTCGCGCTGGCCCTCGGCGAGGCGGGTCTCGGGGGGCGCTCGCGCAAGCCGGAGATCGTCCGGACCGCGGTGGAGCCGCTGCTCGACCCGCTGCTGGCGCAGGCCAGGGAGCACGCCGAGCGGGTGGAGCTGGAGCGCGAGCAGCGCGCCGACCTTCAGCAGTTGAAGCTCCCCACGTACGAACTCCCGCTGCTGGGCGAGGGTGTGGACCTCGGCGGGCTGTACCGGCTGGCGGGCGAACTGAAACGGCAGGGGGCGGCGTGAGCGGCAACGGCGTACAGGGGACGGGCAGCCGGCTCGCGGTGGACGGGCTGATCGACGACCCGAAGACCAGGATCATCGTCTGCTGCGGATCGGGCGGCGTGGGCAAGACCACCACCGCGGCGGCGATCGGCCTGCGGGCGGCCGAACGGGGGCGCAAGGTCGTCGTGCTGACCATCGACCCGGCCCGCCGGCTGGCCCAGTCGATGGGCCTGACCGAGCTGGACAACACCCCCCGGATCGTCAAGGGCGTCACCGGCGAGGGCGAGCTCCAGGCCATGATGCTCGACATGAAGCGGACCTTCGACGAGGTCGTGCTGGCCCACGCCGAGCCCGACCGGGCCAAGGCGATCATGGAGAACCCCTTCTACCAGTCCCTGTCGGCCGGCTTCGCGGGCACGCAGGAGTACATGGCGATGGAGAAGCTCGGCCAGCTGAGGGCGGCCGAGGAGTGGGACCTCATCGTCGTCGACACCCCGCCGTCCCGCTCGGCGCTGGACTTCCTGGACGCGCCGAACCGGCTGGGGTCGTTCCTGGACGGCAAGGTGATCCGCATCCTGACCGCGCCGGCCAAGGTCGGCGGCCGCAGCGCGATGAAGTTCCTCAACGTCGGGATGGGCCTGCTCACCGGCACCCTCGGCAAGATCTTCGGCGCCCAGCTGCTGACCGACGTACAGACCTTCGTCAGCGCGATGGACTCGATGTTCGGCGGCTTCCGCGAGCGCGCGGACCGGACGTACCAGCTGCTCAAGGCGCCGGGCACGGCGTTCCTGGTGGTGGCCGCGCCGGAGCGGGACGCGCTGCGCGAGGCCGCCTACTTCGTCGACCGGCTGGCGGCCGACCGGATGCCGCTGGCGGGTCTGGTGCTCAACCGGGTGCACGGCACCGGCGCTCCGCAGCTCACCGCGGAGCGTGCGCTGGCGGCGGCCGAGGCGCTGGAGGAGAACGGTTCGGAGCACGCCGGTCCCGAGGCCGAGCTGCTCGCGGCCGGGCTGCTGCGACTGCACGCCGAGCGGATGCAGATCATGGGGCGGGAGCGCCGTACCCGCGACCGCTTCGTCTCGGTCTACCCGGACGTGCCGATCGTCGAGGTGGCCGCGCTGCCCGGGGACGTCCACGACCTGGACGGGCTGCGCGTCATCGGTGACCGCCTCAGCGGCGCCGCGTAGTCCCGAGCATCGGGCAGTCCTGAGGCGCCGGGCAGTCCCGAGACACCGGGTGCAGTTCTGCCGCACCGGGCGGCACAGTCCTCACACGCCGGGTATGGTCCGCACCGGGGTGGAGGTGGGATCAGCCCGCCTGGGCGTAGTCGGTCAGTATGACGCCGGTCGCGAGCGACTCCTCGTACTCCGTGCGGGCCGTCTCCAGCAGCCGCCGCCACGAGATCACCGTCGGACGGCGGCGCAGCAGCGCTCTGCGCTCGCGCTCCGTCATCCCGCCCCAGACGCCGAACTCCACGCGGTTGTCCAACGCGTCCGCCAGGCACTCCGTGCGAACGGGGCACCCGCTGCACACCGCCTTGGCGCGATTCTGCGCCGCCCCCTGGACGAACAGTTCGTCCGGATCACTAGTGCGGCAGGCGGCCTGCGCACTCCAGTCATCTACCCAGCCCATGCCGGCGCCGTCCTCTCCCGAATCGAGGCTCCCCCACGGCGGCAACGGCATATTCACCGTTGCCAGTTGAGGACGTTACGGAAGAACGACAGCTTGCAACAGCCCCTTCGTGCCCAATCTCGAATGACCCAATCGGACTATGGGTATCGGTCAGCTCACTCGTTGGAGTGACCGCAGGTCGCATGCCTTGCCAAGTCCATCGCCGCCACTCTCGCCACGCACACCATCACAGAGCGCTACCAAGAACAGGCGCACAGCCGGAGACAGCCACCTCAAAACCTGTCCACAGGGAGGCAATTCGGGCAAATCTCATCACTCACAGGAGTGATAAATATTGACGCACCGAAGCTGTCGCAAGCTTGTAACAAGCCTAGGCGAACACCTGCCCCTATGTGCGGGATTCCGCGACGTAGGGTTCTCCTCATGGCACCGAAGCGCCCCCAGGCACCCCAGCCCCCAGGCAACACCGGAGCTCCGCGCGGCCAGCGCCGCGGGTCACCGCAGGATCTCGCGGGACACGGAGTGAAGTTCCTGGGCGTCAGCGTGCTCTCCGGAGTCCTGCTGGCCGGCATGGCCCTGCCCGCCGTCGGCGCGCTCGGGCTCACCGCCAAGAACACGGCGGAGAGTTTCGACAACGTCCCGGACGACTTCAAGACCCCGCCGCTCACCCAGGCCACCCAGATCTTCGACGCCAAGGGCGGCCTGATCGCGAAGGTCTACGAGCGCGACCGCACGGTGATCACGGCCGACCAGATGTCGCCCTACATGCGTCAGGCCCAGGTCGACATCGAGGACGCCCGGTTCTACGAGCACGGCGCCGTCGACCTCAAGGGCGTGCTCCGCGCGGTCAGCAAGAACGCCGAGAGCGGCACCACCTCCCAGGGCGCCTCGACGCTGACCCAGCAGTACGTGAAGAACGTCAACGTCGAGAAGGCCGGCGACGACCAGGCCGCCGTCCTGGAGGCGCAGCGCAAGACGCTGGGCCGCAAGATCCAGGAGCTGAAGGTCGCGATCAAGCTGGAGGAGGACCTGACCAAGGATCAGATCCTCACCAACTACCTGAACATCACCTTCTACGGCCACCAGGCCTACGGAGTGGAATCCGCCGCCCAGCGGTACTTCAGCAAGAGCAACAAGGACCTGACCATCGCCGAGGCCGCCACCCTGGCCGGCGTGGTGCAGAACCCCTCCCAGTACGACCCGGTGCGCTACCCCGAGAACACGGTCAAGCGCCGCAACGTGGTGATCGACAAGATGCTTGAGAACAAGCACATCACCGCGGACCAGGCGAAGGAGGCCAAGGCCGCCCCGCTGGGCCTGAAGTACAAGGACCCGCAGAACGGCTGCATCACCGCCCAGGCGGGCATGGGCTTCTTCTGCGACTACGTGCGCCACGTGGTCAAGCAGGACCCGACGTTCGGCAAGACCGCCGCCGACCGCAAGAAGCTCTGGGACACCGGTGGCCTGAACATCTACACCACCCTGGACCCCGACAAGCAGGCCGCCGCCCAGAACGCGGTGACCAAGAAGGTCTACGTCACCGACTCGGTGTCGGCCGCCACCACCATGATGGAGCCGGGCAGCGGCAAGATCCTGGCGATGGCCCAGACCCGCCCGTACGGACTGGACCCGAACAAGAACCAGACCGTCGTCAATCTCAACGTGGACGCGGCGATGGGCGGCGGCAACGGCTTCCAGACCGGCTCGACCTTCAAGCCGATCCTGGCCGCGGCGGCCCTGGAGTCGGGCATGCTGCCCACCCAGTCGTTCCCGTCCGAGAACAAGATCGACTATCCGTCGATGTCCACCTGCTCGGGCACCTGGAAGAACACCGACAAGCCGAAGGCGACGGTGAAGAACGAGAGCGAGAAGGAGATCGGCCCGTACCAGCTCAAGGAGGCCATGGCCCTCTCGGTCAACACCTACTTCGTGCAGATGGAGCAGCAGGTCGGCCTCTGCGCGATGAAGCAGATGGCCAACAAGCTGGGCATCACCCAGTCCTCCAAGGGTGACGCGTTCCAGGAAGTCCCCTCGATGGTCCTCGGCACGCTGGAGCTGAGCCCGCTGACCATGGCGAACGTCTACGCGACCTTCGCCGCACGCGGCAAGTACTGCACCCCGATCGCGATCAACAAGATCACCACGGTGGACGGCAAGGACGTGAAGGTCCCGCAGTCCACCTGCAGCCAGGCCTTCTCCGAGAACACCGCGGACGCCCTCAACACCGTTCTGCTCAACGTGACCGAGAAGGGCACCGCAGCCGACCTTCCCCTCTTCGACGGCCGGCAGATCGCCGGTAAGACCGGTACCACCGACGAGAAGAAGGCCGCCTGGTTCAACGGCTACACGCCGCAGCTCGCCACCGCCGTCTGGCTCGGCGGCCCGGCCGGCGGCGTGAAGATGAAGAACATCAGCATCGGCGGCACGCAGTTCCAGGAGGTGTTCGGTGCCACCGGCCCCGGCCCGATCTGGAAGCTGGCGATGGACCAGGCGCTGAAGGGCACTCCCAAGGAGACCTTCCAGACCATCAGCATCCCGGACCCGCCCAAGACCGACCCGAACGCGAACGCGACTCCCACGTCCGGCGCCAGCCAGCCGGGCGGCGACGCGGCCGCGGCCGGCGGTAACCCGGGTGCCCCGGGTAACCCCGGCAACCCCGGCAACCCCGGCAACCCCGGCAACCCCGGTGGGGGCCCGGGCGGTAACCCCGGCGGGGGTGGCAACCCCGGTGGGGGCGCCAACAACGCCGGCGGGATGATCGGCGGCGGGTTCACCCTCCCGCCGGGCGTCATCGGTGGGAACAACGCCGGCGGTCGGCACGGCGGCAACAACGGCAACGGCGGCTGAGCAGGCCAGCGGCAACGCCGGAGGGCGCCCCCCGAATCATCGGGGGGCGCCCTCCGGCGTTGCGGGCCTCAGCCCTCGCCTGGGGCTGGGGCCCGCCAGGTCGTACTGGACCTGGCTGGGCTGGGCTGAACGAAAACGGTCGGGGACCGGTCGGGCCCGGCCGGGAAAGTCCAGCCCTCCCGCCCCGCCCTCAGCTGAGCGCGGCCTTCACCGCGGCGGCCACCCGGCCGCCCTCGGCGAGCCCGTCCACCTTCGGCTTCACCAGCTTCATCACGGCGCCCATGCCCTGCGGCCCGGTCGCCCCGCTCTCGGCGACGGCGGCGGCCACGATCGCCGTCAGCTCCTCGTCGGAGAGCTGCTTGGGCAGGTAGCCCGCCAGCACCTCGCCCTCGGCCCGCTCACGGGCGGCCGAGTCGACCCGGCCCGCCTTGTCGAACGCCTCGGCGGCCTCCCGGCGCTTCTTCGCCTCGCGGGCGAGCACCTTCAGCACCTCGTCGTCGGAGAGCTCCCGCTTCGCCTTGCCCGCCACCTCCTCGCTGGTGACAGCGGAAAGCGTGAGCCGGATGGTGGACGAGCGCAGCTCGTCCCGGTCCTTGATGGCAGCCGTGAGGTCATCCTGCAGCTGCGCCTTCAGCGTGGTCATGGCCCCGAGTCTCCCACCTGCGACGTTCGACCGCCCAGCATTAACGCCCGGGCCCACCGGCACACGACGGATTCTGCCGGGCTCCCCCGCCTCCCGGTCGGTGGTGACATGACTGGCGAGCGGACGCCCGGACCGGCTCACCGACCCCGGCCGGGCGCGCCCGCCCCGCGTCGCCCCCGCCGAGCCGTCCGGAGGGGCCGCTTGGAGCAGTGTCCCGTGTCCCCGCGCACCCACCGGACGTTCACCAGCTGATCCGCCGTCTGAGAGCATGGAGCGATGCGACCGCTGTACTCCGTTCCCCTCGGAATCGCCGCCACCGGCGCCGCCTGCCTCGCCTACTCCGCCGGGTACGAGGTCCGTTCCTTCCGGCTCCGCCGGGTCGAGGTCCCCGTCCTGCCCCGGGGCGCCCGGCCCATCCGGGTACTGCAGGTCTCCGACATCCACATGGTCAGCGGACAGGGCAAGAAGCAGCGCTGGCTGCAGAGCCTCGCCGGGCTCCGCCCCGACCTGGTGGTGAACACCGGCGACAACCTCTCCGACCCGCTCGCCGTCCCCGCCACCCTGGACGCGCTCGGGCCGCTGATGGAGTTCCCCGGCGTCTACGTCTTCGGCTCGAACGACTACTACGGCCCGGCCCGCAAGAACCCGGCCCGCTACCTCCAGGCGATGCGCAGCGGCGCCCACGGCATGAACAACCCGGACGGCAGCGCGCGCCGCGGCATCACCGGCGCCGTGCACAACCCCTGGGAGAAGCTGCGGGACGGCTTCGACTCCGCCGGCTGGCTCGACCTCACCAACACCCGGGGCCGGCTGAACCTCGGCGGCCTCGACATCGAGTTCACCGGCCTGGACGACCCGCACATCCGCCGCGACCGCTACAGCGAGGTCAGCGGAGGCCCGTCCGCCGACGCCGACCTCTCGCTCGCCGTCGTGCACGCCCCCTACCTGCGCGTCCTGGACGCCTTCACCGCCGACCGCTACCCGCTGATCCTGGCCGGCCACACCCACGGCGGCCAGCTCTGCGTCCCCTTCTACGGCGCGCTGGTCACCAACTGCGACATCGACGCCAAGCGGGTCAAGGGCCTCTCCACCCACCAGGCCGGCGGCCGCCGCTCCTACCTGCACGTCTCCGCCGGCTGCGGCACCAACCGCTACACCCCCGTCCGCTTCGCCTGCCCGCCCGAGGCCACCCTCCTCACCCTCACCCCACCCCGCTGACCTGCGACGGACGCCCGCCGGGAATCGGATTTCGTCTCTCGGCGAGCGTCCGGTAGAGTTCTACTCGTTGCGAAGGAGACAGAGCAACAAAACGCAGGACCGGGGTGTGGCGCAGCTTGGTAGCGCGCTTCGTTCGGGACGAAGAGGCCGTGGGTTCAAATCCCGCCACCCCGACCCAGGTCAGAGGCCCTATCGGAGAGATCCGACAGGGCCTCTGACGTATGTGCCGGCACGCAAGTACAGCAACTGCTGTGGCTGCTGGCGGCCTTCACCCGCTGTCGGCCCGGCCGCCCTGCGGAGCAGCCGACCTGACAGGGGGTCGATCGGGCGGAGGCCGGGCGGAGGTCCGACCATCCCTGTCTGCGCGAAGGCGCCCGAGTGGCTGACGGTCCGTCTGCGGCTCCGGGGGCCGATCGCGGCGCCCGTGATCGACGGGACGCCCGCCGGCGCGGCGCTCCGCAGCAAAGTGGTTATCGCGACCATGCCAGGACCGGGCCGGACCGAGAGTAGCCTGGACATCACCGAAGGCACTTCGCATGCCGGCACCGGACACTGGCGTCGTCTCCGGCGAGTGGCAATGCCGGATCCGGCCCCGGGCGGGTCCGGGGACAGGTCCTTGATCATGACTGCGACGCTCGATCGTGCAACGACGCCCGCTGCCCTGGAACCCGCCGTGCGGCTCTCCCTTGCGCCCGACGGCGCGCGGGCCGGACGCCTGGACGGAGCCTGGTGGCCCCGCTCGCGTGATCTTCTTCTCGAACTCCCCTCCCTGGCAGCCGAAATCGACGGGCGGTGGGGCCGGATCACCCGGATCACCGTGAATCCCGCGCAGTGGCCCGTCATCCCCCGGCGCATCCCGGTCACGGGGCACACCGTCCATGCGGGCTGGTTCACCACCGAGCAGGACGAGCACACGATCGCGGTCTACTCCTACGCTCCGCGTCGGCTGAACCTGCTGGTCGTCCCGCCGGCGACGGATGCCGTCGTTGCCGCCCGGCTGATGTCCGAGGCGACCGCTCCCGCCAACACCCGGACCGCGAGTGAGCTGCTCGCCGCCGAGGCGGACAGCGGTGCGGCAGGGCAGGAGTTCCGCCCCGACTTCCTGCCGTCGGCCGCCGCGCCGGGCGACGGCCCCGGCGAGGCGGGAAGGCGCGCGGACGTCGCCCGGAGCAGGGCCGCTTCCTGGCCGGTACCGGCGTAGCCCGCGGACCCTCGTCCGGTCGGGGCCTGGCGCGTCACTCGCGTGACCACTCGGTTTCGGCCTGGGGCTCGCCGGTGGGGTCGGGCCCGTCCCAGAGGCGGATCCTGATCGCCCGGGGGCCGGGAGCGGGCCGGGAGAGGGTGCGGACGAGCACGTCCCGCAGGTGGTTGGCCGCCCGCTGGGGCGGTCCGTCGTACTCCAGCGGGTCCGGCAGGGGTGCGTCGTCGTGCCGGGACCAGCGGCCGTCGTCGTCCTGGGTCTCGAGAACCCACCGGTAGCGCGGCATCCTGGCCTCCTGTGACAACGAACCTGCCCCAGGACAGACCGTAAGGTCCGGACCGGGCGACGGCGACCGGTGAACGTCCGGTGCCGGTTAGTACTCGGAGCCGCTTCGCAAGTAGGTGCCCGCGACCTGGAGCCACGCCGAGGCGCTGAAACACGCTTCGACCGCGTGCGGAGTGTCCTCGAAGACGCGCAGGATCCGCAGTGCCCCGCTCGGGTGCAGGTCGTACTCGTACGTCAAGCCGTCGGCAGTGTCCTGGTACTGCATGTCCAGCGGCCCCTTCGACGGCTCCGATGGCGACCGGGCGTCGGTCGAGAGTTTCACGTAGACGGACATTTCGCCGCCTCGCCTTTCTGTCTTCGAGGAGTCCGCGTTCAAGGAGTCCGCGGTGGAGACCGTCCCCCTCAGGTCGCTTCGGCCGGAGGCTCGGCGCCGATGCCGGTGGCGATGAGGATCTGTCGGGCCGAGTCGGTACCGTCGGCCTGGACCGCTCGCGTCATCGCGGCAAGAGCCGCTTCCTGGCTCGCCTGCGGGGGGACGACGAGCAGACTGAAATGATCGCGGTCGCCCCGCGTGATGATCACCGTGTCGTCACCCACCGGATACCGGTCGATCCGCACCGACCGGCCGTCGACGACCAAACGGGCCGGGACGTCGTCCCACGCCTCCGCGTCCAGACCAACGCTCGCGACGGGCCCCAGATGCTCGGTGAGCGCGGCGACCAGACCGGGCAACTCGGCGCCGATGTCACGCGAACGAGGCCACCACGCGCCGTCGAGCAGCCCCTCGCGCGACCGCGTGGTCTCCAGACGCAGCAGCACCGTACCCGGCCTCGCCGACTGCCGGAACCGGTCCGGCAGAAGCCCCGGGTGCGGAGCACCGGATTCGTCCGACATGGCTCGCCACCTATCCGCAGGAGCAGGTCGGGGCCTGCTGACGTAGGGGGCGCCCCTTCGGTTGCGGCGGCGTTGCGGCGGCTCGGGTCGTCCCGCATATCCCCACGCTACTCCGCCCGTGCCGGGCCGGGCCGGCCGCTCGCCCCGTTTCTCCTTCAGGACATGGGAGAGCGCGCACACGACCGCGCGCACACCGTCCTCCGACCGCCGGCACGGTCGACTCGGTCGATGAGCTGCTCCTCCCCTGCCGTGTTGCCCGGTGCTGTCGCGACCTGAGGGCGGTCGGGTGGGACGGCTGCCGGTGCCGCCGTCACCTGGGTGGCGGTGGGGCCGTTGGGAGGAGTATGAACTCCTTTGCTGAAACGCGGCCCTTTCCTGGCCATCATGGGCCGACGAGCGTGCCGCTTCCGTATGTGGGCCAGCAGATTCAGACCACGCACCTGCAGCGGCTGGACACCGATCGTTGGGATGCGCGGGTGCCGGCCGGGCAGCTGGTGGGGCTTGGCGAAGCCTTCGACGCGGCTGAGCGGTTGGCGGCCAGGCGTGACTTTCTGGCGGGTTCGCCCCAGAACCTGGAGCGGGAACGGGTACTGCGGGAGCGGCCCGAGGACTACGGGGTCGTCGGGCGGTTGATGCTCGGCGCCGAGAACGTCCTCTGGGTTCCGGACGGCAGCCGGACCAGCGGCACGGTCCAGCTTCTCGGGCCCGAGTGCACCGACGGGTACCAGCGGATCGCGCTGGTCGCCCGCCTGGCCACGGACCTCTCGCCGGCGCACCTGGACCGGGCGGTGCTCGATGTCCGGATCGTCACCGGACCGGCCCGTGAACAGGCCCGGGCCGAGCACGACCGGGCGTACCTCTACCACCACCCGACCACCGCGCAGGATCTGCTGACCCGCGAGCCGGTGATGTGCCGGCTGGTCAAGCAGTTCGACCGGGACCGGCTCTACTTCCGGCTGCACCGTGGTGAGCGACGTGGTCCCCACCGGACCGGGTACTCCGTCGACGAGGCGACGACGGCTCTCGCGCTGTTCTCCTGCGACGCCCTCCCCGCTCTGGGGCATCTCGCCCTCGACGAGAGCGGGCGCGAGGAGATCTGGTGGGAGCCGTCCGCGCCGGCGTTCCGGGCACTGTTCAACCAGAAGACGCAGGCGACCGGCGTCCGCATCGCCATCATGATCCGTCGGACCGTTCACCGTGTGCTCGCGGAGATGAGCCGCGTCCGGTCGGACCGGCACTGGCACTTGCTGGAGGACGCGCCCGACCTCGTGGTCTGGGCGGTTGCCCGCAACCTGCCGATCGATCGGCTGCATGACGATGAACGGGCACCTGACGCCCCGGCATGGGAGAGCATCCACGACCACGAGGTGCCTGAGCTGACCCGCCGGACAGCCGAGCGGATGGTCAAGGGCTACCTGAAGGTGCGCCCGAAGGGGGTGCACCGGAAGTCGGAGGTCGGGGAGCTCTCCAAGTGGCACGAGATCCTCCAGGCGGCCAAGGTGATCTGAGCCCCTGAGGGGCCGCCGGGAACGCGCAGTCCACCGCTGTCGCCGTAGGTGCCGATCTTCGCCAGTCCGCCGACCGGTTCGGCGGTGAGCGGCACGGAGGGGCGGACGGGCGGGACGTAGTGCGGCCGGCTCAGGGTGGGCACGACGGACCTGGAGCACCGCGAAGGCGGCCAGGGCGACCGCCATGGCGTCTGCGCCCGGACGTGTGCCTGGTGGACACCAGGATGCCGGGACCGGACGGTACCGACGTCACCCGCGCCCTGGCCGGCCCCGGTGGCTCGGGGTCCGCAACCGGGTGGAGATCGCCGCCTGGGCCTGGGAGAGCCGGCTCATGGACTCCACGGAGCCGCAGGCCGACGGATGGCCTGCGGCGTTCAGAGCAGGGCCGGGAGGTCGGCGCGGGAGGTGATGCCGAGCTTGGGGTAGGCCTTGTAGAGGTGGTGGCCGACCGTGCGGGGGCTGAGGAAGAGCTGGGCGGCGATGTCCCGGTTGGTGAGGCCCTGGGCGGCGAGCCGGACGATCTGGAGTTCCTGCGGGGTGAGGGTGGTGAGAGGGGAGCCGTCGGTCGGCGGGGTGGGCGCGGTGGTGCCGGTGGCGGTGAGTTCGGTGCGGGCGCGGTCGGCCCAGGGGCGGGCGGCGAGGCGCTCGAAGGTCTCCAGGGCGGCCCGCAGGTAGGGGCGGGCGTCGGTGCGGCGGCGTTCGCGGCGCAGCCACTCGCCGTAGAGGAGGGCGGTGCGGGCCTGTTCGAAGGGGCGGTGGGTGCCGTCGTGGAGGCGGAGGGCGGCGCGATAGGCGGCTTCGGCGAGTTCGTCCGGGCCGAGCAGGGCCTGGCAGCGCAGCCGTAGCGCCTCGGCCCAGGGCTGGGCGGCGGCGCCGGCCCAGCGGGCGAAGCGCTCGTACGGCTCCGCGGCACGCTCGGGGGTACCGAGGCGGACGGCGGCCTCGACCAGGTCGGGGACGGCGCGGGTGGCGCTGACATGGTGCCGGTAGCGGCCGGTGGTGAGGGCTCGGAGGCGGTCGGCGGCGCCGGCGGCCCGGCCCTGGCCGAGGTCGAGAACGGCGAGCGCCCACTGGGCCCAGGGCTCGCCGGGGGCGGGGGCGGCGGACCGCGGCGCGGTGGTGAGGGCGGTGGCGGTGCGGGCGGCGCACTCCTCGGCGGCGCCGCCGAGTGCGGCCAGGAAGCCGAGCAGGGCGCTGAGCTGGCTGACCCACTGGTGCTGGCCGGTGTCCCGGGCGAGGGCCAGCGCCTCGGTGGCGGTCACCTCGGCGTCACGGTGGCGGCCGTGGAAGAGCTCCGCCTCGGCGAGGAAGAACTGGAGGGTGGGCAGCACCCCGATGGTGCCCTTGGCCCTGGCCTCGGCGATGAGTTCGCCCGCGAGTTCGATGGTCTCGGCGTCCCGGCCGAGGACGAGGGTCACGCCGCAGAGCTGCACGAGGTCGCTCGGGGTCTCGGCACCGGCCCGGCGGGCCACGGCCGCGGTGTCCCTGGCGGCGGGCAGCGGCGGCGCGGGGTGGCCCAGGGCGGGAAGGACGGCGGCCGGCAGATGGCGGGCCAGCGGGGTGAGCGGGTCGCCCTCGGCGAGCGGGAGCCGGGCCAGCCGGTCGAGGACGACGGCCACCGGCTCCTCGCCGACGTACCAGGCGGTGTGAAAGGCCTGGAGGAGCATGCGGGCCGCGTGCGGCGCCTCGATGTCGGTACCGGCGGCGTCCAGCAGCAGCCGGTAGGCGGTGGGGTAGGAGCCGCGCCAGAAGTGCGCGGTGGCCCGGACCTGGTCGAGCAGGGCGTGGGCGAAGGGGTTGTCGGTCCGGGCTCCGGCCCGGTCGGCGAGCGCCTCGGCCTGTGCCAGCTTGCCCTCCTCGGTGGCGGCTTCGGCGGCGAGCACCAGGCGGCGAGTGGCGCCGTCGCGGTCGGGGGTGAGTCGGGCGGCGCGCTCGTACGCGGCGGCGGCGCCACCGTGGCCGCCCCGGGCCTCGGCCCGTACGGCGGTGCGTTCCAGCGCGTCGGCGAGGTCGGCGTCGGGGGCGGTGGCGGCGAGGGCGAGGTGCCAGGTGCGGCGGTCGCCGTCCTCCAGCGCCTCACCGATCGCCCGATGAACCGTCAGTCGCTGCTGGAGTGGCGCCCGTTGGAGGATGGCGGCGCGCAGCAACGGGTGCCGGAAGGCCAGTCGGCGGTCGGCGGTGGTGGTGACCAGGCCCGACTCCTCGGCGGGCGCGAGGTGTTCGGCGGTCGCCCCGAGGACGGCGGCGGCCGGGAGAATGACGTCCAGGTCGCCGTTCTCCTCGGCGGCGGCGACCAGCAGCAGGTTCTGGGTGGCCGGCGGCAGGCCGGTGACCTGGCCGTGGAAGGCGATCTGCAGGCGACTGGTGAGCGGCAGG
The DNA here is from genome assembly GCF_040685575.1 of Kitasatospora sp. NPDC088351. NCBI lineage: Bacteria > Bacillati > Actinomycetota > Actinomycetes > Kitasatosporales > Streptomycetaceae > Kitasatospora > Kitasatospora sp. NPDC088351. Next base: position 222,124 of record NZ_JBFBIL010000001.1, on the reverse strand, counting down.
ACGCCGGGGGTACCGGTCGCGGTGGCGGACTCGCAAAGGGCGATGGGGAGTTCGGTGAGGGCCAGCGGGTTGCCGGCGGCCTCGGCGAGCAGCCGTCGCCGGACCTCGCCGGGGAGTTCCGGCCCGGCGCGGGAGGCGAGGAGTCGGGCCGCGTCCGGCTCGTCGAGGCCGGACAGCCGGAGCTCGGGCAGACCGGCAACCGGGAACGCCTCACCGGGGCCGCCCGGCGGGCCAACGTCCCGGGCGGCCAGCAGCAGGACGACTCCTTCCGCCTGGAGCCGACGGGCGGCGAGCAGCAGCGCGTCGAGGGATGCCCGGTCCAGCCACTGTGCGTCGTCCACCACGCACAACAGCGGCTGTTCGGAGGAGAGTTCGGCCAGCAGGCCAAGGGTGGCAAGGCCGGTGAGCAGCCGGTCGGCGGGCACGGTGGCGGTCTCGCTGAGCCCGAACGCGGCCTCCAGTGACCGGCGTTGCGGTCCCGGCAGAGCGGGGAGCCGGTCCAGGCCGGCCGCAAGCAGCAGACTGAGCCCGGCGAAGGGGAGTTCGGCCTCGCACTCGACGCCGGTGGCCCGGATCACCCGGAACGCGTCACCCGCCGCCGCGACCGCGTGGTCCAGCAGCGCGGTCTTGCCGATGCCCGGCTCGCCGCGCAGCACCAGCACCCCGCTGCGGCCGCCCCGCGCCCCGTCGAGCAGCCCGTCCACGGCGGTCTGCTCCCGCTCCCTGCCGTACAGCGTCCCCATCCCCCGACCCTACCGATCCGGCCGCCGGCCCGCCCCTGGCCGGTCTGCTCGCCCACTCGCCCGCCGACAGCGCACCGGCAGGCCACCAGCCAGGTACGTACGCCGCTACCTATGCGTGACGGATTCGGTCGCCCCGCGATCTCCGTACCGTCATGACCAGCGGGACCGAGCAGCGGGGAAGGCCCACCGAACCACCCCGCAGGACAAGGGAGATGACCATGAACGACATCCAGCCGGCCGACCTCCAGCAGCTTGCCGGGCGCTACGTCGCCACCTGGAACGAGACCGACCCGGCCACCCGCCGCAAGCTGATCGACGAGCTGTGGGCGGAGGACGGCAGCTACACCGACCCACTGGCGGCGGTCACCGGCCGGGACGGCGTCGACGCCCTGATCGGCGCGGCCCAGGAGCAGTTCCCCGGCCTGGAGTTCACCCTCGGACCGGTCGACGCCCACCACAACATCGCCCGGTTCACCTGGAACCTCGGACCGGCCGGGGCGGAGGCCCTGGTGATCGGCTTCGACGTGCTGGTCGCCGGGCCGGACGGCCGGATCGCCTCGGTGCACGGCTTCCTGGACCGCGTGCCGGGCGCCTGAGCCATCGCGGACGGCGGGGGCGGACACGCCTGGTCCGCCCCCGCGCCACGGGCCCCCAAAGACAAAACGCCCCGCCCGCGACCGGCGCCCGACTCCCCCGAGGAGAAACCGAGTGAGGAGCAACCGAGATGAGCACCGCCCTGCGCACCCGGCCGGTCACCGGGGACAACCCGGCCCCCTCCCCCAGGGGCCTGCTGCCGGTGGTCCTGACCGCCACCTTCATGACCGCCCTCGACGCCTTCGTGGTCAACGTCGCCATACCGTCCGTCCAGGCCGATCTCGGAGCCGGACCGGCCGCTGTCCAGTGGGTCGTCGCCGGCTTCGGCCTGGCGCTCGCGGCCGGCCTGGTCACCGCGGGGCGGCTCGGCGACCGCTACGGACGGCGCCGGGTGTTCGCCCTCGGCCTGGCCCTGTTCACGCTCGCCTCGGCGGGCTGCGGCCTGGCCCCGACGGCCTCCGCCCTGGTCGGCGCCCGGGTGGTCCAGGGCCTGGCGGCCGCGTTGATGGGCCCGCAGGTGCTGGCGATCCTGCGGACGGCGTTCAGTGGCGCGGCGCAGGCCCGGGCGTTCGCGAGGTACGGGCTGACCATGGGCCTCGGTGCGGTGTTCGGCCAGCTGATCGGCGGCGCGCTGATCCGGGCGGACCTCTTCGGCCTGGACTGGCGCAGCTGCTTCCTGATCAACCTGCCGGTCGGCCTCACCGCCCTCGCGCTGGTCCGCCGCTGTCTGCCGGAGTCGCGCTCCCCGCACCGGCCCGGCCTGGACCCGGTGGGCGTGCTGCTGATCACCGTCGCGCTGACCGCTCTGGTGCTGCCCCTGATCCAGGGCCGCGAGGAGGGCTGGCCGCGGTGGACCTGGCTCTGCCTGGGCGGCGCGGCCGCGCTGCTGGCCGCCTTCGCCGCGCACCAGCACCGGTCCCGTGGCACCGGCTCGCCGCTGGTCGACACCCGGCTCTTCCGGACCAGGTCCTTCGGTGCCGGTCTGCTCGCCCAGCTCGCCTTCTGGCTCGGGCAGGCGTCGTTCTTCCTGGTGCTCGCCCTGCACCTGCAGCTGGGCCGCGGTCTGGACGCGCTCGGGGCCGGTCTGGTGTTCACCGCGATCGGGGTCGGCTACCTGCTCACCTCCACCACCGCGCACCGCTTCGCCGCCCGCCTCGGCCGCCAGGCGGTCGCGCTCGGCGGGCTGCTGATGACCGCCGGGCTGGGCCTGCTGGGCCTCGCCGCGTACGGCGGCGGGACGACCGGCAGCGTCTGGTGGCTGGCGCCCGGCCTGTTCGTGGACGGCCTCGGGATGGGTCTGGTGATCGCCCCGGTCACCTCCGTCGTCCTGGCCGGGGTCGAGCCGCGGCTGGCCGGTTCGGCGGCCGGGGTGCTGTCGACCGTCCAGCAGGTCGCCGGGGCGCTCGGGATCGCGCTGATCGGCATCGTCTACTACGGCACCGGGGACCCGGTCGCGGCTTTCGGCCGGAGCGTGGGGGCGCTGGCGGTGCTGGAGCTGCTGCTGGTGGGCCTGGTGCAGCTGCTGCCCCGCCGGGCGGGCTGACCCGCCGCCCGGGGAGCGCACGGTCCTCGGGGAGCGCGGTCGGGCCCGGCCGGGCACCGGTCGGGCACCGGTCGGGCACCGGTCGGGCCCACCCGCCCGTTCCGTTCACTCCCCCCGATCGGGTTGGATGGACGGATGAGCGAGGAGAAGAGCGCCGTACCGGCGTGGGAGCAGCGGTTCAGGGCAGCACGCGTCTCACTGCCGGACTGGGCCGAGGACGCCCCCGAGCGGGCACTGTACGTGTCCAACGCGACCGGTACCTACGAGGTCTACGCCTGGGACCGCGCGACCGACACCCACCGCCGGGTCACCGACCGGCCGAACGGCACCACCGACGCCGAACTGTCCCCCGACGGAGCCTGGGTGTGGTGGTTCGACGACCACGACGGCGACGAGTTCGGCATCTGGCGCCGCCAGCCCTTCGCCGGGCGTCCGGGCGGCGAGGACGGCCCCGACGAGGAGGCCGTGCCGGGCCTCGCCCCTTCGTACTCGGCGGGCCTGGCGCTCGGCCGGGACGGCACGGTCGTGGTCGGCCGCTCCACCGACGAGCAGGGCACCACGCTGCACCTGCGCCGCCCGGGCGCGGCCGAGGCGGTCGAGATCTACCGGCACGAGGAGTACGGCGGCGTCGGCGACCTCAGCTACGACAGCTCCCTGCTCGCCATCGACCACACCGAGCACGGCGACGCCATGCACGCGGCGATCCGGGTCGTGCGGCTCTCCGACGGTGCGACCGTCGCCGAGCTGGACGAGGTCACCGGCCGTGAGGACCCGCGCGGGGTCGCCTGCCTCGGCTTCGCGCCGGTGGACGGCGACACCCGGCTGCTGGTCGCCCACCAGCGCACCGGCCGCTGGGAGCCGATGATCTGGGACGTCGCGACCGGCGCCGAGACCGCGCTGCCGCTGCGCGACGAGCACGGGCGCGAGCTGCCCGGCGACGTCTCGGCGCAGTGGCGCCCCGGCGCGCGGGCGCTGCTGGTCGAGCACGAGTACGAGGCGCGCAGCGAGCTGTTCTCGTACGACCTCACCGACGGGGTGCTGACCCGTCTGGACACCCCGCGCGGCACGGTCGGCGGCGCGACCGCCCGCCCCGACGGCACCGTGGAGTTCCTCTGGTCGTCCGCCGCCGAGCCGTCCGCCGTCCGCTCCACCGCCGGAACGGTGGTGCTGCGGGCGCCCGGCGCGGTGCCGCCCGGCTCGGTGCCGGTCGAGGACGTCTGGGTGGACGGACCGGGCGGGCGGGTGCACGCCCTGGTGCAGCGACCGGCCGGCACGGGCCCGTTCCCGACCGTCTTCGACATCCACGGCGGGCCGACCCACCACGACAGCGACTCCTTCGCCGCCGGCCCGGCCGCCTGGCTGGACCACGGCTTCGCGGTGGTCCGGGTCAACTACCGCGGCTCCACCGGCTACGGCCAGGCCTGGACGGACGCGCTGCGCGAGCGGGTCGGCCTGATCGAGCTGGAGGACATCGCCGCCGTCCGCGCCTGGGCGGTGGACAGCGGGCTCGCCGACCCGGCCCGGCTGGTGCTCGCCGGCGGCTCCTGGGGCGGCTACCTCACCCTGCTCGGCATCGGCGTGCAGCCGGAGAACTGGACGCTCGGCGTCGCCGCCGTGCCCGTCGCGGACTACCTGACGGCGTACGACGACGAGATGGAGGCGCTGAAGTCGCTGGACCGCACGCTCTTCGGCGGAACGCCGGAGGAGGTGCCCGAGCGCTGGACGGCCTCGTCGCCGCTGACGTACGTGGAGCAGGTGCGGGTACCGGTCTACATCAGCGCCGGGGTGAACGACCCGCGCTGCCCGATCCGGCAGATCGAGAACTACGTCGAGCGGCTGGAGCGGCTGGGCAGGCCGCACGAGGTCTACCGGTACGACGCCGGGCACGGCTCGCTGGTGGTGGAGGAGCGGATCAAGCAGCTGCGGCTGGAGATCGACTTCGTGCGACGGCACCTCGGCGGAACGGGCGGCGGGGCCGGAGGCGGACAGGACCAGGATCAGGACCAGGCCGGGGCGGCCGACGGGGGGAACGGGTGAGACGTCTGCTGACGCTCATGGGGGTGGGGGTGGCCGGGGCGCTCGTGCTCACCGGCTGCTCGGGTCAGGACAGCAGCAGTTCGGCGGACTGTCCGCCGCCCGCCGCGCCGCAGTCGACGGCTTCGGCCTCGGCTCGGGCGACTGCGGCGGCGACGGCCTCCGCCACGGCCGCGGCCGTGGCGGAGGAGGGGGGCACGGCCGTGCGGGCGGCCTTCCGTACGACGGAGGTCGCGGCCGGGGAGGACGGTGGGACGGTGCTGCTCGCCAAGGGCTCGTCCGGGTCGAAGGGGTCCTCCTCCGGCTCGAAGGGGTCCAAGGGGTCCAAGGGCGGGCGCACCACGCGCCACCACACCGACCACTACGACTCGGACGACAACCGCGGCGGCGGCAGCGGCAGCCGGTGCGGCCGGCAGGCACCACCGACCCAGTCACCGTCGCCGGCCCTGACGCCGCCGTCGCGGTCACCGGTCCCGGCGCCGTCCCTGCCGGGCGCGCCGTCCAAGCCGGTCGCACCACCCGCGAAGCCGTCCCGCTGAGCCGAGCCGAGCCGCCGAGCTGAGTTGAGCCGGGGCGGGCGGCGCTACTCCAGGACCGGGTCCAGCCCGAGGGCCCGGTCCTGCTCGGCCTCGGCCTCGCGGCGCACCAGGCGGAACCACATGAAGACCACGAAGCCGCCGAAGACGAACCACTCCAGGGTGTAGCCCAGGTTCTGGAACGCGCGCAGGGTGAGCCCGTTGCCGCCCTGCGGCTGCACCGTCGGCACCGTGCTCAGCCCGGCCGGCACGGCGTCCGCGGACACCCAGCCGTCGTACCAGCCGTCGTAGGACAGCACGTTGACGAGCGCGGCCCGGTTGATCGTGCCGAGCTGGCCGGACGGGAGACCGCCCGCCACCGCGCCACCGCTGCCGCTGCTCTCCCCGGCCTGCAGGCGCCCGGTCACCGTCACCTCGCCGACGGGCGGTACGGCGGCGGCGGACGCGCCCTCGGCGGGCGTGCCCGGTGCCCAGCCCCGTACGACGGCGACGGCACGGCCGTCGCCGGTGCGCAGCGGGGTGAGCACGTAATAGCCCTGCTTGCCGTCCACCACCCGGTTGGGCACCAGGAGTTGGTGCTCCTCGTCAAAGGTGCCGGTCACCGTGACGGCTCGGCCGACGGTGTCGGTGGTGACCTGCGGCCGGGCGGCGTCCAGCAGTTCGTCCAGCGGCTTGGCCACGCCGGCGTCGTCGACCGCCCGGCTGATCTCCTTGTGCGAGGAGACCTTGTCCTCGAACCGCCCGAGCTGCCAGGAGCCGAGCCAGAGACACACCGCCACGGCCGTCACGGCCAGCGCGGTGCCACTCAGCCAGCGCGGGGTCAGGAGGAACCGGTACACACCCCCCACGGTAACCACTCCTCACACCTCTCCCGACCACAGGGGTGCCGCGCCGCGCCTCCCGAACATCGGGAACCGCTGCCGGGGCGTCCACCGGGGCGTCCGCCGACGGGAGTGGAAAGTCGGCCGGGCCGACTTCCCGGGCACCGTCCGGCCCGCACCGTCCGGCCCGCACCCGCCTGGCCCGGCGCAGGACCGGCGCGGGTTCAGCCCCGCCTCACTCCGGCCTCACCCCGGCCTCACCCCGCCGACGGCGAGGCGCTCGGCTGTGCGCTCGGCGCCGGCAGGGCCTGGGGCGCCGTCCGGTAGACCGTGCCCGCGCAGGCGCCCGGAAGGACGGCCGCGGCGGCGACCGGGCCGCCCGGGGCCGGGGTGTGGGCGAGGGTGACGGCGGGCGGCGGGACGGTGGTGGCGGTGGCCGTGGGGCTGGGAGCCGAGGTCGGCCCGGCCGTCGGCGAGGCGGACACCGGGGGAGGCACGCTCGGTGCCCCCGAGGCGCTGGCCTCAGGGGCACCGCCGGTACCGCCCAATCCGTCGGGCTGCGACCCCGCCAAGGTGCCCGAGCCCGAGGTACCCGAGCCCGTGCCCGAGGTGCCCGAGCCACCCGGGGCGGCGGGCGCGCTGGGCGATGCCCCGCCCGGCACCGGGCAGCCGGTGTCCGGCACCCAGCCGAAGTCCACCCGGTACCCGGACTGCGGTGCGAGCACCAGGCCCTGGCCGCCCCCGTTCGCGGCGGACCCGTTCGCGGCGCCCGTCCCCGCGGCCGCGTCCGGGGCGGGCAGCCCGGTCGCCGGGTCGCCCGCCGTGTGGTCGGCCACCCGGATCCGGCTCTGGTCCGTCCCGGCCGTGGCGGTGACCGCCACCGAGCCCGGACCGCCGAGCCGGCAGCTGCGCGCGGAGGTGTTGAACACCGTGAAGTGCCCGTAGATCTTCCCTCCGCCGTCGGCCGCGCCGACCGTCGAGGTCCCGCGGCCGAGATCCGCCCTGGTGCAGAGCGGGACCAGCGGGTCGCCGGTGCTGGGCGCCGGGGCCGGGCTGGACGCTCCGGCCCCCGCTCCGGCCTTGCTCGCGCCGGGGCTGGGCGGGACGGTGGCGGATCCGGACGGCCGGCCCTGGTCGCCGGGCCCGTCGGCGTCGGGGTGCGGCAGCCGGCCCGGCCCGGCGGAGTCGGCGCCGGCCGTGGCGCCCGCGGACGCCGGGGCCGCACCGCTGTGGGCACTGGGCGAGCCGGGGCCGCTGGAGAGGTCGAGGCGCTCGCCGGAGCGCAGGGCGGGCAGCACGATGGCCACCGCGGCCACCAGCGCGGCGGCCCCGGTCAGGGCCCCCCGGCGGGCGGCCCGGCGGCGGGGCACCGCACGGCGGATCCGGGGCAGGCCGGCCGGGTCGGGCTGGACCTCGGCCACCGCCCGCTGCATCAGCGAACGGACCAGCAGCTCCTCGGCGTTCAGCCCGTCCAGGTCGCGGTCCTGCTCGCCGGTGTCCCGTGCGGCCCGCGTGGCCCGTACGTCCCATGCCGCCGACGCTTCCTGCGCGGCCCGGGTGTCCCGCGTGCTCCGTGCGCCACCCGAACCGCGTGCGCCGCTCCCGCCCGGTGCGCCGTTGCCGTCTCGTACGCCGCTGCCGCCCGGTACGCCGCCCGGGCCGTGGGCGTCGGTCCGGTCCTCAGCCATTCCCGGCCTCCATCTGGACCCGCAGCGCGGCGAGTCCACGCGAGCCGTACGCCTTCACCGAGCCGAGCGAGATGCCCAGGGTCTCCGCGACCTGCGCCTCCGTCATGTCCACGAAGTAACGCAGCACCAGAACCTCCCGCTGACGGCGTTGCAGACCCCGCAGCGCGGCCTTCAACTGATCGCGCTCCAGCGCATCGTAGGCGCCTTCTTCTGCACTGGCCATGTCAGGCATGGGCTTTGGCAGCAGCCGCAGACCGAGGATGCGGCGACGCAGCGTGGAGCGGGACAGGTTCACCACGGTCTGCCGCAGATAGGCGAGCGTCTTCTCGGGCTCGCGCACTCTCCGCCGGGCCGAGTGCACCCGGATGAACGCCTCCTGCACCACGTCCTCGCAGGTCGAGAGGTCGTCAAGAAGCAGCGCGGCCAACCGCAACAGCGAGCGGTAGTGGGCCTGATAGGTCTCGGTGAGCAGGTCCTCGCTGGTACCCGCGTCGGTGTCCGCGCCGGAGTCCGCCGCGCCGGGTGCGACCGCCGTCATCTGGCTGTCTTCCGGCCTATCCGCAGGCCACTGGGCGCGCGGCGAGAACGTCACCGCGACCGTCGTCGAGATGCCCGCCCCTGCCCCCACCATCACGTTCGCCACGCCCGTTGGACACTCGATCCCCTGTCATGGTTGCCCAGCCCGCGAGACATTCTCGCGCATGGCCGAATCCCCCTCCAGGGGATCCGAGGGGGATTCCTGGCAGGAATGCGGAGCAGGGTCTGTCGGCCCCTCAGCCGGACAGCTCGCCCACGACCAGTTCGGCGATCTGGACGGCGTTGAGCGCCGCGCCCTTGCGCAGGTTGTCGCCGCAGAGGAAGAGGTCCAGTGCCGCCGGGTCGTCCAGCGCCCGCCGCACCCGTCCGACCCAGACCGGGTCCGTCCCGACGACATCGTTCGGCGTGGGGTACTCCCCCGCCGCCGGGTCGTCGTACAGCACCACGCCGGGGGCGTCCCGGAGGATCTCCTGCGCGTGCTCCTGGGAGACCTCGCGTTCGAAGACCGCGTGCACGACCAGCGCATGGGTGCGGACCACCGGGATGCGGACGCAGGTCGCCGAGACCCGCAGGGCCGGCAGGCCGAGGATCTTGCGCGACTCGTTGCGGACCTTCAGTTCGTCGGACGACCAGCCGCCGTCCATCAGCGAACCAGCCCACGGCACCGCGTTGAGCGCCAGCGGCGCCGCGAACGGCCCGTGGTCGGCGATCACCGCGCGCAGGTCGCCGGTCTGCTCGCCGACCTCGGTGCCCGCGACCAGCGCGACCTGCTCGCGCAAGGTGTCCACACCGGTCCGGCCCTCGCCGGAGGCCGCCTGGTAGGTGGCGACCATCAGGGCGCTGAGCCCGTACTCGGCGTGCAGCGCGCCGATCGCCGCGATCATCGCGAGCGTGGTGCAGTTGGGGCTGGCGACGATGCCGCGCGGACGGATCCGCAGCGCGGCCGCGTTCACCTCGGGGACGACCAGCGGGACGTCCTCGTCCATCCGGAACGCGCCGGAGTTGTCCACCACCACGACGCCCTTGGCGGCCGCGATGGGCGCCCACTGGGCGGAGACCTCGTCGGGGACGTCGAACAGCGCGACGTCGATCCCGTCGAAGACCTCCTCCGCCAGCGCCAGCACCTCGACGGGCTCCCCGCGCACGGTCAGCTTGCGGCCGGCCGAGCGCGGGGAGGCGACGAGACGGATCTCGCCCCAGATGTCGTGGCGGAGGGAGAGCAGGCCGAGCAGCACCTCGCCGACCGCGCCGGTGGCGCCGACGACGGCGAGGTTCGGCCGCCGGGTCATCGCCCGGTGCCTCCGTAGACGACCGCCTCGTCCGAGTCGCTGTCCAGCCCGAAGGCGCTGTGGACGGCGCGCACGGCCTCGTTGACGTCGTCGGCCCGGGTGACCACCGAGATGCGGATCTCCGAGGTGGAGATCAGCTCGATGTTGACGCCGGCCTCGGAGAGCGCCTCGAAGAAGGTCGCGGTGACGCCCGGGTTGGAGCGCATACCGGCGCCGACCAGGGAGATCTTGCCGATCGCGTCGTCGTAGCGCAGCGACTCGTAGCCGATGCCCTCCTTGACCCGGCCCAGCGCGTCGATGGCCTTCTGGCCCTCGGCCTTCGGCAGGGTGAAGGAGATGTCGGTCAGCCCGGTCGACGCGGCGGAGACGTTCTGCACCACCATGTCGATGTTGACCTCGGCGTCCGCGATGGCGCGGAAGATGCGCGCCGCCTCGCCCGGCTTGTCCGGCACGCCGACGACGGTGACCTTGGCCTCCGAAGTGTCGTGGGCGACTCCGGAGATGATGGCCTGCTCCATCTCGCCCCCTTCGGGCTGGTTCGGGTTGTCGTTGCTGACGATCGTCCCGGGAAGGCCCGAGAAGGACGAGCGTACGTGAATCGGGATGTTGTAGCGGCGCGCGTACTCCACGCAGCGGTCGAGCAGCACCTTGGAACCGGACGACGCCAGCTCCAGCATGTCCTCGTACGCGATCCAGTCGATCTTGCGGGCCTTCTTCACCACGCGCGGGTCGGCGGTGAACACGCCGTCCACGTCGGTGTAGATCTCGCAGACCTCGGCCCTGAGGGCCGCGGCGAGAGCGACGGCGGTGGTGTCCGAGCCGCCGCGGCCGAGCGTGGTGATGTCCTTGCTCGACTGCGAGACACCCTGGAAACCGGCCACGATCGCGATGTTGCCCTCGTCCAGGGCGGTGCGGATGCGGCCCGGCGTCACGTCGATGATGCGCGCCTTGTTGTGGACGGAGTCGGTGATGACACCGGCCTGGCTGCCCGTGAAGGACTGGGCCTCGTGACCCAGGGATTTGATCGCCATGGCCAGCAGGGCCATGGAGATGCGCTCTCCAGCGGTCAGCAGCATGTCGAACTCGCGGCCGGCGGGGAGAGGTGACACCTGCTCCGCGAGTTCGATGAGCTCGTCCGTCGTGTCGCCCATCGCGGACACCACGACGACGACCTCATGGCCGGCCTTCTTGGTATCGACGATTCGACGGGCCACGCGCTTGATGCCCTCGGCATCCGCAACGGATGAGCCGCCGTACTTCTGCACGACAAGGCCCACGTGCGCTCCTCGACTTGTGTCGTTTCCGGGGGCTCTGGGCCCCCGCACCCCCGGGGGGAGGGGGTTGTGCGGTCCGCGCCAGTCTACCGAGCAGGGGTGCCGCGACCGGCGCTTTCCATATGGTGAGACGTATGTTTCAGCAGGTGGGCGCCGTGCGGGGCGGTCCGACCGGCAGGTCTGCGGGGGATCCGGCGCGGCCCCGAAGAATCGGCGGGCGAATGGGCGGTGGCCCCCGGTTTTCGCCGGGGGCCGGGAACCGTGAGGCTTGCGTCACAATCCGCGTTTCCGTCGCCCCGTCCGGGTTCCCGGGCGTTTCGGCCGGGCTTCCACCGCTTTGTCCGGGGCCGTTTTCTCCGGGCCTGTTTTCTCCGGGGCCCGCACTCTCCGGGCCCGCACTCTCCGGGCCCGCACTCTCCGGGCCCGCGCCGTCCGGACCTGCGCCGTCTACCGCCCGAGCCCCAGTTCGGCCGCCATCAGATCGCCGGCCTGCTGTTCCAGCTGCTCGTCGGTCAGCCCGTCGTCGTCGGTGTCCGCACCGTCCGGCACCGCCCCGATCGGACTGTCCAGCCGGACGTGCGCGATCAGCGACTGCAGCGCCCGGAGCACCGCCGAGCAGGTCGTGCCCCAGTTGGAGAGGTACGAGAACTGCCACCACCAGAGCGCCTCGCTGACCCGGCCCTCGCGGTAGTGGGTCAGCCCGTGCTGGAGCTCGCTGACCACGCCGGCCAGGTCGTCCGAGATCCGGAAGGCGTTCGGCTTCTCCGGCGGCCCGTACGGGTCGAAGACCTCGTGGTAGACGTCGATCGGCGCGAGCAGGTCGGCCAGCCGCTCGCGCAGCTGCTCACCGTCCGGCTCCGGCCCGGCATCGGGCTCGAACCGGTCCTCCGGGACGACGTCCTCGATCGCGCCGAGCCGGCCGCCGGCCAGCAGCAGCTGCGAGACCTCCAGGAGGAGCAGCGAGACCGCGCTGCCGGGCTCGTCGCCCTTGGCCACCTCGGTGACGGCGAGCACGAAGCTCTCCACCGAGTCCGCGATCTGCACCGCGAGGTCGTCCGGCTCCGAGCCGTGCGCGTGGATGTGCGGAGTGTGCTGCTGCTCCGCGGCGTGGTGCTGCCCGTTCTGGTGCTGCTGCCCGTGGGACTGCTGGTGGGGCGCGTGGGGCTGCGGGTTGATCGTCCGGTCAGACATCGAGCAGTCGTCTCCCTTCGAAGGCGCGGCCGAGGGTGACTTCGTCCGCGTACTCCAGATCCCCGCCGACGGGCAGACCGCTCGCCAGCCGGGTCACCTTCAGGCCCATCGGTTTGCAGAGCCGGGCCAGATAGGTGGCGGTCGCCTCCCCCTCCAGGTTGGGGTCGGTGGCCAGGATCAGCTCGGTGACCGTGCCGTCCGCGAGGCGTGACAGCAGCTCGCGGATCCGCAGATCGTCCGGACCGACGCCCTCGATCGGGCTGATCGCGCCGCCCAGCACGTGGTAGCGGCCGCGGAACTCCCGGGTGCGTTCGATCGCGACGACGTCCTTGGACTCCTCGACCACGCAGATCACCGCGAGGTCGCGGCGCGGGTCCAGACAGACCCGGCACTGCTCGGCCTCCGCGACATTGCCGCAGACCACGCAGAACCGGACCTTGTCCTTGACCTCCAGCAGCGCGTGCGCCAGCCGGCGGACGTCGGTCGGGTCGGCCTGCAGGATGTGGAAGGCGATCCGCTGCGCGCTCTTGGGCCCGACGCCGGGCAGCCTGCCCAGTTCGTCGATCAGGTCCTGAACCACGCCCTCGTACAACGTCGCGCCTTCCCTCAGGTGTGGATGGTGGTGCTCCTGGTTGGTGGTGCTCCGGTGCCATCATCCAACGAATCGGGCGTCGGACACACCGGCCGACGCCCGACTCCCGCATAAATCACACAGGTCCGTTGTCTGAACTTCAGAACTTCGGAGCGCTACTTCACGCTACTTCGAGCCCCGCAGGCCTCGGTGAGGCTGCTGCGGGGCTCTGTGGGGCCCTGTGTGGGCCCTGCGGGGCTCTGCGGACCTTCTCAGACCCTGCGGGTTCTCTCCCAGGTCAGAACGGCAGCCCGGGGATGCTTCCCCCGCCCAGGCCCTGGGTCAGCGGGCCCATCCGCTCGGACTGCATCTTCTGCGCCGTCTGGTTCGCGTCCCGGACGGCCGCGAGGATCAGGTCGGCCAGCGTCTCGGTGTCCTCCGGGTCGACGGCGGCCGGGGCGATGGTCAGCGCGACCAGCTCACCGGCGCCCGTCACGGTGGCCTCGACCAGGCCACCGCCCGCCGTACCGTTCACCTTCGCCTCGGCCAGCTCCTGCTGGGCCCGGGCGAGTTCCTCCTGCATCTTCTGCGCCTGCTTCAGCAGCTGCTGCATGTTGGGCTGACCACCACCGGGGAACACGGCTCACTCCCTTGCGTTCTGTGTTCGCGTTGTCTCGCTCGCGTCGTCGAACCGAGCCTACGTGCTGCCCGGGCCGACCGCGTACGGCCGCCCGTCGGTGGCGCGGTGGGCGGTGTGGTGGTCAGTTCCCGGTGTGGTGGATCTCCTCCAGGACGGTCGCACCCAGCTCGCGGATGATCAGCTCCTGGCCCGAGAACGCCTCCTCGTTGAGGTCCGGGTCGTCCTCCTCCGGGATGTCGTCCTCCGGCGCCACCGACCGCACCGGCCGCGCGGGGGCCATGGCCGGCGGCGGCGCCTGTACGGGCGTGGGCGCCGGAGCGGCCGGGACCGGCCTGGGCGCGGGGGCCGACACGGGGGCCGGATCGGGGGCCTGCATGGCGGGGGCCTGCATCTGGGGCGCGGGCGCGGCGGGACGCGCCGCCTGCGGGGCACCCCAGCCACCACCGCCACCGCCACCGGTACCACCGGCGAGGCCGCCCGCGGCGCCGCCACCGGCTCCGCCGACCCCACCGGACGGGTCGACGATGCACTCGATCCGCCAGTCCACACCCAGCGCGTCGGTCAGCGCCTGCCGCAGCACGTCGTCGCTGTTGCTGCTGACGAAGCTGTCCCGGGCGCCCGCGTTGATGAAGGACACCTGGAGCACGCTGCCGTCGAACCCGGCCACCTGGCCGTTCTGGCTGAGCAGGATCCAGGTGAAGCGACGGCGGTTCTTCACCGCCTCCAGAATCTGCGGCCAGAGCTGCCGGACCTGCCCGGCACCCTGCTGGGCGGCCGCGGAAGGCTGCCCGCCGGGGGCGGAAGCCGGAACGACGGCCACGGCCGGAGCCGGGGCTGCCTGCGGCTGGGGCGTCTGGGCGGGCGTGGGTACGGGCGCCGGAGCGGCCGCCGGGGCGCCGCCCGCCGGCGGGAAGCTGCGCGGAATCGGCCAGGCACCCGGCGCGGGCGCGGCCGGGGCCGGGGCCGGCTGCGCGGGCGGGGCCTGCGGCACCGGCGGAACCACGGGCGCGGGGGCCGCCACAACCGGCGGCGCCTCCACCGCGGGAGCCGCTGCCATCGGAGCCGCTGCCGCCACGGGCGCGGCCACCGCACCCGGGCCTCCCGTCATGCCCACTGCCGGCGCCGCTGCCGCGAATCCCCCGGCCGCCGCCCGCCGCTCCAGCTTGTCCAGCCGCGCCTGCAGCGACAGCTCGTCGCTGTACGCACCCGGCAGCATCACACGGGCGCAGATCAGCTCCAGCTGGAGCCGGGGCGCCGCGTTCCCCCTCATCTCGGTCAGCCCGGTGTTGACGATGTCCGCCGCCCGGCTCAGTTCGGCGGCGCCGAACGCGTCCGCCTGCGCCTGCATGATCGCGACCCGGTCCGCCGGGGCGTCGATCAACCCCTTCTCCCCGGCGTCCGGCACGGTGGCCAGGATCACCAGGTCCCGGAGCCGCTCCAGCAGGTCCGTGACGAACCTGCGCGGATCGTGCCCGCCCTCGACCACCCGGTCGATGACCTGGAACACCGTCGCCCCGTCCTGCGCGGCGAAGGCGTCCACCACCTCGTCCAGCAGCGCCGAGTCCGTGTAGCCGAGCAGCGCGGTGGCCATCGGGTACGTCACCCCGGCCTCGTCGGCACCCGCGAGCAGCTGGTCCATCACCGACATCGAGTCACGCACCGACCCGGCCCCGGCCCGGACCACCAGCGGAAAGACGGTGTCCTCGACCTGGATGCCCTCCCGGCCGCAGACCTCCGCCAGGTAGTCACGCAGCGTGCCGGGCGGCACCAGCCGGAACGGATAGTGGTGCGTCCGGGAGCGGATCGTCCCGATCACCTTCTCCGGCTCCGTGGTCGCGAAGATGAACTTGAGGTGCTCCGGCGGCTCCTCCACCACCTTCAGCAGCGCGTTGAAGCCGGCCGAGGTCACCATGTGCGCCTCGTCCAGAATGAAGATCTTGTACCGGCTGTGCACCGGCGCGAAGAACGCCCGCTCCCGCAGCTCACGGGCGTCGTCCACACCACCGTGCGAGGCCGCGTCGATCTCGATCACGTCGATCGATCCGGGCCCACCCGTCGCCAGGTCCCGGCAGGACTGGCACTCACCGCACGGCGTCGGCGTCGGCCCCTGCTCGCAGTTCAGACAGCGGGCCAGGATGCGCGCACTCGTCGTCTTGCCGCAGCCGCGCGGGCCGCTGAACAGATAGGCGTGGTTGACCCTGTTGTTACGCAGGGCCTGCTGGAGCGGAGCGGTCACGTGCTCCTGACCGATGACCTCCGCAAAGGTCTCGGGGCGATAGCGGCGGTACAGGGCTAGGGACACACCCCCGACGATATCGGGACGGACCGACAAACGCGTCGCCCCTCGCCTCCCGGCCCCGGGAACGCAAAGACCCCCCGCGCACCCGCCAGAGCCCTCCTACCCTTGCTGCCTTCCGGCCCTGGGGGGGTTCAGAGAGATAACGCCACACGAGGGGCTGACACCCACAGTACCGGATCCCGACCCCCCACCTCCACCACCCACCCCCTTCACCGATCCGCAGGCACCACCCCCCGCTCACCCTCCACATACGTGGTCGCAACCACCCCTGAACATGTACTAAGCTCTCCCACGGAGGATTCGCCTAGAGGCCTAGGGCGCACGCTTGGAAAGCGTGTTGGGGGCAACCCCTCACGAGTTCGAATCTCGTATCCTCCGCCTCCGCCCGCCAGGGCAAACGAAGGGCCCGACCGCACTGCGGTCGGGCCCTTCGTCGTCTCGTGGTCTCAATTTTGGTCTCAGTCGCCAGCTGGATCCATCTGACCGGCCCCGGCGCCACGACGGCGTAGCCACGGCGAGTCCAGCAGACCCCTGGTACGCCCTCGCCGTCGCTACCGCTGGCCAACTCCACCAGCTTCACGATCAGGGCCATGGTGGCTGTTCGATGTGACCGGGAAATTGTCAGGTGCGGCAAGGTGGACACACCTAGCATCTGTGCATGACCTCAGATGACGCCGCGCAGCCGTGCCCGATGCCCAACGCTCATCGGCGGCTAATGGATTGCCATGCCCAATGGCACCGGCTGCATGAGGTGTACTTCGACCCGCACGAGTTCAGGTTGACCATGAACTCGTTGGTCCAGAACCTGCGGAATGTGACCTGGCTGCTGCAAAAGCAGAAGGCTCAACTCGTCGGCTTCGACGAGTGGTACCCGCGGTTCCAGCAGAGTTCCGGCAGCAATGAGATCATGCGGTGGATCGTGAAGTCGCGTAACCGCATCACAAAGGAGGCTGATCTGGAGCTTCTCAGTGAGCTTCAGGTCGTATGGCATCAGGACTGGCTTCAGCGCGTCATCGGCACGTCGTCGAAGTATCCGCCCAGGATGTCGATCCGAGAGATCACAGACGACGTCATGCGACGCTATCGGCCGCCCTTCGGGACCATGACTGTCAGGAGGCGCTGGGTGGACAAGGCGCTGCCCGCGTGGGAGCTCCTGGATGCGACGAGCGAGGCGTACACGCGGCTCGAAGAGTTGCTCGCCGAAGGCCACTCGGTGGCTGGCGTGCCTGTGTGCGACCTGGAGGCACATGACCGAGAGTGTGTGACGTCGAGCCTTCAGGTATCAGGCACGCGCCCGCACTGCATGCTGGACGCCAAGGACGATCTGGAGGCTCACTTCGACTTGGTGGAAGGTGTCGAGATCGAGTCCACCTCCTTGGTCATCGAGCGTGACGAAGAGCTGATCGCAAAGTCCGTTGAGCGTTATGGCAGTCGGGCCAAGATTCCAACCAACGGACCCATCGACGCCGTACCGGAGTTCATGGCGAACGCTCAACGGCTCATGGAGATGGACGGAGAGCACGGAACCTTCGTATTTCTTTACCGAGGGGACGCGCTGATCAAAATGGGTGGGCTCATCTTCTACAACCAGAACTCGAAGATCCTCGCCTTCGAGAAGCTGGCCAGTCAGGTGAAGGCGATGAACGCCGATGGTGTGCTTGTAATCGCGGAGTCGTGGTTTGCGCTTCCCACCAAGAGGGAGGAAGAGCTGGGGACCGTATTCTTCCCAGCTCGGGATCGGCTGGATCGCATGGAAGCGCTGACGGTGTACGCGGCCACTCGCAACGGTAAGACAGCCGGGCAAATCTCGCTGGTCACGCGTGACGCCTCCGGGCGAGCGATCTGCGCAGAGCCAGCTGACATGGACGATGCAGTGGTGAACACACTGGCCCCCATCCTCAGAATCTGGGCCGAGATGGACGCGTCGACAGGCTGACACTGCTGGCGAGAGAGCTGCACCAGGATGGGCGTTGCCGCCTTGCTTCAACTGCATGTGCAGTTGAAGCAAGGCGGCAACGGTCATTCATGCCTCGTGGTCTGCCAGCGGTGACTGGTTGCCCTGCTCCGCCTCCCCACCCCACAGCGCCTCGCCGATCTTCCTGCCGACATCGTTCAGCATCGGCTCGGTGACGTGCTGGTAGCGCTGGGCCATCGAGGTCGAGGACCAGCCCATGATCGCCATCACGATCCGTTCCGGCACGCCGAGCAGGAGGAGGACAGTCGAGGCGGTGTGCCGGGCGTCGTGGAGGCGGCCGTCACGGATGCCGGCCTCGCGCAGGAGCCGCTTCCAGTGGTGGTAGTCGGTGCTGGGGTTGAGCGGCTCGCCGGTCTCCGAGGTGAAGACGTAGCCCTTGTCCGTCCAGAGGTCGCGGGCGAGGGCCCGCTCGCGATCCTGCTCCTCCTTGTGCTGCCGGAGGATCACGACAAGTTGCTCGGGCAGCGGCACCGCGCGGCGCCCGGCGCGGGACTTGGTGTCCTTGGTCTCGCGTCGGATCGGCTCCTTCTGTGGGCAGAAGCCGGGCTTCCTGCCGCAGCGGTCGCCGCAGCCGTGCCGGTACTTGGGACGCAGCCGGCCGCGCTTGACCCAGGCGACGCCGCGAGCGAAGTCGACGTCCTTCCACTGGAGCCCGAGCACCTCGCCCTGACGCAGGCCGAGGGCGAGCGCGAAGATCCAGCGGGCGGAGTTGCGGCGCTTGCGCGCCATGTCCATGAGCGCCTGGACCTCCTCGATCTCGAACGGCTCGACCTCCTCCTCTTCAAGCTTCGGGGCCTTGGCGATCGTGGCCACGTTGTGGGTGAGGTGGTCGCGCCGCAGGGCCTCGCCGAGGGCGACACGGATGGTGCGGTGGGCCTGGTGGGCAGTACCGGCGGCGCTGCCGGCGGCCTGCATCTTCTTGTAGAAGCGCTCCAGGTGCTCGGGTTCCAGCTTCTCCAGGCGGTGCGCGCCGAGGCCGGGTATGAGGTGCACGCGGACGGCGACCTCGTATCCGGCGTACGTGTTCTCGCTGACGGTGCCGGGGACGATCTCCTTGATCCAGTGGGTCAGCCACTTGCCGACCGTCCACTTCTGGCCGGCCTTGGGCACGGTGCCGTTGTCGCGCAGCTTCTCCAGCTTGCGGACCTTGGCCGTGACCTCGGGGCGGGTCTTGGCGCTGACGTGACGGCGGTCGGGGGTGCCGTCGTCCTTGACGCCGACCGTGACGCGGCCGTGCCAGCGGCCGTCCTTTCCCTCGTAGATCGAGGAGTCGCCGTTGGGCTTGCGGGTCTTCGCCATACGCTCCCCCTCAGGCCGCGAGCGCGACGGTCGAAGCGGCGGCCTGCGTACGGGCGGTGACGTACTCCTTGAGCGCCTCGGCGGGCACTCGGCGGAGTCGGCCAATCGTCACTGCCGGGACTTCGCCGGAGGCCACCAGGGCGTACATGGTTGTCCGACCGACGCCAAGGCGGCGGGCGGCCTCTTCGACGGTGAGGGCGACGAGCGTGGGGTCGGCTGCACTGCTCTGATCGGCGATCAGGCGCAGGAGGACCTGCTCTGTGGTGCCGAGGGCATGGGCCACTCGGGCAAGCTCCAGCGATGTTTCGGACATGGGTGTCCTATCCCAGCGGCGCTTTCGGCTACGCGCCGCCGTTGTCGATGTTCCAGGGATGGGCGATTCGGCTGTGCGGGTCCGCGTTGTGACCTCCGGCGTTCGTAGCGCCGAGGGGTTGCGGAAGGCATGGCTGGTTGAAGCTCCATGGGCGGGCAAGGCCCGTGGTCCGACTGGCGGGAGGGGACGTTAGCGGTTGATTCCGGCCGCACCAAACCACCGGACGTCCAGCATGATGCCGGTCGTCATCGGATCAGCGGCAGGAGCGACGTGGAGACCCGACACCATGCAGCAGGTGCCCTTGGGCGGCCAGGGCCGCACTCGGGATCGACAAGTTACGTCGCGGCTCCTGGATCGGCGAGACCTTGAGCCTCGGACGAGCCAGGAGGAAGGCGCTGCGAGCCGTAGTCGCCACCAGCCTCGTCAGCGACGACCCGAGTGATCATCGCGCTGATGAGTTCGGCGAGGTTCGGGTGGTCGGCGCCGTAGGCATCGAGCGCGTCGCGGGCGCGGTCCATCTCCTTGCGCGCGACGACGGACTTCTGCCAACTCTCGGCGAACTCCGCCAGCAGCCGCTTCACGTGGGCGTTGGCGGCGATCTCGGGTGGTCCGACCAGGTTGTCCAGAGAGATGTCGAAGACCTTGGCGAAGCCGATGGCCTCATCCAGGTTGACCCTGCGGCGCGGTTCACCGCTCTCGATGCGCCACACCGCCGACTGGTTGAGCGGGTAGCCGGCCTCGGTAAGGCGCTCCGCGAGCGTCGCGGTACTCCACCCGCGCGCCTCGCGCTCCATCTTGATACGCCGGGCGACGTTCTCCTCCCCTTCCAGCCGCTGTCTTGAATCCGCACCACCCACGGTCAACCCTCCATGCATCGTCATTAACCCCATTTGCAATGCGCCGAGCACGACGTTAACGTGATGCAAGATGAAACGCAACTAAGCCGAACCGCATCGAGCCGGGCCAGCCACCCGGCGTCGCGACACACAAAGGCCCCCGGCGCTACGAACGCCGAGGGCCGAAGCAGAACCTCGAAAACCGCCCATCCCTGGAACAGTCGACAACGGAGGAACCGGGTAGCCGCCCAGCGCCTCCGAGTGAGGACACCGCTGTGGACAAGCCTACGGCCCCGCCGTCAATGCCGTCATCCCACCACGACCGGCGGCCGAGCGACCCATCGAACGCTCACGCCGACCGCCCTTCCGGGGAGCCGCCGCACAACGTCGATGCCGAGCAGGCGGTCCTCGGCGCCTGCATGGTGAACCACCAGGCGGTGGAGAAGGTCCGCAGCACGTTGGACGCACGTGACTTCTACCGGCCCGCTCACGAGACCATCTGGCGCGCGATCCTCGCGCTGCGCGCCGAGGACGCGCCCACCGACCCCATCGCCCTCACCGATCACCTGCAGTGCGCGGGAGATCTTTCCCGCGTCGGAGGCTCGTCCTACCTCCACACGCTGGTCGCCGTCGCGCCGCCCTCGACGGACAACGCCGACTACTACGCGCAGATCGTGCGCCGAGCCGCCCAGCTGCGGACTCTGCATGCCACCGGTATCCGCACCGTCCAGCACGCGCTGGCTCCGGGCGCCGACCCGGACGAGATCCGTACGGCCGTCGAGACCGAGATCCGTGCCGAGCGCGAACGCGCGCTGGCCTCCGGCAGCAGCCGTCTGTCCCGCTACATCGTCAACGGCTGGGACTTCGTCACCAAGACCGGCGCGGACAAGGAACCGTTGTGGGGCACCCGGGAGCAGACCGCCTGGGCCTCCGGCGAGAGCCTGATGATCGTCGGCGCGCCGGGCGTCGGCAAGACCACCATCGCCCACCAGGTCGTCCTCGCTCGCCTCGGGCTCCAGGCAGCCGTCCTCGACCTCCCCGTCGCAGAGGGAGAACGCGTCCTCTACCTCGCCATGGACCGCCCCCAGCAGATCGCCCGCGCCATGTCCCGCCGCATCATGCCTGCCGACGAGGCCCACCTTCGCGACCGCCTCGCTGTGTGGCAGGGACCACTCCCCGCCACCCTCGACAAGGAACCCGACCTCCTCGCCGAACTCGCCGCCGCCCACCGCGCCGACACCATCGTCATCGACAGCCTCAAGGACGCGGTCAGCACCCTCGTGGACGACTCCCTCGCCGTCGCCTTCAACAACGCCCGCATGCGGGCCCTGCGCGCCGGCGTCGAGATCATGGAGCTCCACCACCAGCGCAAGGCCACCGCCGACGCGCCACGCGGCCAGCGTCCCACCCTGGATCGGGTGTACGGCTCGACCTGGCTGACCGCCGGAGCGGGCAGTGTCCTGTTCATTTCCGGCGAGGCCGGCGACCCGGCGGTCACCCTTCACCACCTCAAGACCGTGACCGGCGAGATCGGCCCGCTTCCGGTTGTCCACGACCACCAGCGCGGAACCACCTACGTCGAACCGACCCTGGATCCGGTCACCCTCCTGAGGGCCGCCACGGACGGCCTGACCGCTCGTGACCTGGCGACCGCCCTGACCGGCGAGGCCAACCCTGACCGCGCCGACATCGAGAAGGCTCGCCGCCACCTGGACCGCCTGGTCAAGAGTGGGTTGGCGGTCAAGGCCGAAGGCACTGCTGGTGGTGTCGGGGGCGGCCAGCAGGCCCGTTACCGCCCCTCTGCCCGGCACATCACGGCCGTCTCCTGACCGCCACCACGACTGGAGTGACCGAGGCAAGCGTGAGTGACCGCGTCCCCGGTCAGTCCGTCGTTCTGACCGACCGCAGTGACCGGGGTCCGGTCACTGCGGTCACGCCAGTCGACAGAACTGACCGAGGTGACCGCACGGGCCAGCGGACAGCGCCGACCGTTGTACCCGGCCGCCGGCGCACGAGCGGACCATCGCCGCCACTGGGCGCTCCCCCGGCGTGGACCGTACACAAGACCGTCCACGCACGCCTCCCGCGCAGAGCCCTGCGAAAGCCATTCACACCGTCCACGCTCAGCGAAGAAACCGCAGGTAGAGCGATCACGGAGGCGCACACGCCGTCCACGCGACCCAGCGTTCACGCGCGAGCCCCCCTCTAGAAGGGGGCTCGCGTGTACGCCCCGTCGTGAACCCCGTGCCATCGAGGAGATTGCCGAGCTTCCACCGCACGCCGTAACGTCCACTGGCCCGGCCTGCAAATGGTCACCCGCATTCCGAACTGAGGTCAGTCCACCGGAAGCCGGAGCAAGTTGTGAGGCAAGGAGTCCTTACCCCGCCTGCACCTCGCAGCGGATGGCGCTGCCCTCGCCCAGGGGTGAGAGGGCAGCGCGGATGACCCTCAGGGACCAGCAACGCAGCCCGACCCAAGCCGGTCTGCGACGTGCTGGCTCGATACCGAAAGCCCTACACCATGGCCCCGACCATCGGTACGGTAGCGATCCGTAGTGGCTTCGACACGGTATCGGGGGCCAGCGTGAGGGGCAGCGGTATCACGTTCGGCAAGTTCATCGCGCTCCGTCGCGCCGAGATGGAGTGGACCCAGCTCCGCCTCGCCGCTGAGCTCGACCGCAGCGAGGTCTGGATGTCGCTGGTCGAACGGGACTTGCAGCAGGTGAAAGACCTGACCCTGCTCCGGCGCCTCGCGGAGGTACTGAGCTGCGAGCTCAACGAGCTGATGGCCTTACCGCAACCGGCCGCAGACCGGCCGAGGTCCCGCCCCCGCAAGTCCACCTCGGCTACGCTGACGAGCAGTTCCGCTGCCGAGGAGGACGATGTGCGACGCCGCCCGTTCCTGACCCTGGCGGCTGCCGCCCTGTTCACCCCGGTCGTCGGCCAGCAGGCCGCGCACGCCGAGGCAGCCTCACCGCTGGCCGGCCTGGAGGACCTGCTGCTCTACGGGACAGGGCGGGTTCCGGTGCCCCGCAGCGAGCCAACCCATGAGACCGTCGCTGCCTCCCTCCTGACGTCTCGTCGCGAGTTCAAGGCAGCCAAGTACGACGCGCTCGCTGAGGCTCTGCCGAGCCGGATCGCTGCCGCCCAAATGGTCGGCAGCACCGAGGACCGGGCTCGTAACGTCGCCCGGCTCTACAATCTCGCAGTTCGACTGTGCATCAAGATCGGTGACAACAACCTGGTGGCCATCACCGCCGACCGCGCGCTCACCGCCGCCCGGTCCGGTGGCGACCCGCTGGTGGTCGCCGAGGCACAGCGGATGGTCTCCAGCGCATGGCGCCGCCAGGGCAGCCTGGCCCGAGCAACCGACATCGTGGTGGTCGCCGCCGAAGACCTCCTGGCCGACACCACGGTGTCCGAGTCCGCCCGCCTGGCCGCCCGCGGCGACCTGTACGCCACCGCGGCCTACACCGCCGCAAAGACCGGCGACCGCGCCTACGCGCACTCGCTGATCCGTGAGGCTGCCGACAGCGCCGCAGCCGCCGGCCGGGCCTCCGGCCTGGTCGACGGCATCCAGGGCGTCGCCCTGCACGAGTTGTCGGTGCATTACGAGCTCGGCGACGCTGGCCGGGCGATTGAGCTGGCCTCCACGATCGACCCCACCGCGCTGCCGACCGCCGAGCGGCAAGCCCGCTTCTTCACCGATGTGGCCCGTGCGTTCGACCAGTGGAACAAGCCCGAACAGTGCTACCGGGCTCTGCTGGCCGCCGAGGAGGCGGCCCCACAGGAAATCCGCCGGGGTGCCGTCCGTGACCTCGTCACCCCTCTGCTCCGGCACGACCGCAAGCTGCCCGGCGTACGGGACTTCGCCGCCCGAGCGGGCGTTCAGACCGTCTGACCCGTAGCCGGACTACGGGCCGTAGTCCGGCTACGGATCCAGACTTCCGCTCGGCAGTTCACTGGGGAACGTCCACTCCTCCCCCCGCTGCCGAAGGCCCTCCCATGCCAACGCCCAGCACCTCCCCGCCGCCCGCCAGCCGGCGGCACGCCGCCCCGGCGAACAAGGACCGGCTCGGCACCTTCCTCACCGCCTCCTGGGCCGCCCTGCACCTACCCGTGCTCGCCCTGCTCGGCCTGGCTGTCCACAACCACCCGGCCGAGGCCGACCCCCAGGCGGCGGCGACCGTGCCCGACCTTCCTGCCTCCTGAGGCCCTGGGGGCCGCCGTGACGGCCCCGCCCCTTACTTCCACTCGCTCGCCCGAGAGGAGATCCAGCCATGCACCGGCTGACCGACGCGCCCGCACTGCACTCCGAGCTGCAGCGCATCGACTACCGCACCACCCCCGAGTACTACTTCGACACCGAACACGTCACCGACCCGGTCGTGCTGGAGCTGCTGAACTGCTGCCCGACCGTCTTCGGCATTAAGAAGGCGATCACCGACCTGCTCGCCGGCAACCTGGACATCCCGCTGCCGGAGGCGACCGGGATCATCGAGCCCGGCGCCAGCGTCCGGGGCCACGTGATCGTGGCGCCCGGGGCCGTCGTCGCCGAAGGCGCGTTCGTCACCGGACCGGTGCTGGTCTGCCCCGGCGCGGTGATCGAGGCCGGCGCCCGGGTACGTGACAACACCGTCGTCGGCCCCGGCTGCCGCATCGGCTTCGGAGCCGAGGTCACCCGCTCCCTGCTGACCGGCGGAGTGTTCATGAAGCACACCAGCTTCGTCGGCGACTCCGTGCTCGGGCTCGGCGTCAACATCGGCGCTTTCGTCTCCACTACCGGCCTGCGGGTCACCTCCGGACCGGTCACCGAACCGGCCACCGAGGAGGTCTGCGCTCACCTCGACGGCCGGCGCGTCGCCACTGGCCAGACGAAGTTCGGCGCGGTGGTCGGCGACGGCGTGATCGTTCCCGCCGGCACCGTGCTCCAGCCCGCCACCCTGATCGGCGCGCACACCCTGCTCTACCCGAAGACGCAGGTCGGGGGCTTCTTCCCGGCCGGAAGCCAGGGAAGGTGACCATGCCCAGCACCGACACCACCACGACGACCGACGAGAGGGCCGTGCGGATCACCGGGGGCCGCCGCCTCGCTGGTACCGCCACCGTCCAGGGCAGCAAGAACATCGCCCTGCACCTGTACGCCGCCGCGATCCTCGCCGACGCCCCGCTCACCCTGGTCGGTGCACCCGCGATCCTGGACACCCTGGTCGTCGCCGACGTCCTGCACCGCACCGGCACCCGCGCCACCGTGACCGGCGACGAGTTCGCCACCCGACCGGCCGACTCCTACTTCCCGGTCATCCCGGACGACCTCGGACGGCGCATCCGCACTACCGCAGTGATGGGCGGCGCCCTGCTGGCCCGGGCCGGCAAGGTCACCTTCCCCACCCCCGGCGGGGACGCCTTCTGCGCCCGCTACATCGACCGACACCTGGCCGCGATGGAAGCCGCCGGGGCCGAGGTCGAGGCGAACCGGGGCCGGGTACGGGCCCGCTTCACCGGCAAACGGCTGCCGTTCATCACCGACGCCGAGACCCGCTCGTGGGGGCCGAGCCTGGGCGCGACGGTCACCGCGATGCTGCTGGCCGCCCGGACCCCGGGCACCTCCGCGATCCTCAACCCCAGCGTGGAACCTGAGGTCACCCACACCGCAGCCCTGCTCTCGCAGGCCGGAGTCGGCATCGAGTGGCGAGGCCGGACGGCCCTGAACGTCACCGGCACCGACCGCATCCGGGGCGGGGTATTCACCGTGCCGCCGGACCGGCTGGAGGCCGCCACCCTCGCGCTGGCCGCCGCCATCACAGGCGGCACCGTCCACCTGGACGGCTTCCCGCCGACCGCGTTCCCGGACGGGCTGGTGTCCGTGTTCGCCGACGCCGGAATCCAGCTCGACCCGCTGGACGGCGGAACGGCGGTCAGCACCCCGGCCGGGCCACGGCCGGTACAGATGGCCACCGGCCCGCACCCCGGCTTTCCCACCGACGTGCAGCCGCAGCTGACCGCCTTCCTCACCCAGGCCGAGGGCACTTCCCGCATCGACGAGCGGATCTACACCCAGCGCGACACCCACCTGTCGGCCCTGGCCGCGTTCGGCGCCGCCGTCAACGCGACCGGCTCGGTGATCACCGTCCGGGGCCGGTCCGCCCTCACCGGTGCCGACGTGGCCGGGGAGGACATCCGGGCGGTGACCGCTCTCGTGATCGCCGCCCTGGCCGCCGAGGGCACCTCTACGATCCGAGGGATGTATCACCTGCGGCGCGGATACGGCAGCCTGCTGCCGAAGTTGGCCGCGCTCGGTGCCGACCTGACGATCGACCAGGAGTAGCCGTGACCAACACCGTGCCGTGGACCCCGAACGCGCTCGCCGACCTGCGCGAGTGCCTGGACCTGATGACCGCAGACGGCACCGTGCCCGGCGGGGTCATCGCCCACGGCACCTTCGACACCGAGCCTGGCTACCTGGCCTCCGGCGTCGTCGCCCCCGAGTGCGGCGACGCCCGGCCGGGGCCGGACACGGTGTACGACGTGGCCTCGCTGACCAAGGTCCTGGCCACCTGGCCGCTGGTCGGCACCTCCCTCATGGACGGCTTCACCCTGGACACCACGATCCGCGAACTGCTGGCCGGCATCCCGGCCGAGGCGCCCGGCGGCCGGGTGACGGTCGGCCAGATCCTGGCCCACACCTCCGGCCTGCGGGCCGACACCCGCCTCGACCAGTACCGCAACCGCCCCGAGCCGCTGGCCGACCTGATCTGCGGAGAGCCGCTGATCGCCGACCCCGGGGCAGGTCACCGCTACATCAACCGCGGCTTCATCCTCCTCGGCCTGGCCCTGGCCCACTACCGCTGCCGACGCCTGGACGAGCTGGCGGCCGAGCTCTGGCAGGACCTCGGCATGACCGGCACGACCTACGGACCGGTGCCCCGCTCCGCTCAGGTCGCCCCGACCGAGCAGCGGTTGAACGGCGGGCCCCGGCTGTGGGGGATGCCGCACGACGACAACGCCGCCCTGCTCGGCGGAGTCGCCGGCCACGCCGGGGTGTTCACCACCCCGGCCGACCTCGCCGTCTTCGCCACCCACCTGCTGTCCTCGCACGCCACCGGCGGGCCCTTGGGCCGCTGGCTCGCCTACAGCATGCAGCCGCAGGCCGAGATCGAGCCGGGCCTCGACCGTGGCCTGGCCTGGATCCTCGCCGACGAGGGCAGGCTCGCCTACCACCACGGCTTCACCGGGACCAGCCTCTACCTCGCCCCGGCCACCGGCCGCTACCTGGCCATCTGCACCAACGCCGTCTACCACCACCAGGACAACCGCACCCGCCTCGCCCCGCTGCGGACCCTCTCCCTCAAGGCGATCACCGACGAACCCTAGGAGGGCCTACCGTGCCCAGCACCACGTTCGCGTCCCTCACTACCCTGCGACTCGGGGGCCCCGCCGAGCACGTTCTGACGATCTCCACCCCCGCCGACTGGGCCGACGCCGTCAGGACGATCGGGCAGCGCCATGAGCAGGCCCCCGTGGCGCTGGGCCACGGCAGCAACGTCATCGCCTCCGACGCCGGCCACCCCGGCACCGTCCTGGTCATGAACACCCGGGGCATCACCGCCACTCGTGTGGACGACACCACGATCGACGTCACCGTGCAGGCCGGACACCCGCTCACCGACCTCACCGCCTGGGCCGCCGCCGAGCACCTGGCCGGGATCGAGTGCCTGGCCGGGATACCCGGCACCACCGGGGCGGCCCCCGTTCAGAACGCCGGCGCCTACGGTCAGCAGATCTCCGACACCCTCCACCACCTGACCGTGTGGGACTGGGAGATGGGCCGCATGCGGACCCTGCCCGTCGAGGCATGCCGCCTGCGCCACCGTGACAGCAGGTTCAAGAGCAACCCCGGCCGCTGGACCATCCTCACCGCGACGTTCCACCTCACCCGCTCACCGGCCGCCCCCGTCACCTACCAGCCGCTCGCGGACGAACTCGGCACCTCCATCGGCACCCGGCCGCCCGTCGCCGACGTGACGGCCGCCGTTCTCGCCAACCGCCACCGCCGCGGACTTCTCCTCGACCCCCACGGCCCTGCCGCCCGCCAGGCCGGATCGGTCTTCCTCAACCCGCCCGTCACCGCCACCCAGGCCACCCGCCTGTCCGGCACCGGGTGCCCCGTCCACGCTGACAGCGACGGACAACTCCGGGCCAGCGCCGGCTGGCTCCTGGAACACATCGGCTACCGCCCCGGCTACAAGATCGCAGACGGCATCCACTGCTCGGAACGCCGCACCCTCACCCTCACCGCCCACGACAGAGCGACCGCAGCGGGCTTTGCCCAGGCCCTCACCGAGCTCTCGACGCAGGTCGAGATCGCAACCGGGATCAAGCTCCGGCCCGAGCCGATGTTGGTCGGCGCCTGGGCATGAGGAGTCCCGTGGGAACCGGGACCTCCATGACCGCCGAGACCGTGCCCCTCCGCACCGTCCTCAGCAGCCACGGCGACGGCAGGCGTCGACACTTCGCCCGAGGCACCGGCGACCCGCCGCTGCACGCCCGTTTCCGCCCCGAATAGCGCTTCCGCGCCACCGCCAACAGAAACCGACGGGTTCCCGGGATCCGGAAGCAGAACAGCCACGAACCCGCCGCAGAAGGTCTGTTCTGACCGGAAACCTGCAGCGGGTGTTCGTGGCCGCTCTGTGAGGACTACTTGGTTCTCAGCTCGGCAGCGCGGCGAGGTGACGCTTGATGCCGGAGTCGAGGCGGAGCTTGTCCGGGGTGCCTGGGAAGTCGCGGACCGCCTGCAGGAGCTCGCGCTCGGGCCGTCCCGTGATCTTGACGTCGATAACGTTCAGGAGCTCGTCCCACTTCTTCTGGGACAGCTGACGCTGCAGCTGGCTTGAGATCTCGGCGTCGGCGAACGCTTGGAGGGCGAGCGATGCCTGCTCCGGGTCGAAGCGGCTGATCAGGTCCAGGTAGATCTCGTTGGCCGCGAACGCCTCGCCGTGGCCGTTGGTGAGGAACACCGTTATCAGGGTTTTGACGTACTGTCGCGCGAGGCTGTCCGGAACCGCCCCGTGTTCTCCGACGAGTTCAGCGAGGCGT
The DNA here is from genome assembly GCF_040685575.1 of Kitasatospora sp. NPDC088351. NCBI lineage: Bacteria > Bacillati > Actinomycetota > Actinomycetes > Kitasatosporales > Streptomycetaceae > Kitasatospora > Kitasatospora sp. NPDC088351. The sequence continues at coordinate 192,846 of NZ_JBFBIL010000001.1, read as the reverse complement.
CGCGCCACTCGGGGCTCGTTGTAGAAGTTGTCCCGGGCGAGGTGCACGTTCAGCAGGTCTTCGACCGCCTCGGCCATCTCCGCGACCTTGATCTCGTCGGGCAGGTAACTTCCGCCCTGGACAAGGTCGATGAGTTGGCGGGCGAGGACGGCCTGGGCCTGGTCGGCGTTGGCCAGGAAGCGCGCGAGGCGGGTGCCAACCCAGAACCGGGTGTCCTCAGAGACGTAGGGCCAGAGCTTCGGCCAGAGGTCGCGGATGTTGTCGAGAGTGTGCGGCTCACCGCCGATGGTGGTGTAGACCCCGAAGAGTCCGATGGTCAGGGTGTCGGCCTGCTCCCCGGGGAGCCCCTTGAAGAAGACCGCTGTCTGCGCCAGGTAGTTGCTGTCCAGCCTGTCAGCCTGGACGTTGACCAGCAGCTTCTTGATCTCGGCGACGACGGTGTTGTGCGGGAGCGTGATCACCTCGCGGATGCACGTCTCCAGCCAGTCGGCGAGCTGGAGGCCCGTCAGCGAGACCTGGTTGGGGTGGGCCGCGCTGGCGTAGTTGCGCATGAACCGGATGTGGTCGACCTGGTGATAGCCGACGTCGCTGATGAGCCCGATTTCCCGAGCCCCGCTGAGGAGCTTCGCGTCGTCGAGCTTGACCAGGTCCTCGGCTGTCTTGAGCTCCTTGCGGCGGCTCTCGCTCTTCTCCGCGACGGCATAGAAGTACGAGATGTCGTAGCCGATCACGCGCTTCCGCAGCTCGATGACCGTCTCGTCCCAGAGGTAGTTGAGCGCCGCATCGAACAGCCCGACGGAGCCCGCCATGATCATCTTGGCTATGTAAGCCGACCGCGCCCGCTGTTCATCGTTCAGGCCGGCCAGGGCGTGCTCGGTGGTCGCCAGCAGGGCAAGCCGGTGGTTGAGGGCAACCAGGACGTCCTCGGTCGGCAACCCCAGGTCGTCGAGCCGGGTCAGGATCAGGTCCTGGAAGTCTCGGAGCCCGTCAAGGGCGTTTTGCGGCTCTCGTCGTACGACTTCTCCAGAAGCGCTGGCAGCTGGCAGCGACTCACTCTCTGTCATGCCGGAAGGGTAGGTCCAGGATGGCGTCGGCGTCGCCGGATTTCACCTGATTGTCAGTTGATCACACCTGGATTGGATCAACCTTCTTGTCCGGGTGGGCGGCGGCCACGTGATCTCGTGGCGGTCGCGCTGCAGATGCCGAAGACGCGCATGAGGCGAACCGGGTCGGCGGCTTCCTGGGCCTCGTCGTAGATCCAGTCCTGCCCGAGCTTGCCTGCGCTGATGCCGACCCGCTCGAACGGGTTCTTGATGACCCTTCGACCGTGCCTACTCGGTCGCTGGAGCTGATTCGTTGGCTGGGCGCTCGACGAGACCGCTGAAGAGGATTTCCGCGAGCCGCCGCGTCTTCCACTCCGGCCACTCTTCGACCTCGAAGTGGACCTCAGTCTCGCCGTCCTTCCAGCAGTTGTACTGGCCTACGGAGGCCCCCTGAGGGTGGTCGCACCCGGCCGGTTCCTTCTTCATGCCTGGAGCATCGCACAGCTGAGGTCTCGGGATGAGAGGTTCAACTGAACGTGCCCCGTGGCGTTCACGGGCTCTGGCAGGGGGCGTGGACGTGTCTGCCGTACGGGGGAACACACGCCGAGGCCGCCCTCAAACGAACGGCATCAGGCAAGCCCGCCGTGACAATCGCCGCTATGACATCGATGACGGCAACCTTCCACCAGGCCCTGCAAACTGCGCTGGCCAGCCGGGCGACGGTGAGCATCCGCAGGACCGTGGTCGAGATGCTCGAACGGGAGCCCTCCAAGACAGAGATCTCGGCAGCCTACAAGGCTGCCCGAATGATCGCCGAGGACGGGGACGCCATCCTCATCTCGCTACTTCCTGCCCAAGCTGGCGCCGATGCGTACGTGCCTGCGGCCAGGGGGCAGCGTGCGTCGAACTACCTGACCGTCGACGAGAAGATCATCAAGGACTTGCCCTGCCGCGTCAGGTTCGCCACGGAGAAGTGGGACACGATCATCGACGAAGGCATGCGGTCAACCCAGCAGATGATCGAAAGCGACCCGCTTCTGTCCGCGTTCCTGCCCGGCTGGAAGGCCGAACGGCGTGCTGAGAAGCGGGCTCGCCTCATGGCGGAGGCGGCAGGAGCCAGCTGACCAGAGTCGTCGTGAGCAGGGATTGTCGGGCCTGATGAGCAAAGCCAGCTGGTCTCAGTTTTGGTCTCATTCACCCCCGTCCGGCCAGGTTCAGCCGCCGCCCAGCGGTTCGCTCCGCTGCAGGTCAGGACGGGTGTGAACCCCGGCGGACGGCGTTCGGGAGAATTGGAAAGCGTGTTGGGGGCAACCCCTCACGAGTTCGAATCTCGTATCCTCCGCCTCTGCCCAACTGGGCAAACGAGGGCCCCGACCGCAACGCGGTCGGGGCCCTCGTCGTTCCGTGGTTGCAGTTTTGGTTGCAGTTGCCGGGATCCACCGGATGGGGCGGGTGCACGACCGCATTCGGCTGACAGCCCCTCTGACCGAGCCATCGCATTCGCGCCCGCTGGGCACCGCTCCTCTGGCAGGGCGCAATCCATGGCCGTGTCCGAAAAGACCCGCAAGATCATCTGGTGTGAAGCAGGCGGCAGGTGCGCGATCTGCCGGGCGCAGGTGGTGACACCCGGGACTGACTGCGACGACCCCTCGGTCTTCGGCGAGGAGGCCCACATAGTCGCCCGCTCGAAGGGCGGACCGAGAGCCGGCTTGCTGGACGACGCATCCATCGACAGCCATACGAACATGGTCCTGCTGTGTAGCAAGCATCACAAGCAAATCGATGACCAGCCAGGCCACTTCACGGCGGATCGACTGTGCGAGATCAAGGCCAAGCACGCCGCATGGATGCGCTCGCTCGGCGAGACAACGCCAGGCCGGCTGAAGTTGGTGCCCGACCCAGAGTTCCCCCAGCCTCGGATCCTGAAGCTGATCACCCGCGGCAACCCGCTGTGGAACATGATCAAGTCCAGCGTCACCTTCGAGTACGCGCTGCCAGACGGTCTCCCCGAGGAGGATGAAGACCTCATTCTGGAGTTCCTGGACGCGGTCCAGGACTACTGCGACATCGCAGCTGAGCTTCATAGTGTGCGCGAGAACCGCGACGCCGAGAAGGGGTTGCAGAGCTACCTGAGCAAGCTCGACGAGCGCAACTTCCTGGTGGGCGCCTTCGTACGCCACATGCTCTTGATCGATGGCTCCGGTCAGGAGGGCACGCCCTGGCCCATGCTCCGCGTTGAGGTCCAGCCAGCTTCGCACGCCACGATCACGGACGGGAGCGGCAGGCCGTATCCCGATGAGCCACCGAGTGCGGGAACGCCTGACGAGAAGCAGAGCGCATGACTGAGCGAACGATCTATCTTGACCCCGTCCCCGACCACGCCACCCGGATCCTCGCCGACCCCAACTGGCCCGCCCTCGCCACCGCCCTTGCCGACGCCAAGGCCCTGGGCCACCACCCCGGTCAGCTCCTCACCGAGGCCGCCGCACGGCGCGAACTCACAACCGCCCGCCTGCCCGCCAAGGTCCTCCTCGGCCGCATCCAGCACACCAGCCGCAACCCCGCACCCAACCCCGTCGCCGAAGCCGCGCGCCTCCGCTCGTCCGCCACAGCCGTGCTCGCCTCACAACCCACGATCACCGGCGCGACCTCACTGCCCACCGCACCTACCGGAACGGCGCCCCGCCCTACCCGCTGAACCCACGATGTCGCCGTTCACTGAGTGAACGGGCCCGCTGTTCACTCGGTGAACGGTGGCCGTGTTCACCAAGTGAACGGCGATTCTGGTTCAGAAACTGAACGACCGCGCCGTTCAGACTCTGAACGGCCGTCCTGTTCAGACACTGAACAGCGAAGCCCGGCCTGCCGAGTGCAACCGAGGCCGTGACCAACTTGAACGATGGTGACGTCCCCAGCACTTGACAGCCAGCCGAAGACGGAGGTCCAGCTTGCGGCAGTCGCCCTTGCACCCGCCTGTCACTCCGTGGTGGCCGACCAGCCGAAGCGGGAGAAGGCGGGGCCTCCGTCCCAGTAGGCGGCCAGGGCCTGCGTGGCGGTCGGGAAGGCGGGCTCGGGAAGACGGTTCGCGGTGACCCACTGGGCAGCCAGGTGCTTGTCCGGCTCGGTGTTGGTCAGTTCACCGGTCCACCTGTCGGCGGCGAAAACGAAGAGGACGAAGTGCCCGGCCTGGTCCCAGCCCTGCGCGACGTGGATGACGTGGACAAGGACGAGGTCGGCCGGGTCGACGAGCAGGCCGGTCTCCTCCTTGAGTTCTCGGGCCGCGGCCTCGTCGAGGGCCTCGCCGGGCTCGGCCTTGCCACCAGGGACGGTCCAGGACGGCTGCGGGGACCAGTTCCGGGCTCCGTAGAGCACGGCGGCGATCGTGTCGTTGTCCTTGTCGTGGACGATCACGCACACCGCGTTGCGGCTGTTCATCACGCTGGTGTTCGTCACGGTATCCACTCCTTGTCAGCGTGCCGGAGGATGTCAGTGGAACGCTCGGGTACTGGTCAACGCCCGAGCGCGAGGCGGTCGGCATCGGTGCGGGAGAAGACCAGGTCGGTCATGCGCTTCGGGATGTCGGCGCACCGGACGGGCGGCTTCGGCCGGCGCATGGCCAGGAGGTAGCTGGCCGCGTCGTAGTCGTTGGCGAGCGTGTACGTGTGGAAGCCGTGCCCGCGCAGGGCCTCGATGATGCCGACGGCGCTCTCGCCCTGTTTCGCCAGGAGTCCAGGGGTGACTTCCACGACGAATTCCACATCCTCGCGCAGGTGCGGGAGTGCTGGCATCAGTCCTCGGATCGCAGCCGCCTCGGCGCCTTCGACGTCGATCTTGATGATGCGGGCGCCGGCGAGTTCGGCCCGGCTGACCAGCTCGGCCAGGGGCGCGGTGGTTGTCTGGAAGGCCGTGTGGACGTGACGGGGACGCACGGCGATGGTGTGGCCGAGGTTCGCGGGGTCCTCCAGGTACAGGGTCAGCGTGCCGTGGGCGTCGGAGGCAGCCGCGCACACGGCCCGAATGTTGGTGCGGCGGTTGGCGGTGGCGGCTGCGGTCAGGTCGTCGTGGAACCGGGGGGAGGGCTCGATGGCGACGACGCGGCCCTGTGGGCCGACGGCGTGGGAGGCCAGGAGGCTGAAGGCCCCGCGGTGGGCCCCGACGTCGATGAAGGTGTCCCCGGGCCGGAGGCGGTCGCGCAGGAAGGCGCTCAGGTTCGGCTCCCACTCGCCGAAGAGGTACTGGTAGCGCTGGATGACGTCGCTGGTGGCGACGGTCACCAGGTCGCCGGAGATAAGCCGGACGGTGGTGTGGACCGGGTGGGTTCGCAGGTGCTCGTCGAGGAAGCGGCCGACGAGCTGCGCCTTGCCCACGGTTGTCGGTGCGTGGCGGACGTAGGCCCGCAGCGCGCGGGCGAGGAGGGCGGCGGACACGGAGCGGCTCCTTCGGGCGGTGGCAGGCCAATCGGGCTCGCGGGCGGGCCCGCGGTGGCAGACTGGCCGGTGAACGCCGTTGGTGGTGAGGAGAGTTGGCAGTGAGTGAGAGCGGTCCCGTCGTGTACCTGCTGGTGGGGCTCACCGGTTCGGGGAAGACCACCTATGCCCAGCGAGAGCTGGAGCCGCGCGGGGCGGTGCGGCTGTCGGTGGACGAGGTCGTCCACGAGCGGCACGGCCGGTACGGCGTCGACTACCCGGAGGACACCTACTTCGAGAAGGAGGCTCCGGTCGTCGCCGAGCTGCACGATCGGCTGGCCGAGCTGATCGCCGCGGGCCGGGACGTGGTGTGGGACCAGGGGTTGTGGCCGCGCAAGGACCGTGACGCGATCAAGGAGCTGGTGGAGTCGGCCGGCGGGCGGTGGCGGCTGCTGTACTTCCCGGTGGAGCGCGACGAGCTGCTTCGCAGGCTGGCCGAGCGCAACCAGCGGGGGGACGCGAACTCGCTGATCGTGACGCCGGAGGCGCTAGACGACTTCTTCGCCCGCTTCGAGGCTCCTCACGGAGAGGGCGAGGAGATCGTGGAGCCGGGCCGGTCCTGACGGGGCGGGCGCCAGGTGGTGGCGATCCGGGCGGCTTCGGCGGCCCAGCCGTCAGGCAGCCGGTCGAGGGTGACGTGGCGGAAGCCGAGGCGGGGGTCGGAGACGTCGATGCGCCCGTGGTGGCGGTCGACGTGCCGCAGGAGACGGGATGCCTCGCTGCGGACGGCGGGGCTCTGCTCGGTCCAGGTCCCGGAGGTGAAGCTCTCGACACGGCGCCGCAGGTCGCCCAGAACGCCCGAGCGCCACTTGAAGTGATGGACGCACGCGAGCGCGTGGGGGTCGGGTTTGCGGCCGGGGGCTCGGTGGTTCCCGGAGGCGACGGCGACGTCCGAGAGTGCGAGGACGATCTTTCGGGGGTCTCCGCGTAGGAGGTGGTGGGTGAGGTGTCCGCCGAGCGGGAAGGCGCGGTCGAGCCCGATCTCGGGGCGCCAGAGGGCGAGGCGGCCGTCGGAGGTGACCCGGTCGAGCATCAGCCCGCCGACCACCGCCCGGCCGTTCTCCTCGGCCGCCGTGGTGACCTCGCCGAGCGAAGCCGGGTAGGCGTGGAACTCGTCCGAGTCGGCGAGCAGGTGCCAGCCCGGCCCGGCCTGCTCGCGCAGCGCGTCGCGCAGTTCGGTGTTGGTGTGCTCGTGCCACGGACCGGTACTGACCTGTCCTGTGGGCAGGTCGAGTTCCCGGGCGGTGGCCAGCAGTTGGCGGCGCCAGGCGTCGGGTACGTGGTCGGGGAAGTGGAAGGCCAGGTGGAAGGACTCGATGCCGAGCCGGCGGTAGTGGGCAGTCCAGGCGGTCAGCAGGGCCGGCTCGACCGGTCCGATCACCGCGACCAGGGCGGCGGGTGCGGGCGTCATCGGCGCTCCTTGGTCAGGCTGGTGTAGAGGTCGGTGAGGAAGGCGGCCTGCTCGGCCGCCGGGTGCATGTCCAGCGCCCGCGGTGCCTGCGGCCCCGGCCGCCTGGGCGGCTCGCAGGAGAGCCGGTCCAGGGCGTCGGCCAAGGCGTCCGGGTCACCGGCCGGGTAGAGCCGGGCCCAGGGCTGGCCGCCGAGCCGTTCGGTCAGGTCCGGGTCGTGGTCGGAGACGATCAGCGGGACGCCGAGCCGGGCGGTGTCCATGACCAGGCCGGATTCCTTGCCCACCCCGGGTTTGCGGGCGACGAGCGCGGCGTCGGCCGCGGCGTACACCAGCCGCAGTACTTGGTCTTCGACCGGGCCGGGCACGGTGTGGAGCGTCACTTGCGGCAGTTGGTGCCAGCGGGCGAGCACGTTCTCGTCCAGCGGGCTGCCGCACACCAGGACGTGCAGGGGCTTGGTGAGGTGCGCGAGGGCGGCGTCGATGGTGGTGATGTCCTTGTAGGGCCACCAGCCGCCGACCAGGCAGACCGCCGTCGCGTCGGTCGGGATGGTGAAGGCGGCGCGCGCGCCGTCGCGCTCGGCATCGGTCAGGCGTCGGCCGTCGTCGACCGCGAACGGTCGCACCTGGCCGCGGAGGCGCGGGAACGCCCCCTGGAGCTGGTTGCGGACGGAGCTGGTCGGGTAGAGCGTGACCACTCGTTCCGCGCCTCGGCGGGCGAGTCGGCCCAGTAGCCGGGTGGGGAGGTCTTCGCTGGTGACCAGTTCGTGGATGAACCGCAGGTGCGGGGTGCCGCCGAGGAGGGCCGCAGTGCCGTGCAGGGCCTCGCTCGCGCTGAGGATCACCACGGCGGCCGGCTGCGGTACGAGGCGCCGGGCGGTACGAAGGCAGGCTGCCTCGGTCAGGCACCGGGCAAGCAGAGTGACCTGGTGCGGCAGGCGACGCAGCGCTACCGGCCATCGTCGCGAGCCGAAGGCCCGCTTTCCAGCGGTCGCCACGCATGCTGCGGCTCGCGCTCCGGCCAACAGAACCTTCGCCGCCGTACCCACCGGTCCGGCGGTGATGCAGGCCCCGGATCGCAGCAGCGCACCGGGCCCGTCGGCGATCCCCTCCGGGGTGATGACCACGGCGCCCGGGCGGGCGGCGGCGAGGGCGGTCAGTGTGCGCTGGTGGTGCCCGCCGCCTCGGTGGGCGTTCGGCTCGATCAGGACCAGCGGGCCGGGGCGGTTGCTCATCCGGCGACCGCCTGTTCGCCGTGCAGCGTGATGAAGTGCCGGTGCAGCCACGACGGGTCGTTGAGCGCCTCGAAGCGCTCGGGGTCGCGGGCCGCGGCATGGGCGAACTCGATCCCGTCGCGGGCGCCGGCGGACGCGTAGTCGGCGAAGTCGCCGTCCTTGCCGGCCTTCCAGGCGTCGATGCGCTCCTGGGCGGAGGCATCGGTCATGCCGTACTCGCTGCCGCGCGCGAGCATCGCGCACTCGCGGAAGCCCGCCTTCCAGGCGTGAAACGGGGTCTGGTTGAAGAGCGTGATCCCGGCCGTGTGCCGGCTGAACTCGACCCGGCCGGGCAGCGCGGCGAGCACGTCGACGGCCTGGCCCATCTCCCGCAGCGCGCTGGTGCGGATGAGCTTGAGTCCGCCGTAGCCGTAGGTCAGGCCGTTGACCGGGTTCACGGCCCGCCAGACCCGCATCGACACCCCCGCGGCCAGCGGCTCCACCGAGCTGGTGAGGAACTCGGGGTCGATCGCGAAGTCGCCGTCGGCGAGGAAGAACTGGTCGGTGTCGACCAGCTCGGCGGTGAGGCGGTAGGCGCGGCGCATCCCGCGCACCCCGTGCAGGCGCTTGACGCTGCCGCCCAGTACTCGGGCCAGGCGGGTGTGCAGGGAGTCGGCCAGCGGCTCGTCGTAGGAGAGCTGGACCGCGTCGAAGCCGGTCACTTGATCGCCTCCAGGTAGCGGGCGGCAACCGCGTCGGGCGTGAGGTCGGTGGTGGAGACGTACGCGCGCTCGGCCTGCAGCAGGTAGAACTCAGGGTCGGTGGCGAGGCGTTCGGCAATCCGGACCGCCTGGTCGTCGTCGTCGAAGAGCAGCTCGGGGTCGAGGTGCTCGGCCAGCCAGCCGGTGCGCGGGCCGATCACGGGCAGGCCCATCGCCTGGCAGTCGACGACCGACATGGACCAGGGGCAGCCGGGCCGGAAGGGCGCGATGCCGAAGTGGGCTCCGGCGAGCAGGTTGCGGTAGCGGATGCGGTCCCCGCAGTCGGTTGCGATGTCGACGCCGTCCACGGCGGCGAGTTCCTCCAGGTTCCGCTCAGGGCTGGGATCCAGGCGGACGCGCTCGGCGCTGCGGGTGCCGAACAGGTCCATCACGGTGAGCCGTACCGGGGCTTTGGCGACGAGGTGGCGGGCGAGCCGGGTGAAGCGCGAGGTGCCGTAGTGGGCGTACAGGCGGTGGTTGTAGATGCCGACAGCGGCGCCCGCGGGGGCGGTGAAGTCGGCCGGCTCCCGCACCAGGCGCACGTCCCTGGGGGCGGGGACCACGTGCAGCTTCTCGGCGAGTTCGACACCGGTGCGGGTGGCGACGGCGGCGGTCCACGAGGCGGCCGTGCCGGAGTGGACCAGGACGCGGTCACAGACGGCGAGGCCGGCGGAGAAGGCCAGGAGCACGCTGCGGCCGAGCCCGCCGTCGTCCATCGCGGGGTCCAGCGCCAGCTGCCCGGTGTCGGTGAAGGAGAACGGCAGGTAGTGGCAGTAGCCAGCGATCAGCGCGTCCACTCGGGCTTCCAGGAGCGCCGCGCGAATGGCAGGAGCGGCCTCGATCTGGTTGGCCACCACCACGTCGGGCCGGTGGCGGCGGAACAGCCGCACCAGGGCGCCCACGCCCGGGTTGAAGCGGGCCCGGTACTTGGTCGACGGCGAGGCGGTCCGCACGAACTGCACGCGGTCGTCGCCGGCCGGGACGGGAGAGGCCAACGTGACCTCGATCCCGGCATCGACCAGGGCCGGGGTCAGCATGTCGGCGAAGGTGTAGCCGGAATCGGCGGTCAGCTGGCTGGAGTTGGAGACGTTGAGCAGGTAAAGCAGGCGCATCGCTTGGGCCCTCCCTCTCTGGGCCGGGGGTCGACCCGGGCCGGTAAAAGAAGGAAACTGGCGACCGGGGCCGTGACAGAATGATGAATCCAGATCACTCACGGTTCATTCATCTCATCCAGCAGCCAGGGCGGGGGCACTGATGGACGCGCGAGGCGATGCCCCGACGGTCGAGCAGGCCGCGGAGGCCTTCGCGGCGGAGGTCTCCTACTGGCGTGAGGTCCGGGGGCTGCCCAAGCGGGAACTGGCCCGCCAGATGGGCTTCGACCCGTCGTACGTGAGCCACATGGAGTCCGGCCGGCACAAGCCGACCGAGGACTTCGCCCGCCGGGCCGAGGAGATCCTCAACGCGGGCAAGGCCATCTGGAAGCGCTGGCTGGAGTACGAGGCCGCCAAGTCCCGCACGGCGCCGTCCCCGTCCCCACCGGCACCGCGGCGGCCCGAGCAGCCGTACGCGACGGGCTCGGCGATCGTCGTGGCCCACGACGGAGCCCGCCTGGACTACGACGGCACCCACTACCGGCTCACGATGCGTCGCCTGTTGCGGAACACCGGCAGCGAGCCGATCACCCGCTACCTGATCCGCATCAGCGTCGACCGCTACCCCGGCGAGCCCGAACGTTCCAACGCCCACTACCGCCAACACCCGTTGACCTGGGAAGAACTCGCGCTCACCGCTACCTGCCGCGGGGAAGCGATGCGCTGGCAGGCCAAGCACGACCGCGACGCGTTCAAGGAGATATGGCTGCTCTTCGAGAACGAGCACGGCCGCTTCCCGCTCTACCCGGGCGAGGAGGTCTGGATCGAGTACGCCTACTCGGTAGGCGAGGAGAAGTGGGGCCGCTGGTTCCAGCGCGCGGTCCGCCTGCCCACCGAACACCTCGAAGTCGAACTCGCCTTCCCCGCCGACCTCAACCCGGCCGTGTGGGGCATGGAGACGTCCATGACCGCCGAAGCGGCACCGCTTCGAACCGCCCCGATCCGGCGCGAGGAGGGCGACATGCGCGTCTTCTCCTGGAGCACCTCCACACCGGACCTCCACGCCCGGTACCGTCTCGAATGGCGATTCCGGGCCCGACCCGAACGCGACACGATCCAAGGGGAGTTCAGGTGATCCAGGTGCGGCCCAGCGAGCAGATGCGTGACCTCGGCGTCGTCCAGGAGGGCGCGCCCATCCTCGCCGAGCCCGCCCGCCCGTTCGACCTGCCGGCCGAGCGCGAGGCCGCCGAGCAGGTCATCGAGAAGCTGTTCATCGCGATGGAGCGCATCGGCCAAGTCCACCCTTTCGCCAAGGGCATGGGTATCGCCGCACCGCAGATCGGCATCGGCCGCGCCGCTGCCATCGTCCAACCTGCTGCCCCGGACGCTCCGGCGATCGTCCTGCTGAACCCGCGGATCACCGACCGCTCCGACGAGGCTGACGAGCAGTTCGAGGGCTGCCTGTCCTTCTTCGATGTCCGCGGCATGGTGCCCCGCCCACTGCGGATCACCGTGGAGACCACCACCCTGGACGGCCAGCTGGCCACCACCACCTACGAGCGCGGACTCGCCCGCCTGATCCACCACGAGATCGACCACCTCGACGGCCTGCTCTACACCGCCCGCATGCGGACCGGCATCGAGCCCATCCCTGTCGAGCAGTACAGGCAGACCGGCCAGGCATGGGGCTACGACCAGTGATCCCGCCCCAGCCAACCCTGGACGATCACCATGTGGAGGCTTCTGCGTTGACTTCAGAGCCCAACGTCTTGGATGGGGTCGACACGCCTTCGGGCCCCCAAGGCGTAGTCCTGATGGAGGCGGTCTGGGAACACTTCCGCAAGAAGGGGACCTGGCCCTATTGGCACGATCTCAAACGCCCGTTGAAACGCGCCCATGTTGACCCCCGTCTCGCTTTGGAGCAGCTGAGCGAGCAACTCGTCATCACGCCAGCCCGCAGACGCCCTTCGGTGAAGAACTGGCCCGAGGGTGAGGTCCGGTTGTCTGTTGCATCTGTGTCCCAAATGCACAGATCCGAGGAGTACTTGCGGTCGCTGTTCGGTCTGATCGACTTGCTTGCCGAAGTGCAGCAAAGTCAGGCAATGGTGCACGGACAAGCCGTCGAGGTCTCGACCAGCGACCTGCACTATCTGCGGCAGACCAAGTCTTCGAAAGAGGGAGACTCACTGTCCTTTGCTGCAATCCCCCTAGCCTACGGCGAACCGTGGTGTGCCGGTGGAAGCCCTGCAAATGGCTGGGCCGGCACCGAGACGACGATTGTGGTCGACCACCGCGTACAGCGATTCGCCGGGGTGAGCGACATCCACGATTATTGGAGGCGCCGGAGGGAGGCGATCGAAGCGTCGATGGTGTCTCAGCCACAGACACCCGAGGCCGCTCCCACGCTCGGCGCGATACACCCAGTCATCGCCGCCGCTTCATCGCAGCTCTACCGCGACGGCCACTTCACCGATGCCGTACTGAGAGCGTTCAAGGCCGTGGAGCACCGAGTCCAGGAAGCCACTGGAAGCAGCGAGATCGGCCAACGGCTCATGAACAACACCTTCGGCGGCACCAATCCTCGACTGGATGTAGCCGACAGTTCAGGACCATCGTCGGCGGGCGAGCGAGACGGCCACAAAATGCTGTTCATGGGCGCGATGGTTGGAATTCGCAATGTGCTGGCGCATGGGGACCATCGGGTCGATGATGCAGATGAAGCACGTGATGCCATCGCGTTCGCAAGCCTCCTCATGCGTCGTATCGACCGCGCCGCAGCACGACTCCGGACATGACGAGGGCCCTGCAGCTACGTGATTCCAGCTGAACGAGTTGGCGACCTTGATCAGCTCCTGGGCCGATGGATGCGAAGGAACTTCGGGCTCACCCGCCCATGACAGCGAAGCGAATGTCCACAACACTGGACATGAACGTTCAGAGAGCGCCAGCCACCATCATCGCTCCAACAATCGCGCGAGCCAGCTGCGACGGTACCTACGCTCGCGCTCACGCCCCTCCGCCTCTGTCTGAGCAAGCTGGTAGAGCTCGGTCTCACGGCGATCGCCTGAATTCCACCCATCAGGGATGGATTTCAGGACATTCTCACGCAGCCTCGCCCCCAAGTCTGCAGCACCATTCTCGCCGCAGGCACGGTGGAATCGCAGGAGCGACTCCTTTGGAGCATGCAAAACGAGCACGGGAACCACATCTCGAACCCATTGCATGGCAGGGGATGGATTCAACAGATGCACCAGCCTCAGGGGCTCATGGACTCTGGCGCCAGCGAAGTCGGTGAGCGGCTGTTCCTCGCCCTTGGATGGTTCCAGGTTCCTGGTGAAGTAGAAAACGGCGACTGGGTCGTGCGATCGGGCCGTCGAGGCCAGGAGCCGCTGCCCGTCGAGCTTGCGCCCCTTGTTGAGGAACATCTCATAGAGCCCAAATAACAACGTGATGTCACTACTCGTCGCGAGCCGCTCCATCAACTGATCCGCCTGCTCATCCTGGTCATAGTCACGCCAGTCGACGAGCACCTGATAGAGCTCGTCCACGCCAACTTCCTCTGCCTGATCCCACAGGAGGAGTTCGGCGTCGGTAGCGTTTGACAGATCCGCCATGGCGCGGGCATCGCGCTCCTGCAACCGCAAGAGCGCCTCGGCTTTCCGAATCTCTTCCTCGATCTCCACAACACGGCGCTTAGCAGCATCGCGTTGCTCAGTGAGCGCCCGTACTTCGTCCCGGGCGTGGACGCTGAGAGCGGCGAGGGCGTCCTCCGCTGCCTGGCGTTTGCGACGTTCTGCCACAAGCTCCTCGCGGAGTGCACCGAGCTGCTGATTGGTGCGGAGGCGCTGATGCTCGATCTCCTCCCGCGCGCCAGCAAGTTCGAACTCGCGCGCCTGCAGCGGGTTCCGGGTCCGGACCACGTCATACATCAGTTTCCGGGTCTGAACGACTTCCTCATGCGAGACCTCACCGCCCTCCTGATCGGCGACCACCTGGTGGATCCGCGCCGCAAGCTCTCGACGCGGGACGTCACGGCCGTTCAGATACTTCGAGAGCCGAGTCTTGTCCACACGCAGCCTGTGGGCCAGTTCCTCGGAGCTGAGGCTAGTCCGATCGCGCAGATCCCTCAGCCGCTGGGCACAGCGCCGCTCCGGCTCGGACAGCCGCTCGTCGAGTTCTGCGAGACCACGCCGTGTCGGAAGCTGGTGCGTCATTCTCCAGTGCCCCTTTTAGGTTGCGAGCCAAGCAAGGTGCGGCCGTGTGACGCAAGGTGCGGTTGCGACCTGACGCACCCATGCCCCTACCGATTGTGATTGGACCCTACCGAACCAGTCGCATCTCGGAGGTTCACATGGCTCTGTCCCGTCCGCCCCGCCCGTTCCTCGACATCCGCATCGGCGGGACGCGGCTAACCATGCAGCGCTGTCCTCGTCGGCTGCTCATACTGGTGGGATCCGCTGCCGGCGCCCTGAGCGGTGTGCTCGCGCTGCACCGGTAGGCGAGCAATCAATGCGGGCTGAGCAACGACTTTGGTCTCAATTCTGGTCTCGTTCACCCCCGTCCAGCCGCCGCCCAGCAGTTCACTCCGGGGCAGGTCAGGACGGGTGTGAACCCTGGCGGACGGCGCCGAGGAGAATTGGAAAGCGTGTTGGGGGCAACCCCTCACGAGTTCGAATCTCGTATCCTCCGCCGGCAGAAGGCCCGGACCGCACAGCGGTCCGGGCCTTCGTCGTCAGCGGGTCGCCGCTGCCGCGAGTAGTGCGTCGGCGGCTCGCAACCGGCGGTCACTCTCCCGAGTCGGCGATCCGGTAGCCGACCGTGGGCGTGGTGGCGATCACAGGTGGTTCGCCGAGCTTGCGTCGGAGTCTGCCGATGGTCACCGCGACGGTGTTGGTGAACGGGTCGGCGTGCTCGTCCCACACCTGCTCCAGCAGGACCTCCGCACTGAGGAATGCGGGGCTGGCCTGCAGCAGGGCGGCGAGGACCTCGAACTCCTTGACCGAGAGGTCGAGCCGTCGCCCGTCCCGCGTGGCGGCGCGGCGGACGGGGTCGAGTTCGATGCCGGCCGCGCGGAGCACTCGGGCGCGGGCGTAGGGCCGCCGGCGGGCCAGGGCACGCAGCCGGAGAACGAGTTCGGGGAAGTGGAAGGGTTTGACCAGGTAGTCGTCGGCCCCCAGGCTCAGGCCGCCGACGCGGTCACCGGGCGAGTCGGCGGCGGTAAGCATCAGCACCATCGGCCTCTCGTCCCGGTCGGTGACCATCTGGCAGAGCGCGTCGCCGTGGATGCCTGGCAGGTCGCGGTCCAGCACGATCGCCTCATACGCGGCGGTGTCCAGTTTGGCGGCGGCCTCCAGACCGTCATAGGCGACGTCCACCGCCATGCCCTGGTCGCGCAGGCCCTCGGCCACGAGGTCAGCGAGCACCCGCGCGTCCTCGACCACCAACACCCTCATGCCGTGGCCTCCTGGTTGCCGCCGGCCTGCGGCAGGGTGACGGTGGCCCGCAGACCGCCCCCGGAGCGGGCATGCAGCTCCAGCGTGCCACCGTGCGCCTCGGCGACCGCCGCGACGATGGCGAGCCCGAGACCCGATCCGTCGCTGCCGCGGGTTCGCTCCGCGCCGATCCGGCGGAACGGGCGGACGAGCTGTGCCGCCTCGTCCTGCGTCAGCGCCAGTCCGCCGTTGTCCACGACCAGGTGCACGAGCGCGTCGCTATCGGCGTGGACGGCGACGCGTAGCCAGCCGTCGGGCTCGTTGTGCTGCGCCGCGTTGTCGACCAGGTTCTGCACCAGTCGGCGCAGCAGGGTCCGGCTGCCGTACACGCGAACGGCGGAGCCGCTCTCGTGGGTTGCCGTCAGACCGCGGCGAGCGATGGCGTCGGCCCGCTCGTCGAGGGCTTCGGCGGCGAGCTCGTCCAATCGGACGGTCTCGGAACCCGGCAGCACGCCGTGCTGGGCGCGGGCCAGGGTCAGCAGGCCGTCCAGCAGCCGGTCGACCTGGTCGAGCTCAGCGCGGACCCGGCCCGCCAGCATCCGCGTCTGCTCGGGGAGGGGGCCCGGCTTGGCGAGCGTCACGTCCACTGCCGCCCGCATGGTGGCCAGCGGGGTACGCAGTTCGTGGGAGGCGTCGGCGACGAATCGCCGCTGGGCCGTGAACGCGCCCTCCAGGCGCGCCAGCAGCCCGTCGATGGTGTCGCCGAGGTTCCTCAGTTCGTCGCGCGGGCCCTGGACGGCGAGCCGCTCGTGCAGGCTGTCGGCGGAGATCCGGCGGGTGGCGGCGGTCATCGCGCGCAGCGGGTGCAGCACCCGCCCGGCGGCATACCAGCCGAGCACGACCGAGACCAGGCCCATCACTGTCAGGCCGACAGCCAAGCCGAGGAGCAGTTGGTGCATCTGCTGGATGTGGGCCTCGGTGAGTTGGTGCTCAAGGCTGGCGATCCGCTCCTGGGCGCCAGGCGGGACGGGCCCGGTCCCGTTGTCCGGGGCAGGCGCGACGTCCACCGAGCCGCCCGCGATCAGCCCGACCACCGCCAGCGTCGTGGCACCCGAGGCCACGAAGAGGGTGGAGTACAGGGTGGTGAACTGCCAACGGACGCTGCTGCGGCGCAGCACCGATGGCGTGAGCAAACCCTGGTCCACCGTCATCGGTCCTCTCTCCCCCGCCACCCGGCTGCCTGATCAGGCTAGGGGAGGTGCCCTAACAGCGGCATGACAGCGCCCGTTCCGCCCGTGTCACGCAGGCGCACGCAACGTGGTGCCCGGAGTCGAAGACCGAGGGAGAGGACAGGCGGCCGCGATGAGGGACGACGTCGGGATCGAGATGGCGGGCCTGCGGAAACGCTTCGGGGCGACGCAGGCACTGGACGGGATGACGTTCGCGGTCCGGCCCGGTCGGGTGACCGGGTTCGTGGGTCCGAACGGCGCGGGCAAGTCCACCACAATGCGGGTGGTGCTGGGTCTGGACGCACCCGACGCGGGCCGCGCACTGGTCGGCGGCCGGCCGTACCGGAGCCTGCGCAGTCCGTTGACGCGGCTGGGCTCGTTGCTGGACGCCGGAGCGCTGCAGCCCAGCCGGACCGCCCGTAACCACCTGCTGTGGCTGGCGCATTCACAGGGCCTGCCGGCGCGCCGGGTGGATCAGGTGCTGGAGCAGGTGGGGCTGGCCGACGCGGCACGGCGCCGGGCGGGCGGCTTCTCGTTGGGCATGCGTCAGCGGCTCGGCATCGCGGCGGCGCTGCTCGGCGACCCGCCCGCGCTGATGTTGGACGAACCGTTCAACGGCCTGGACCCGGAGGGTATCCGGTGGATCCGCGGCCTGCTCACCTCGCTGGCGGTCGAGGGCCGCGCGGTACTGGTCTCCAGCCACCTGATGGGCGAGCTGGAGGACGTCGCGGACCACTTGGTGGTGGTCGGGCGCGGCCGGGTCGTGGCCGACACCGGTGTGCGCGAGCTGCTGGCTGGGGTCGCGGCCGGCCGGGTGATGCTGCGCACCTCCGAACCGCTCGCTGCCGCCGAGGTGTTGTCGCACACCGGCGCCACCGTGCAGGTGACCGGACCCGGGACCCTCGGCATCACCGGGCTGCCAGGCGAGGCGATCGTTGCACGCCTCACCGCGGCGGCGGTGCCGTTCGCCGAAGTGGCCACCCACCGCGCGACGCTGGAGGAGGCCTATCTCACGCTCACCGGGGATGCCGTCCAGTACCGGAGTGCCGACTCTGCGGCGGGGGTGGAGCGATGAGGGCGCTGCACGCCGAGTGGACCAAGTTCCGCACCGTGCGCGGCTGGGTGCTGGGCTCCGTCGGCGCGATGCTGGCGTCCGTGCTGTTCCTGCTGGTCGGCACGGCCTCGTCGAACCAGCACCCACAGGGCGTGACAGCGCTCCCGGTCGGCCCCGGCGGCGAGGCGGTCAACGACAGCTTCTACTTCGTGCACCGGGCGCTGACCGGCGACGGCAGCATCACAGTCCTGGTGACAGCGCTGACTGGCGTACTGGCTGATCCGGCGGGTGGGCCGGGCGGAAGCACGTCCGGCGTCACCCCGTGGTCCAAGGCCGGGATCCTGGTCAAGGAGAGTCTCGACCAGGGTTCACCCTACGCGGCGATGATGGTCACCGGCGCGCATGGGGTGCGGATGCAGAACGACTTCACGCACGACCGCGCGGGCCTGGCCGGAAGCCCCTCGACCACCGAGCCGCGCTGGCTGCGGCTCGTCCGGACGGGCAGGACAGTCATCGGCCTCGACTCATCCGACGGCGTGCGTTGGGCCGAGGTCGGCACCGCGCGGCTCCCCGAGCCGGCGACAACGGTGCAGGTGGGGCTGTTCGTCGCCGCCCCGGCGGCGGTACAGGCGAGTGGTGGCGGCAGCAGCAGTCCGGCCACGGCCACGGGAGACTTCCGTCGCGTAACGCTCAGCGGCGCCTGGGGGCAGGCGGCCGGAGGCTGGCAGGGCGGGCAGGTGGGCGGCGACGCCGGGACCTCGGGCAGCTACGCGCCCGGCACCGTCGGCGGCTGGACGGCGACGACCGGCGAGGGCTTCACCGTCACCGGCGCGGGCGACATCGCCCCCGTGGTCGGCGGGCCGGCGCTCGGACCGGCATTCACCGTGGAGACCTTCCTCGTCGGCACGTTCGTGGGCTTGATCGTACTGACAGTGGTGGCCGTGCAGTTCGTCACCACCGAGTACCGCCGCGGGCTGCTCGGACAGACCCTCGCGGCGACACCGCACCGCAGCAGGACACTCGCCGCAAAGGCCACGGTGGTCGCGACGGTCGCCTTCGCCGTCGGTGCGGCAGCCGCCACCATGAGCATCCCGCTCGGTGAACTGCGGGCGCACGCCACCCACTTCGCCGTGCTCACCGTACCCACAGCGGTCCAGGCGCGCGCGGTACTCGGCACGGGGCTGCTGCTGGCCGCGACGGCGGTCCTGTCGCTGGCCCTCGGTGTGGTGCTGCGGCGCAGCGCCACAGCGATCACCGCGGTGGTGGCCGCGACGGTGTTCCCGTACCTACTCGCCTCTGGTGGCATGCTTCCGAGCGGCCCGGCCGAGTGGGTGCTCCGGCTCACCCCGGCGGCGGGCTTCGCCGTCCAGCAGACCCTGCCGCGCCACGACCAGGTGCTCAGCGTCTACGCTCCCTCGTCGGGTTACTTCCCGCTCTCCCCCTGGGGAGGCCTCGCCGTGCTCGGTGCCTGGAGCGTGCTCGCTCTCGCGGCGGCAGCCGTGCTGCTGCGCCGGAGGGACGCATGAGTGGCGTCGACACCATCGGGTTCCGCCGGGCCTGCCGCGCCGAGTGGACGAAGCTCCGCACCGAGGCCGGACACGGCTGGCTGCTGCTCGGCCTGGTTCTCGTCACGGTCGGCGTCGGCGCGGCTGTGTCCGCGGGCGTCCCGTGCCCGGCGTCGGGCTGCGGTCAGGACCAGGTGCGACTCAGCCTGGCCGGGGTGTCGGTGAGCCAGGTGCTCGCCGCTGTCACGGCCGTCCTGCTCGTGGGCGGCGAGTACGGCACCGGCCTGATCCGCACCACGCTTGTGGCACTGCCCAGGCGCGGCACGGTGCTGGCAGCGAAAGCCACCGTGCTCAGCGGAACGGTCCTCGCAGTCGGAAGCGTCGCCGTGCTCGCCTCCATCCTCGCGGGACACCTGCTCCTGCCGGGCGCCGGATACACGCCTGCCCACGGCTACACCCAGCTCTCCCTCGCCGACGGGCCGACCCTGCGCGCGGCAGCCGGCTCGGTGCTCTACCTGGTCCTAGTGGGCCTGCTCACCCTCGGCGTCGCCGTCGCGGTTCGGGACGCGGCGGTCGCGGCGGGCGTCGTGTTGGCGCTGCTCTACCTCTTCCCGCTGCTCAGCCATGTCGTCACCGAGCCGCACCTGCAGCGGCTGCTGGCACGGCTCGGCCCGATGCCGGCGGGCCTCGCGATCCAGGCGACGACGAACCTGAGCCATCTCCCCATCGGCCCCTGGGCGGGCCTCGGCGTTCTGGCCCTCTGGGCGGCGACCGCGCTGTTCCTCGGGGGCACGATCCTGCGGCTGCGGGACGCGTGAATCCACACGCGCGGCGCCGGCCCGGACGCTTCTCGTGCCCGGGCCGACCTCGTCACGGTGGTGAAGTTGCCGCCCGTGGTCTCAGCTCTGGTCTCATTCACCGCAGTCCAGCGAGGTTCAGAGCCTGGGCAGCGCCCCGCTTCACCCCAGGTCAGAACGGGTACGGACCCCGGCGGACAGGGTTCGGGAGAATTGGAAAGCGTGTTGGGGGCAACCCCTCACGAGTTCGAATCTCGTATCCTCCGCCTTGATCGAAGGCCCGGGCTGTTCACCAGTCCGGGCCTTCGTCGTTCCCGGCTGGCTGTTGTCTGCCGGCTTCGCGCACGCAGTTGACTCTTCCACGACACCGGCGCCCACGGCGACGACCTGCCTCAGGGCCCCCGCCGGCAGGCGGGCACTCCGTGCTTCCATGGATGTGTGGTCTTGTATGTCGGCACCTCGGGCTGGCAGTACGACGACTGGCGTGGCGTCCTGTACGCGCCGGGGATGCCGCGGCGGTTCTGGCTGGAGGAGTACGCCCAGCGGTTCGCCACGGTGGAGAACAACAACGCCTTCTACCGCCTGCCCGCGGCGGAGACCTTCGCCACCTGGCGGGAGCGAACCCCGGAGGGGTTCGTGATGGCGGTCAAGGCAAGCCGCTTTCTCACGCACATCAAGCGCCTGCACGACCCGCAGGAGCCGGTGCAGCGGCTGCTGTCGGCCGCCGAAGGGCTGGGCTCGCGGCTCGGACCGGTCCTCCTCCAGCTCCCGCCTACCCTGCGGGCGGACGTCGGCCTCCTCGACAGTTGCCTGGGCTGCTTCCCGGCCGGGGTGAGGGTGGCCGTCGAACCCCGGCACGATTCATGGTGGGTGCCGGAGATCCGGGCGGTGCTCGAACGGCGCGGCGCCGCCCTCTGCTGGGCGGACCGGCAGGCACGCCCGGTCACACCGCTGTGGCGGACCGCCTACTGGGGCTACCTGCGCTTCCACGCCGGCCCGGCGCAGCCGCCGCCCCGGTACGGTCGGCAGTCGCTGGCCACCTGGGTGGCCAGGGTCGCCGAGGCCTGGTCGGATGAGGCCGACGTGTACGCGTACTTCAACAACGACCTCGGCGGTG
This sequence comes from Kitasatospora sp. NPDC088351, assembly GCF_040685575.1. Lineage (NCBI taxonomy): Bacteria > Bacillati > Actinomycetota > Actinomycetes > Kitasatosporales > Streptomycetaceae > Kitasatospora > Kitasatospora sp. NPDC088351. The sequence goes on along the minus strand of NZ_JBFBIL010000001.1, from coordinate 171,729 downwards.
CGGCTCCCCTGGACGCCGTCGCCTTCGCCCGAGCGGCCGCCAGGGCCGGCCGGACGGTGAGCCGCACGCCACAGCACCTGGCGGTGAGGCAGGCATGATCCGCAGTCGACTGATCGTCTCCGGTGAAGTCCAGGGCGTGTATTTCCGTGACACCTGCCGGAGGGTGGCACGGGAGCACGGCGTGGCCGGCTGGGTACGCAACCTCCCCGACGGAACGGTCGAGGCCGTGTTCGAGGGCGAGGCCACGGCCGTCGAACGGCTGGTCACGTGGGCACGGCATGGCCCGTACGCGGCCGTGGTGGACCGAGTCCGCGTCCACGAGGAGGAACCCGAGGGGCTCGTGGGCTTCGAGATCCGCCCGACGCCCTGGGGCGGATAGGCAGAGCTCGTGTCCCTGGATGGTGCGACTGCGGTTGCCGTCCTGAGGACGAGCGTGTCGGAAAGTCGATCCGCGACAGAGCCGTTCTTCTTACAGACCCGTCCGGGAGGCGAGTGCGGCGGTGATGATCCTGAGGGCGGGGCGGTACTTCACGGTGGCGGCCAGACGGCTGAGCTCGGCGTAGGCATCCTCGTCGCCGAGCTGGGTCAGGGCGTGCACGGCGGCGCCGGCCGTCTTGGGTGATCGCGGGCCGATGCCGGGGAGGCGTATCAGGGCCGCTTCCACCAGTTGGCCCAAGGCCGCCGCGGACTGCGGATGGGCCTGTGTGAGAGCCAGTAGCGCCGCAAGGCCCTGTAGCGCGCGAGTGTTGAAGGGGTCGAGTTCGAACTCGGCGGTACCGGCGCCGTGGTGGGATTTCACAGGCGCGGTACGGGGCTCACCCACCGGGGCAAGCCAGGAGGTGATCGCCCTGCGGGCGCGGTCAGGTCCCACGTCCGCCAACAGTCCGCGTCCAAGGCGCTGCCACGTGCCGGTGGGGCGGGAGCCCTTGGCGGTCAGCGCGTGGGCGACCAGCGCATGCCACGCGGGTTCGGCCCCGGTCAGATCGGCGATCACGCGCTCGGCCCACGGCTCGCCGGGGTTGAGCACGGGCTCCACGATCCTCGCGGCGAGGGTACGGAGTTCACCGGGTGTCTCGGACGTCAGCGCGGTTCTGCGGACGGTGGCGACCACCGGATCGGGCAGTGCCCGCCCCGCCGCCTGCTCCACCTCGACCAGGCAGGTCAGCCGCCAGCCCTCCCACAGCGTCATCTTCGCCGCCGCCTGGGCCATCAGCGGCTCTTGCCAGGCGGCCAGTTGCTCGACAGGCAGCCCGTGCGCCACCAGGGTGACCAGCGAGGCGAGGTCCCGGCAGCGACCCGGGTGGTGAACGGCCGTCTCCTCCAGCCCATCGGTCATCCGTCGCAGTAGCAGGACCCGGGTGGAGGCGGGCATCTCCCGCAGCAGGCTGATCAGTTGGCCACCGTCGAACGTCCAGTCACCGTCGATGTCAGCACACAGCTGGTAGAGGTTCCTGTCCAGGCCGGTCACATCGCCGGCGTTCGCAAGCTGTCGGATCCTGGCCAGACGAGCAACCTGCTCGTTCTCCTGCAACACCGGCTACCTCTCCGCAGAACCCAGCTCGCCTTGACGACACACGACACTAGGCGAGGCCACCGACAGCGCGGCTGGCACCACCTCTGACCGGCGCAGATGACCTCGGCTACCGTCCTGCCCGCAGGACGAGGAGGCCGCCGGATCCGGCGCGAGGCGCGACACCCCGGGTCGTGCCGCACGGGGCTTGCGGTGGTTGCGGTTCGGGTTGTATTCACCCCGTTCGACGAGGTCCGGCCCATGGTCACCGTCGGACAGCCGGGACTTTCCTCGGGGCTCCACGTCCGGCTGGAGGAGCAGGCGAGTGTCCGGGATCACAGGGTGGCTCGTTGGGTGGGCGAAATGCCTTGGCCGCCGGAATGGTTGGCACCTGTACGCATTCCTGAACGCGTGCGTATCGTCCGGCACCCATGAGGAGCACCTCCGTGACCGTCACTGCGTCCTCCGCCTCCCGCGCGGCCGAGATCCTGTCCCGGCCGGTCGCGCTGAACGGGCTGACCGTCCCGAACCGCATCGTGATGGCTCCGATGACGCGCATGTTCTCCCCGGGCGGCGTCCCCGGTGAGGACGTGCGGTCGTACTACGCCCGTCGGGCGGCCGCCGGTGTGGGCCTGATCGTCACCGAGGGGACCTACGTCGGCCACGAGTCGGCCGGGCAGAGTGACCGGGTGCCGCGGTTCCACGGTGCGGAGCAGCTGGCGGGGTGGGCGAAGGTCGCCGAGGCCGTTCACGCGGCGGGCGGGGCGATCGTGCCGCAGTTGTGGCACATCGGCATGGTGCGCAAGCAGGGCGATCCGCCCTACGCCGACGCCCCCGCCGTCGGCCCCTCCGGCATCCGTGTCGACGGCACCGAGGGCACCGGCAGGGCGATGACCCGGCGCGACCTGGACGAGGTGACAGGCGCCTTCGCCGAGGCCGCCGCGGCCGCGGAGCGCATCGGCTTCGACGGTGTCGAACTGCACGGCGCCCACGGCTACCTCCTCGACCAGTTCCTGTGGGCGGGGACGAACCGCCGTACCGACGCCTACGGCGGCGGCCCCGTGGCCCGTACGAAGTTCGCGGCCGAGATCGTGGCCGCGGTCCGCGAGAGCGTCTCCCCCGAGTTCCCGGTGCTCTTCCGCTACTCGCAGTGGAAGCAGGAGGCCTACGACGCGAGGCTCGCCGAGACCCCGGAGGAGCTGGAGGCGATCCTGGCCCCGCTCGCGGCGGCCGGCGTCGACGCTTTCCACGCCTCCACCCGCCGCTACTGGCTGCCGGAGTTCGAGGGCTCGGATCTGAACCTGGCGGGCTGGACCAGGAAGCTCACCGGCAGGCCCACCATCACCGTCGGCTCGGTCGGCCTCGACGGGGACTTCGTCCGTGCCTTCATGGGCGAGGGCGCGCCGGTCCGGGGCATCGACAACCTCCTCGACCGCCTGGAGCGCGACGAGTTCGACCTGGTCGCCGTCGGCCGCGCTCTGCTCCAGGACCCGGAGTGGGCGGCGAAGGTCCTGGGGGGCCGGTTCGAGGAGCTGGAGCCGTACGACGCCGAGGCGCTGAAGACGCTGAGCTAGGGAGCCGGCGCGGGCCGCCACCCACATCGCTACGGGCGCGTCCCTCACGAGTTCGAACCCCGTGCCCTCCACACCCCGTCCGCCAGGGCGACTCCGAGGTCCCGACCACACAGTGGTCGGGACCTCCGGCGTTCTCGACAGCCGCCCGGGTAGCCCTGTGCCTGACCGGCCGCGGCAGCCCGGTTCTGGTTGTACCGCCCCCGCGGACGGTTCCGGCCATGGCCCGAACCGTCCAAGTCCGGCGTCTACCAAATGATTTGCGGCTTTGGGCAGGATCGGTCCCATGTACCTCGTTCATACCGCCCTCCAGCCCGGGGCAGCCGGCGGCCCGCTCCCCCCGGATGCCCGCGAGCTTCTCCTGGCCGCCGCGCGGGTCGAGGACCGGATCGAGCACGTCGTCCTCCACCCGCACGCGGTGCCGCACCCGGTCCTGGGGGTCTATCTGCTCGCCGACTCCATGGAGGAGGCCGAGGCGCGGGTCGCCGGTTTCTGCGACCGGGCCCTGGCCGCCGTCCGGCCGTTCACGGGGTGGTGCGCGGCCCCGCCCACCGTGCCGCTCGTCGTTCCCTTCTACGAGCGGCTGCTGGCGGAGTACGGTCGGCCCGGCCGAAACGGGCCAGGACGGCTGCCGCCCGCGTGAGGCGTTCGCACCGCGCTCGGGCTGCGGGCGACGGCCCGAGGAGGGCGGCCTGCGGGCCGGAACGGGTCGGCCCCGCGTAGCGGCTTTCCGCGCCACGCGGGGCCGACGGACCAGGTCAGCGCCCGGCCGGGACGGGCTCGGCGAGGCCGGCCGGGGTGTCCGTCGGGGTACCGGCCGGCTTGGACCGCTCGCGCATCAGGACCAGGGTGAGCCCGGCGGCGGCCAGGACGGCGAAGGCACCCGCGGTGAAGGTGGTGGACGTCGCGGTGGTGAAGGCGTCCCGGGCCGCGGCGGCCAGGCCGTCGTCGCCGGTGGACGAGGCCAGGGCGAGCGCGTCGGTGATCGCGTGGCGGCCGGCGGCCGGGGCGTCGGTGGGCATCGCGCCGGTGTAGGTGCTGGACAGGACCGTGCCGAGGATGGCCACGCCGAGCGCCGCGCCGGCCTGCTGGACGGTGTCGTTGAGCGCCGAGCCGACCCCGGCGTGCTCGGCCGGGATGGCCCCCATCATCGCGGTGGCGGCTGCGGGCATCGCCAGGCCGCAGCCGGCCCCCAGCAGCAGCATGGCCACGGCGAGCCTGGTGAACCCCTCGTCGACGGAGAGGGTCGCCAGCACACCGAACCCGCCGGCGATGACCAGCAGGCCGGAGGCGGTCATCACCCGCGGGCCGATCCGCTTGCCGAGCGAGGCGCCCAGTGCGTTGAAGACCAGGGTGGCCACGGCCAGCGGGATGAAGGAGAGACCGGTGTCGGTCGGCGAGTAGCCGAGAACGAACTGGAGGTACTGGGTCAGCACCAGCATCAGCCCGCCGTTGGCGAAGGTCAGCAGGACGAGCGAGAAGCTGGCGCCGCTGAAGACCCGGTTGCGGAACAGGCCGAGCGGGACCATCGGCGACGAGGTGCGCACCTCCCGGACCGCGAAGCCGGCCAGGGCCAGCACGGTGACGGCGAGCGCGGCGAGGGTGCCGGGGTGGGAGATGCCGTCCTTCGGGAGCACGATGATCGTCCAGACCAGTGCGGTCATGCCGACCATGGAGAGCGCCATTCCGGGGAAGTCGGGCTTGCGCCACGGTCCCTTGGACTCCGGCATCAGGACGACGGCGGCGAGGATGGCGAGCGCGGCGATCGGGACGTTCAGCAGGAAGACCGCGCCCCACCAGAAGTGGGCGATCAGGGCACCGCCCAGGACCGGTCCGCCGACCAGGCCGATCATGGCCACCGCGCTCCAGGCGGCGATCGCCCTGGGGCGTTCCTCGTCGTCGAAGACGGTGATGAGGATGGACAGGGTGCTGGGCATCACCAGGGCGCCGCCGATGCCCATCAGCACGCGGCCGGCGATGAGTTGGCCCGGGTCGGCGGCGAAGGCCGCCAGCAGTGAGGCGGCTCCGAAGAGCGTCAGCCCGACGATCATCACCCGCCGTCGGCCGAACCGGTCGGAGAGACTGCCGGAGGTCAGCAGCAGGCCGGCGAAGACCAGGATGTACGAGTCGATGATCCACTGGATGTCCTGGGCGCCGGCCTTCAGGTCCTCCGCGATCGGCGGGATCGACACCGTGAGCACCATGTTGTCGATCACCAGCACCAGGCTGCTGAGGCAGAGCACGATCAGGATGAGCCAGCGTCGCGGATGACGGTCCATCGTGAACCCTTTCGAGCGTCCGTGCGCCGCCGGGCACACGCGATGACGGATAGCGGAAGGAGCGCGGGAGAGCGGGAGGTGCGGGAAAGAGGGCGCGGGCACACCGCCCTCCGTCCCCACGGGTACAGTGTGCGCCGCTCCGCACACCGTACGGATTCCGCACACCGTTCGTAAAGTCCGAACGGTGTGCGCTTCTCGCGCTATCCTTGGCCGGGAGGCGGCCCGGCGCGCGTCGCGCCAGGCCGGAGCCCCGCTGAATCGAGAGGAGGCCGCCGTGGCGGCCAGGAAAGAGCAGATTCCGTCGGTGTGGACCCGCCCGCAGCGGGCCCGACGGCGGGACCAGCCCGCGCTCAGCCGGGAGCAGATCGTCGCCGAGGCCATCGCGATCCTGGACGCCGACGGGATCGAGGCCCTGAGCATGCGACGGCTCGGCACCCGCCTCAACGCCGGCGCCACCTCGATGTACACCCATGTGGCCAACAAGGAGGAGCTGATCGAGCTGGTCGTGGACGAGGTCCTCGGCGAGCTGCGACTGCCGGACACCACCGCCCTTCGGGGCAGCGGCAGTTCAGGTGCTGCCGGATCCGGCAGCGTCGGATCCGGAAGCGCCGACCCGGATGCCTGGCGGGCGGCCATCACCGAGTGCGCGGACGGTGTGCGCGCGACCGTCCTGCGCCACCCGTGGCTCGTCTCCGTTCTCGGGGACGTGGGCCTGGCCTACCTCGGACCGAACATGATGCGCTTCTCCGAAGCCATGCTCACCGTGCTGGAGGAGGCCGGTTTCGAACTGCTGGAGGCCAACGACGCGATGGGCGTCGTCATGGCGTTCGTCGTCGGCATGGCGACCAGCGAGGCCTCCTGGCTGACCACGATCGCCCGGCACGGCACGGACGAACAGGCCTGGGTGGAGCAGCTGCTGCCCGCCGCCAAGGAGGCCGCCCGGGGGCACCCGCGCCTGCACCGGCTGTACCTCATGCAGCAGAGTCTGGATGCCTCCGCCACCCGCGAGAAGGGCTTCGCCAACGGCATCCGGCTGGTGCTGGACGGGATCGAACTCGCCCACCGGGCCCGGACCGAGAACCGCTGAGCGCCGCGCGGCGAGTCGGTCGTCGCGTCGGGACCGGTGCCGACGGCCGGTTCACCATCGGCCGGCCGCGAGGCCAACCCCGGTGAGGCTAACCCCGGTAAAGGCCCTGAACCGCCGAATAGCCGGGTGTCGAGGCGGCCACCGGACCAGTGGCTCCCGCCCGGATCGCCGTGGCGGTTTCCACGGCGGCGGTCAGTGCGACGCGGTAGAGCAGTGAGCCGAGGCTGACCCGGGCGACGCCCAGGGCCGCGAGTCGGGCGAGGGGCGGGCCGGCGGGGGTGTAGAGGATGTTGAGCGGGACGGAGAGCCGGCCGAGCAGGACCTCGATGGCGGCGGGATCGGCCAGTCCCGGGACGAACACGCCGTCGGCTCCGGCCTGTTGGTAGCTGTCGAGGCGGCGGACGGTCTCCGGGGCGGGGCGGTCGAAGCCGGTCCAGTAGGTGTCGGTGCGGGCGTTGACGAAGAGATCGGGAGCGGCGGCCTTGACGGCTGCGATCTTCGCGGCGTGCAACGGGGCCGGAGCGAGCGTACCGTCCGGGCGGCCGTCCTCCAGGTTGATGCCGACGGCTCCGAGGGCCGACAACTCGGCTGCCAGAGCGGCGACCTCGTCCGGATCGTCGCTGAAGCCGGACTCGGCGTCGACGGAGAGCAGGAACCGGCCCCGGCCGAGGCGGCGGGCGAGCCGGAGGGTCTCCCGGCGGGTGGCCGCGGCGCCGTCGGGCAGGCCGGCCGCTGCCGCCACACCGAGGCTGGTGGTGCCGATCGCGGTGAACCCCTGCTCGGCGAGGGCGACGGCGGAGGCGTGGTCCCAGGCGTTCGGGAGCAGCAGCGGTCGGCCGGGGTGATGGTGCAGGGCGGCGAAGGGGTTCATGAGGCCTCACTCCCAACGGTGTTGGCGTTCACGGTGGCGGTAGTGGCGGTAGTGGTGGCGAGGGCGGCGGGGCCGGCAGTGGTGGCGGCACGCGGGGCGAGGGCTCCGATGACGTCCGCGTAGTAAGCGGACTCGGCGACGTGGAAAGCGAGTTGGCGGAAGGTCCAGCCGGTGCCCGGGGAATGGTCGAGCTGGTCCGGGGTGAGGGTGGCCAGACGGTTGGACCAGATCCGGGCGAGCCGGGTGAGACGGCTGCGGGCCTCGTCGAGGTCGGCCGGGGTGAAGGGGGCGAGATCCGACGGGGTGGTGGCGGCGGAGGCGTGCCAGTGGTCGGGCTGGGTGGGTTCGCCCGCGAGGCGGGCTTCCAACTCGGCCAGATGGTCGATGAGATGATCCGCGACCCGACGGATCGCCTTGTGCTGGGTGCAGGTCCGGCCGTCGACGGCGACCGGCTGGCCGTCCCAGTCCGTCCAGGTGGCGGCGAGGGCCAGGACATGGTCCACCATGGCCGGGACGACCTCGGCGGGCACGTGGCCGCTGGTCGTCGGCGTGTCGTCCGCGAACGGGCCCGCCGGGTCGGAGGCGCCGTGCAGGATGCCCGCCGCGAGGGCGAGGGCGTGCGCGCGACCCGGGCAGACGCGGGGCGGGGCGCCGAAGGACAGTGGGGGCAGGTCGGCGTTCCCGGTGGTGCGCCGGGCGGTGCTCTGGGCGGCCGCGATGTCGAGGACGACCCGGGTACCGGCGGGGAGTTCGACCCCGGCGACCGTGGTGTCGCGGGTGGCGACCCGGCGCATCTCCCGTACGGGCGGGTCGTGGCGCAGGGTCTCCGTGAGCAACGCGGCCGGGAGAACGCCCCGGGCGGCGGTGCGGCGGGCGTGCTCGACCAGGAGAGCGGTGGCATCACAGGCCTGAACGAGGAGGCCGATCCGGTTGGCCGCCCGTTCGGAGGCGAGGGGGCCGGACGCGAGGGGGTTGGATGCGAGGGGGTTGGGCGCGAGGTCGTCAGGCGCGCAGGCGGCGGACTCCGTGGCGCCGGCCGGATCCATCCGCGGCAGCAGCCAGGCCACCGCCGCATCGGCCTCGGCGTCGTCGGGCAGTTCGGCGAAGTACGCCCGCGCCACCACGACGACCGCCCTGGCGACGGCCTCCGGCTCCGCCAGCCCGAGGGACTGTGCGAGGACCCGGACCGCTCGCAGCCGGGCGTCCTGCTCGAATCCGGCCGCAGCCGCCAGGCGCAGTGCGGCGGGGTCGAGGCCGGCCAGGTCCGCCTCCACCAGGGCGCGGCGGGCGGCGTGCACCTCGCCCGTGCTGAACCGGGCCACGGTGGCGCGCAGCCAGGCCACGCCGCCGGGAGGCCCGGGGACGGCGCGCGGCGGCACCGGGTCGGGGCTGGCGAGGGCGGACGTGACGTCCTCGTACCCCTCGAACACGGCGTCGGTGGCGTCGGTGGCGACGGGAGTGACGGCGGGGGTGACGGAGGCTGGACTGGCCGAGGTGGTCATGGGCGTCACGCTAGGGGCGGCACGGTTCGGTGAGCGCCGAACCGTGCCGGGGGCACCATGGAGGCATGTCACTCGCCCAGCTCGCCGGACTGCTCGCCGATCCGACCCGCGCCGAGTTCTGCACGGCGCTGCTCGACGGCCGGGCCTGGACCGCCGGTGAACTCGCCCGGCACGCCGGCGTCGCCCCCTCCACGGCGAGCGAGCACCTGTCCCGGCTGATCGCCGGAGGGCTGCTGGCGGAGGAGCGACAGGGCCGGCACCGGTATGTCCGGCTGGCCGGCCCGGCGGCGGCAACCCTGATCGAGGACCTGTCGACGTACGCCGACACCACCGCGCCCACTCAGCCGCCACCGCGCAATCTGCGTGACTCCACCCGGATGAGCGCCGAGGCCCGTGCCCGGACCTGCTACGACCACCTGGCCGGGCGCCTCGGCGTGGCCGTCACCGACGCACTGCTGGAACGGGGGCTGGTCGCGGACCGGGACGGGCTCACCATCACCCGGCGCGGCCGGGCGTGGCTGGCCGATGTCGACATCGAGCTGCCGGACCGGACGGGCCGCAAGGGGGGCCGTCCGGTCGTCCGCAGCTGCCTGGACTGGACGGAACGCCGCAGTCACCTGGGCGGCGCGCTGGGCGCCGCGCTGTGCCGTACCGCGCTGGACCGGGCCTGGGTGGAGCGGATCGGCTCGGGCCGGGCACTGCGGGTGACGGCGGACGGCCACCGGGCCCTGCGCGAACTGCTCGGGGTGGAGATGGAATCGGGGCGGGGCGACGGCTGACCGCCGGCGGCCCACCGCCGACCGGAGAACAACCGACAGAGAACAGCTAACAGAAAACAGAAAACAGATGTTGAAAGCTGTTATCTGTTTCCTGTTACCCGCCAGCTGTCCGGCCGCAGCTCACTCGCCGTGGTGCGCCGGGCGCCCCACGCCCATCAGGCGTCCGCCATCACGGGCAGGTCGCCGGACGTCTTCCCCAGGTCGATGACGCCGAACGCGGCGCCCTGCGGGTCGCCGATCGCCGCGAACCGACCGAACGGGCTGTCCATCGGGCCGAAGTGGAGCGTGCCACCGCGCTCGGTCGCCCTGGCCACCGTGGCGTCGCAGTCGTCCACCGCGAAGTAGACGCTCACGTACGACGGCACGTCCGGCGGAAGATCGTCCGGGCCCATCTTCATCCGGCCGAGAACGGGCGCCCCATGGACATGGAAGATCTTGTAGTCCACCTGGTCGGTGTCCATCCGCTTCACGCTGAACGGGAAGACGGCGGGAAAGAAGGAGTCCGCCTTGCCCGGGTCACGGGTGAGCACCTCGGCCCAGGTGTACGAACCCGGCGCGCCCTGCTTCTCGAAGCCCTCGTGGCGGCCGGCCTGCCAGACCCCGAAGGCGACGCCGCCCGGGTCCTTGCCGATCACCATCGTGCCGAAGTCGCCGACCTGGAGCGGCCCCATCAGCACCTCACCGCCATTGGCGCGGATCCGGTCCGCGGTGGCGGCGGCGTCCGGCGAGGCGAAGTACAGGCACCAGGCCGACTGGGTCTCCTGGCCCGGCATCGGCGGCACCACGGCGGCGACCGCCTTGCCGTCCGAATACGCCTGCGTGTAGTTGCCGAACTCCGACGAGCTCTCGCTGAACGTCCATCCCAGCACGTCACCGTAGAACGCCTTGGCGCCCTCCAGGTCGGTGAACATCGCGTCGGCCCAACAGGGTGTGCCCTCAAGTCGCGCGGCCATCTCTCTGCCCTCTCCTGCGGTGGTGGCACCTGTCCGGAGGCACATCGCGGCGACTCGCCCCTGGCGATTTGCCCCGATTCGCCACAGTAGCCAGTCCGCCGCCCCACCGCGCGCTCAGCGTTACCCCAGCTCAGCGGCGCCACAGCAGTTGCCACGCCCCACCACAGCCACGCCCTACCGCAGCCGGGCCACCGAAGCACGACGACGGCCTGCCGGTTCGCACCCGGCGGGCCGTCGCTGGACCGATCTGCCGCTACCCGATCGGCGATGACACCGGCGTCGGCAGCGGAGTCGACACCCCTGCGGCCGGCGACGGCACCAGCGGCCGCGCACCCGCCGTCCCGAACCCGCTCGGGCCGGTCGGCACGAGCCCCGGACGCGGCACCGTCTCCACATCACCCGCACCCGAACCCGCCCGGGCCGGAGCCGCCAACGCCGACGCCGACGCAAGCCTTGCCGCGGACGTCCCCAGCCCCGTCGGCCCGAACGGAACCGAGCCGCCCCACGCCGCGCCCGCCGACGACGCACCACCCGGCACCGCGCCCGCCGACGACGCACCCTCCGGCAGCTCACCCACGAAGTGCCGCCGCAGGTCCGCCTCGCCGTACCGGCGGCAGTCCCGGTGCCAGATCATGATCCCGGCGAGCCAGTTCTCCAGTTCGGTCACGTACCCGTCCAGCATCGCGCGCGCCTCCGGCCCCAGGTCGAAGTCGTCGTACAGCACGGGGAACTCGTTCGCCCCGACGTGCTGGAACTGGGCCAGCCGCGAGTGCATCAGGTCGTCGACAATGCGGACGGCCGCCGGGTAGTCGCAGTTGAAGAAGTTCTGCACCACCAGCACCGCGTTGTGCACCTCGCCCTCGTACTCGACCTCCTTCTGGTACGAGTACAGGTCGTTCATCATGCAGGCGTAGTCGGCGGCCGCGTTCTCCAGCGAGCGCATCGGCCCGCTCTCGTAGATCTCCGGCGGGACGGCCTGCCCGTGGGCCAGCCGGCAGAGGCTCATGGTGAGGTCCGAACCGAAGGTCTTCCGGCGCATCTCGATGTAGTCGACCGGGTCGGGGATCCGGTGCTGTGCCTGGTTGTTGAGCTCCCAGAGCCAGCTGAGCGTCATGTCCTCGACCGCCTTGCGGAACTTCCGCCTGGCCTCGACGGTCATCGGCCCGGCGGTGCGGGCCCAGAGGTCGGCCAGGCCGCGCTCCAGGGCGTTGGTCGGCTCCGGCGGCACGCTGCCGTCCACCGGCATGAAGGCCGAGAGACGGTCGTTGGCGGCCTTGGCGCCGGCCAGGTCGCGCGTCCGCCCGAACACCACCGGGAAGTAGTCGTCGGCGTATGTTCCCCAGGTCAACCAGCCTGAGGTGAGGTCGAGTTGCTCGGCGGTCGCGTCCGGGTGGATGCCGGCCGAGCAGAGCGGGAAGTCATAGTCGGCGACCTTCTCGGCCGTCCAGATGTCCGATCCGGCCACGCCCGGCTGCGGCTCCAGCATGCCCACCCGGCCGGACCATTCCACCGTGCTGCGCCGCGAGGCGTCCAGGTGGGGGCTCAACGAGACGGTGAACGGGAGCTTGAAATCGGGCAGTTGGGACGGTCCAACCTTCTGGAACGGCACATGGCTGTGCGAACGCGCCCGCCGCACAGCCGGATCGACGCCCCCGGCCGACCCGGCACCGGACCCGCCGCCCAGCCCACCAGGCACACCGGACGCGCCGCCGGCCCGACCGCCCGCCGCCCCCGACCGCAGGATGTCCAGCGCCGACGTGCCGACCCCACCGATCGCGAACGGGTCCCACCAGTTCGACGAACCCGCCGCCGCCCCACCGCCGTTCATGTACCGGCTGGACCGCATGTGCCACTCGTGGCCGCCCGACTGCCAGTCCTGGAGGCCCTTGACGTACGCCAGGACCTTGGCGCAGCCCTCCGGGTCGAGCCCGGTCTCGGCGAACAGCGAGGGGAGTTCGGTGAACACGGTGTTCTCGAACTGCTGCAGCCGCGAGGTGAGCAGGTCGTTGACGGCGTCCGCGGCCTCCTGCGTCGAGCAGCCCAGGAAGGTCTCCAGCACGAGGACGCCGTTGCTCAGCTCGCCCTCCTCCTCGACCTCCCGCTGGTAGGAGAAGAGGTCGTTGCGCAGGTGGACACCGTCCGAGAAGGCGTCCATCAGCACTCGCAGCGGCCGCGAGCCGGAGACCGTCTTCGGCACCTCCGCGTTCGCCGCGTACTCGATCAGCCCCGCAGACCAGGGCGCGCCGCCGACCTTGCGACGCATCTCGATGTACTCGACGGGGTTGGCGATCCGGCCCGCGTTGATGTTGGCGAGCTCCCAGAGCGACTCGTTGAGCAGGTTCCGGGTGCTCTCCGCGAACCGGACCCGCCAGTCCTCACCCATCGCGGGCACGGTCCGCCGCCACAGGTCGGCCAGGCCGGCCTCGACCGGGTTGGTGGGCTCGGGCACGGGGGTGGCCGGGTCGGCCGGCATGAACAGCGGCAGGCGGTCCAGGTATGCCTTGCCGCCCTCGCGGTCGTTGGTGCGCTTGAAGATCTCCAGGAAGTGGTCGTCGAAGAAGAACACCCACACGTACCAGTCGGTGACCAGCGACAGTGCCTCGGCCGAGGCGTCCGGGTGGGTGTAGGCGCAGAGCAGGCCGTAGTCGTGGGCGTCGAGGTCCGCCCGTGTCCAGATACCCGACCCTTCCAGCATCCCCATCTCCCGTGCCCACTCGCTGGAATGGGTGCGCGCCTCCTCCAGATGGGAGTTCAGGCGCGCCGGATGCGGCACGTAGAAGGAGGGCAGTTCGAACGGCTGAGTCACCGGGCGAGCCTTTCTGGACGTGTCGAGGAGGCCGACCGGCGCGACGAAGCCGGTACGTCCAGCCACGCTTCCGCCCATAAGTCCGCCACCCGGTCGGCTCAGCATTACCCCTGAGCAACGATCTTCACCGGACAACGGGAACAGTCATATGAGATCAATCCTTTTGATCGAACTCCTGCTCCAATTACTGGCCTTCTCTGGTTCACCTGTACGGATATCCGGCCCGGCACCGCGCAGGCGGCACCGGCCGGGGCACCACGGGAGGGTCGGGCGCCACCGCCCGCCCCTCCCGTGGTGCCTCCCCCGGCTCAGCCCTCCCCGCCGCGCTCCGCCCGCCCGGCCGGATCCGCCCGACCCGCCCCCGGCGAGGTGCCGTCGACCGAGTCCCTCGTGAACACCTCCCAGGCCGCGGGCCGCTGTTCCTCCTCCCCGCCCACGTCCTCGGCAGCCGGCCGCACCGGCCCGGGCACAAACCACGACCCCGTCCAGGAGCCCGCCCCGGAGCCCGAACCCGTCCCCGGCTCCGGCCCCGGCTGCTCCGGCTCCGCCGCACCCCCCGCCGGCCCGTCCCCCGGATCCCCCAGGCTCGCCCGGATCAGCGCGGCCTCCTCCGGCCGCCCGATCGCCTCGGTGAACAGCGCCACCCGGTGGGCGTAGACGGTCCGTTCGCCGTCCTCCTCCTTGAGCTTCACATCGTCCATCAGGTCGTTCAGCGGCCCCACCACCGACGGCCCCCGCCGCCCCCCGCCGTCCACGTCCGGATGGTGCAGCGCCGCCCCGGCTCCCGGCGCCGCCCCGTCGAGGAACGGCACCGGCTGCCGGACCGGCCGGACCACCAGGTGCTCGTACAACTCGTCCACCGCCTGGTTGTTGGCGACCGCCGACAACTGCGCCAACGGGCCGATCAGGTCCACCGCCCGCGTCACCTCCTCGTCGTTCCGGGCCAGCCACCACACCACCGCGCTGCCGGGCGACTTGAGCACGTCGTCACCGAGGTAGGCCCGCTTGTTCCGCTCGTACCGCCGCTCGTGCTCCCAGACCTCCTCGGCCTTGCGCACCTCGGAGAGCTTGCCGAGCCGGTCCCGGTCCGCCTCCGGCAGGCCGAGCCCGACCCGCCCGGCCATCGCCACCACCAGCCCGGAGGCGTCCGGGCTCTGCGTGCCGAGCACCCCGTCCAGCCGGTGCCGGACGAGGTCCAGCCGCGCCGGGTGCTCGTACTCGGTGACGGCACGGGCGCGGGCCAGGACGGTCTCGACGGCGAGGCTGCCCGGGTTGGCGTGGACCAGTCCGCTCCGGTTGTGCAGCGGCCGCCACCAGACCGTCGCCGAGAAGACGAAGTCGTAGTCCGGCACCCCGCTGGGCAACGCGACCCCCTCCACCCGGGCTTCCTGGTACGGAAGTTCGGCCGGAGCTTCCGGCGGAACCACCGCCGAGGGATACGGCGGAGGCGAGGGGACCACCCCCTCCCCCTCCGGACCGCGCACGGTCAACTGCGTGACCAGCAGGGCGATCACGGCCGCCGCAACGACCCACACCCACACGGGCCAGCCCAGCCCCCGCCCGACACCGACGGGCACCAACCCGGCCGCGGCGGCCAGGGCGGCGGTGCGGGCCTTGTTCCTGGAGTGCGTGGAGTTCACGGTGTCCTCTCCTCGGTGCGGCGCGCCCCGGACGCGCCGATCGGCTCAATGCCCTGCGCGAGATCGATCTTCTGCCAGAACCGGGCCGCCACTTCGGCCCGGCTCGGCTGCCCCTCCGTCCGGTCCGGGGCGTTCGCCCAGTCGTGTGCGACCAGGTAGAGCCGACTGAGCCGGTCGGCCCACCCGTCGGCCGCGTCGACCAGCACACCCATCAGCCGCTCCCGTTCCTGCGGCGCCACCGACCGCATCGCCGACAGCCACCGCTCGACCGTCGGCCCCCACCGCTGCGCGGGGGCCACCGCCAGCACGCCCCGCCACCCCCGCACCATCGCGGCCGCGGGCACCCACGACAGCGACGGATCGGCCAGTTCCAGGAAGAGCCCCGCATCCGGTGAGTCCGGCCGCCCCGCCTCCAGCCCGTCCCACAACCGGGCCAGCAGCTTCGCGTACAGCCGCGGATCACGCCGGACCAGCTCGAACAGGGCCTCCCGGGCGTCGGGGGGGCCGCTCTCGGCAGTCCCGCGTGCGAGATGGTGCAACCGGACGAGTGCCTGGTCAGGGTGGGTCGGCGCCATCACGTCCAGGCAGATCCGCGCGAGGACCCGGACCAGGTTCGGATGCAGGCCCGAGGTGACCGACCAGTCGTAGATCCTCGCCCGGAAGGCCGAGCCGAACCGCTCATGTGCCAGCCCCCGGGCGAGCACCTCCATCGCTTCGGGCATCAGCCTGGTCTCCGCCGCCCACTGGTCAGCCAGTGTGTAGAGAGGTCCCAACGTGGCGACCCGCAACGACTGTTCGGTGAACCGGGCGACCAGATTCCGCCGGTCGTCCGGGCCCAGCAGCCCCTGTCCCCGGACCGTATCCCCCACCCAGTTCCGGAAGGATTCCCGCAGATCGGGGTAGTACGTCCAGAAGTGGGAGCGGACCGCCGCGTCGTAGGCCAGCGAGTCGAACCGGACCCGTCCGTCGCGGTCGACCTCGACTCGCAGGGCGTTCAGCCGTTCGGTCAGATCGGTACGGTCGAGCCGGGGCCGCTCGTCGGGTGGATGCCTCAACGTGACCAGCAGGTCGTCGGCTTGCCGGAACACCACGTCGGCGGGCGCCCCGTTCAGCATCGCCGCGGTCAGCAGCAACGCCCGCTGGCGGCCCTCGCCGAGTGCGGCCACCTGCTCGGCCACCTCCTTGCTGCGGTCGCTGAGCGCTTCGGCCGCCTGCTTGGCCCAGGACTCGAAGTCGCCACCCGCCCCTCCCCCCGAGCGGGCCTGCGCCACCAGGGCGGCCAGCCGCTGCAGTTCCCGCATCGCGGAGCGCTCCAGCAACTCCGCGAGCACCGAGGCCCGCAGATCCGCCGGCGGGATGCCGATGCCCGCGTGCACCAGGTGACGGGCCAGCACCACATCCCCGCGCGGGCGCTCGATCGTCGCCATCAGCTGCCGGAAGTCCGGTCGGAGCAACTGCTCATGCCCGTAGGGCAGTACGACCACCAGTCGGGCTCCGCGCCGCTCCACCGTGTCCCAGTACGCGGACAGCAGCGGCTGAGCGTCCAGATACTCCTGCTCGGAGGCCCCGGAGAGATCGAACAGTAGCCGGTCTCCGGACGCCAACTCCGTCATGTCGTCCCGCTTGTCGGTCAGGGAGACCTCGCGGAACCGGTCGTCATCCCCACCCAGCCGGTGCAGCAGCATGACGGCGGCGGTCCTCCGCCCGCTACCGGGAGGCCCGGACAGCAGGACGGTCGTACCGGCGTTCTCCAGCCGCTCGGCCGCGACTCCGTAGCCTGGTGGAGGGACGAATCTCTGACTCAGCCAGCGTCGTTGCTCCCGGGCCATGCGCCGTGGATCGCTGCCGGTGCGGACCAGCCGATCCGCACCGGCGATCAGGTAGTGGAAGTGGTTGTGCTGATCGCCGGGCCCGGTGTGCGTCGGCCCCTGGGCCTCGCCGATCCAGGTCCCGTCACCACCATCGG
The DNA here is from genome assembly GCF_040685575.1 of Kitasatospora sp. NPDC088351. Classification (NCBI taxonomy): domain Bacteria; kingdom Bacillati; phylum Actinomycetota; class Actinomycetes; order Kitasatosporales; family Streptomycetaceae; genus Kitasatospora; species Kitasatospora sp. NPDC088351. Next base: position 154,765 of record NZ_JBFBIL010000001.1, on the reverse strand, counting down.
TCACCGCTGGCCGTCCTCGCCGTGGCGGCGTCCGCCGAACTGATGCCTGATGTCGCCGCCCTGCTCGACGTAGCTTCCGCCGTCCCCGTTGAACTGCACGCCCCCGTGCTGCACCTTGTTGTGCTGGTCCCCCGTTCCCGTGTGCAGCGGACCGCTCGCGTTGTTGACGAAGGTCCCCAGGTCGCGGCTGGCGTTGCCGACGCCCCCGTCGTAGTCCCTCGCCTGCACCACGCTGCCGTCCACCCGGCCGGTCCGGACGCGGCTTTCCGGCTCCACCATCGTCTGGGCGATCTGCCGCTCCGCCTCGGCGAGTTGGGGAAGCGCCTCGGCCAGGTCGTCGCCGATCCTGGCGAGGTCGGCCTCCGCGTTGCGGGTGTCCAGCCGGCGGTACTGGCAGTCGGCCAACTCGCCCAGCTCGGCCGGGAGGTCGCGCCGGTTGAGGCGCGTCGCCCGGCCGATCAGGACCGGCACGACCAGCGCACCGCTCTCGAACGCCTCCACGATCTCCCGCCTGGTCCAGTCCTCCGGGTCGTCCAGCGCCCGTCGCCCGTCCGCCGTACGGGCGTCCGCCCAGTGCGCGCCGATGACGGCGATCAGCACGCTGCTGCGGCGGACGGCGGTCAGCAGTTCCTGCGGGAAGCGGCGGCCGACCTTGATGGACTTGCTGGCGCGGAACACCCGCTCGCTGCCGAAGCGGCGCGACAGCTCGCGCTCGATGAGGGTGGCGCCGGTGTCCTCGTCGGTGGTGCGGTAGTTCACGAAGATGTCGGGCATGAGGGATCACCTCTCCAGTGAGTGACGGCAGGATCGGGCCCGGGGTGTGTCGAGGCTTCGACCGGCCTGTGGGTGAAACACCTGCGGATGGAGCGCTACCGGCAGGACGGCTGCGGACGGCGCGGCTCGGGCAAGGCGCCTACGGGTGCAATGCCTTCGCGAGCGCGGGCTGGAGGTCGAGCACGGCCCGGTTGGCCCGGAACCGCGCCAGCTCACGGGCCAGCCGCTCCACGTCGGTCCTGATGGTGGCCGACCGGAGCGCGGGAACGAGCGGCAGCAGCTCCGCCGCCAGCGTGCAGGCGTGCTCGGCCTCCCCGGTGGCCGCGTGCGCGAGGGCGCGCCGGAGGCCGTACCGGGAGCGGCTGCGAACGGCGTGCGGGGGGATCCGCGTGTACTCGTGGTCGAGCACCTCGGCGGCCTGCGCGGGGCGGCCGAGGTCGTAGAGACACCAGCCGGTGACCATGGCTGCCGGGTCGACGAGGTTGGTCGTGCCGAGGACGGGCGCGACGGGTCCGTCCTCCGCCGCCGCCCTGGCCAGCAGTTCGCGCGCCCGGTCGAGGCTGCGCAGGCTGGCCGTGTGGTCGCCGGCCAGGGCGTGGCCCTGGGCCTCCCGTTGGGCGGCGAGGCCCCTGATTCTGGGCGGCAGGTGTCCGCCCTGGGCCTGGGCGACGAGTTGGACGGTCTGGTCGGCGTCGCCCGCGTAGAAGGTGACCAGCGCCCGGCGGACCAGCGCGTACGAGGCGAGGTCCCGGTCGCCACCGGCTTCGGCGAGTTCCACCGCGCGGGCGGTCCACCAGAGCGCGGACGGGTTGTCACCGCTCTCCTGGGCCATCCAGCCCGCGTACTCGGCGTACCGGGCGGCCAGTCCCAGCAGCCTCGGCCGGCTCGACGCGTCGGCCTGGACGGCGAGTTCGCGCAGGGTGTGCGTCTGCACGGTGAGGAGCGGCAGCAGCATGCCGGGGTCGGTGGTCTGGCCGAGCCTGCGCATCTGGTCGAACTGCGCGCGGAAGATTCCCACCGGGGAGCTGTCCCCCGACGGCTCCGCCCCCGCACCGGCCCCGACTCCGGCACCAGTACCACCGAGCACCGCAGCCGCCGCAGGCCCCGCCGCCCCGGCCGCAGTGGCAACCCCAGCTCCCAGCAGCGACGTTGCCCCCACCGTCAGCAGTTGGCGCCGTCCGAGCCCCCCGGGCCAGCGGACGCCGTCGCGGCCGACCCGAAGCAGCCAGGCTTCGTCGTCGGTCGCGGCGCCGTCCACCCCCGTCCCGCGCTCGGGGGATTCGGACGGCACCAGTCTCTCCAGCTCGCCGCCGGCGGCGAGCTGGGCGTCACAACGGCGGGCCAGGTCGAACGGCGGCGTCTTGTGACCGCGTTCGATCTTGCTGAGATGGCCCTTGCTGTAACTGAGCAACTCCGCGAGCCGGGTGAGCGTCAGTCCGGCGGCGAGCCGCCGTCTGCGCAGTTCCGGACCGAACTCATTGGATGCGTGCATGCCAACCCCCTCTCTGGAACCGTCCGCCCGTGGTTCTGCGTCCTGGGCCGGAAGCGGTCTCCCCTCGCTTCCGCATGAATCTTGGCATGCGACTGAGGGGGGTGGACCGGGAATGGCGGCGTTTCCCGTTTCCTCTTTTCCAGGTGCCGATTTAGGGGCGTCTCGGCCTGAGGACAAAGGGAGTTAGCGACAAGTCCATTGAGAGGAGAGCCCAAAGCGCCCGGCGGAGGGATCACCCGGCGCGCGCGCCGCCACCTGCGCCGAGGCTTGCGCCCGCGCACGCGCCTGCCACCAATTCACGCCCGGGGAGCCGCCCGGGAGCCGCCCGCCGAACCGGAGTTCAGGCACCTGCGGACGGCCACCTCGCGAACGCGGATGAACGAGCACCGACCCGGGTGAACGAGATCGGACCCGGGCGGCCCGGGCGCACCCGGCGGAGCGAAACAGAAGGGCCGAAACAGAAAAGCCGGAGCGGAAAGGCGGACCGGTCCGGCGCGACGGGACACCTACCGCGCGTCGTCCTCCCCGCCGCGACGGCGGCTCCAGGCCGCCATCCAGTCCTGGCCCCAGGGGATGCCCACCATCAGCGCGGCCGCGTTCACCATCCACCAGACCAGGCGGCGCAGGCCCGGCTGGCCGGGGCCGACCAGGAGGGCCGCGACGGTGGAGATCCCGACGGAGGCTCCGACGACCAGCAGCACCGCCGCCACCTCCGCCCAGGCCGACGGCTCCGCGCCCGAACCCTCGGTCCGATCAGAGAGAAGGCGCGTTCGAGAGTGGCCTGGCGACGACGGAAGAGGTCCACGACTGTCACGGCGCTCGTCGGCCGTCATCCTGCCCAGCATGCTCATGGAGGAGACTCCTCGGGTTTCTCGGATCTTTCCGGGAAGGTCAGGACTTGGCGGCGGCCGGCTGCCGGCCGGCGGGCCGGCGGGCCGGAGTGGACCGAAGCGCCGCACGACGACGACGCCGGGCGACCGGCGGGCAGCCCCACCACTCACCATCCACGCCCACGGCGCGGCGCCCCCGTGACACCCGAACCACCCGGACCGCCCGGACCACTCACACCGCCCGGACCACCCCACACCCCGGCCCAAGACCAAGACCAAGACCAAGACTGATTGTTCGTCATATCTACGCCACCCCCGTTCGTTGACGATCCACCCCGGATCCTCGACAGCCGGCCTTGTCTGCGGACATGCCATGTCACCCCGAAGGCGGTGCCCGTCACGCGGAAGCGGCAAAGTTTCGCCAATCCCTTGCGAATTGAGTGTCGTCCTGTGACCGTGTAATAACCAAGGGTTTCCGCAAGACCTTTCAGACACTCTTATGGCAGGGAGGTGGGCGCAGGTGGTACGCCGGAAGGCCGACACCGGCGATCGGCCGAGGACCTGGGGAGATGAACTCGCCTACTGGCGAAGCGCATCCGGTCTCCGCCAGGACGAACTGGCGAAGCTGATGAACATTCACCAGACACGCGTGTCCCAGTTCGAACTGGGCAAGTCGCCACCGACGCTCGAAGATGCCACAAGGTTCGACAACGCTTTGCACGCGGGCGGCCAACTGATCAGAAGCTATGAACTGGTCGCCCCCTACTTGCACGATTATCACCCGGACTGGTTCCAGGAGTTCGCGAAGTCCGAGGCCCAGGCGAGCGTGATTCGCGAGTTGCATACCGGCCGCGTCTCCGGACTGCTGCAAACCGAGAGCTACATGAGGGCCCTCTTCGCCGCCCACAACGAAAACCTGGGCACCGCGGAGATCGATGCGCTGGTGCAGGGGCGATTGGACCGACAGGAACGCCTTCTCCTGCCCCGCGACGCCCCGATACTCGTTTCGATCCAGGAACAGGCGACTCTGGAACGCGTGATCGGCGGCCCGGACGTCATGCTCGCACAACTGAATCATCTCCTGGCCAGAATGCGACGCCGCAATGTGGTCGTCCAGGTCCTTCCGTTCGACGCGGCCGCAAGCGCGCGAATGTCCGGGATGGTGCTGCTGGAGATGCCGTCCGGCCGCAGCCGCGTCTATTCCGAGAGCCTGACCCGGGGCCACTTCATCGACGAGCCCGAACAGGTTCGGAATTGGGCCGCCGACTACGATCGGATCAGGGCAGCGGCGCTGTCGGAAGCCGAGTCGGTCCGACTGATCCACCGCGTCATGAGAGGACTTCGCATCCATGTCCCAGGTGCCCGACCTGACGAACGCGACCTGGCGCAAGAGCAGCCACTCGGACGGAAACGGCGGCAACTGCGTCGAAGTGGCCCACGACTTCCCCCTCCTCGTCCCCGTGCGTGACAGCAAGGACCCCCACGGCCCCGCCCTCGCCTTCCCCTCCGATTCCTGGCGGGCCTTTCTCACCGGCCTCCACTCCGGCGACTTCGGCACGGTCTGAGCACGGCCCGAGCACGGTCCGAGTACCGCCCGCCAAATCTCCCGCCGAACCGCCCCCGAACCGCCCCCGAACCGCCCGACGGACCACTCCGGGCGGGTCTAGCACAGAGGATGGATCGTTCTGCAACGAACCAACCAGTTATTTCAAGGTGTTGCCAGGTAAGCCGAACCCCGCCCACGGGCGTGTTGACCCCCTCCTCTCCTCCGCCGTCCACCAGACTGGACGGCGACCACCCGCGTCTCCACACTCCGAGAAGGGCCTGCCCATGAACGTCACCGTGCGGCTCGCGCAGCAGCCTGAGGCCGACGAACTGCTCGGGCGCAGCCCACTCGCCGCGCTCGTGGGGATGCTGCTCGACCAGCAGGTCCCGATGGAATGGGCGTTCACCGGCCCGCTGACGATCGCTCAGCGACTCGGCCACGAAGACCTCGACGCGCACGAGATCGCCGTCTACAACCCCGAGGCCTTCGTCGCCCTCCTCTCCGACAAGCCCGCCGTGCACCGTTATCCGGCCGCGATGGCCAAGCGGGTGCAACAGCTCTGCCAGTTCCTGGTGGCGCAGTACGACGGCGACGCGGCCGGCGTCTGGCGGGGCGCGGCGACCGGCAAGGAACTGCTGAGCCGCCTCAACGCCCTTCCCGGGTTCGGGAAGCAGAAGTCGCAGATCTTCCTCGCGCTGCTCGGCAAGCAGTACGGCGTGACGCCGGACGGCTGGCGCGAGGCGGCGGGCGCGTACGGCGAGGAGGGTTCGTACCGCTCGGTGGCCGACATCACCGGCCCGGAGACCCTGGAGAAGGTGCGCGCCCACAAGCAGGAGGTGAAGCGCGTCGCCAAGGAGGCCAAGGCCAAAGCCACCGCCTGAGACCTCACCCCGCGCCTAATCGCGGACCCGGGCCCGTGCCCCGGATCCCAGGCCCGCCGCCCCTGAGCCCCTCATGACACCCGCCGGTACACGTACCGCCCCCGGATCGCCCGGTTGAAGTACCGCCCGTGGCTCTCCGCCGCCATCAACTCCCGGTGCACCCGGGCCGGCACGTCCGCGTACGTGTACACGTGCCCGCCGGTGAACTCCAGCTCCAGCGCCCGCGCGGACCGGTCGTAGCCGACCGAGAGCAGGAGCGACGAGTCCACCGGCGTACGGTTCATGGCCTTCCCAGTGTGTGCACGGGGGCCCCGGCCGCGCATCGCGACCGGGGCCCCCGAGCACCCGCCTCAGATCAGAACCGGCGTCTGCTCCACGTCCGCCGTCGGCTCGCCGGAGGCCGCCCCGGAGGCCGGCTCGGACCCCGCCGCCGCACCCGCCGCGGCGCCCGCCCCGGAGGCCGCCGCGCCACCCGTCCGCTTCGGCAGCGCGAACATCAGCAGGAACACCACCGTCAGCACCCCCACGACCCACCACAGCGCATGGACGAACGCCCCGCTGAACGCCGTCCCCACCGCGTCCGGAGCCGGCGCCTCGTCCATCGCGCCGAAGAACGCCACCGAGACCAGCCCGAGCCCCAGCGCCAGCCCCAGCTGGTTGACGGTGTTGATCAGCCCGGACGCCGACCCGGCGTGCTCACGCGGCACCTCCGCCAGCACCGCGTCCGTGATCGGCGCGACGATCAGCCCCATCCCGAGGCCCATCACCACCAGCGGCAGCACCATCTGCCAGGCGGTGATGGCCGTCCCGTACCGCTCGGCCTCCCAGATGTACGTGACCACGCCGGCCGCCATCACCAGCGCGCCGCTCTGGAGCACCTTCCGCCCGAACCGCGGCACCAGCTTCTGCACGGACAGCCCGGCCGCCGTCGAGACCGCGATCGAGAACGGGATACCCGTGGTCCCGGCCTTCAACGGGCTCCAGCCGAGGCCGATCTGCATGTACAGGGTCCAGACCAGGAAGAAGATCCCGGTGACCACGCCGAAGGTCAGCTGCACCCCGATGCCGGCCGCGAAGCTCTTCACCCGGAACAGCGACAACTCGACCAGCGGCGAGCCGTCCCGCCGCGTCTTGACCCGCTCGTAGGCGACGAACAGCGCGAACACCGGCAGGCTCCCGGCCATCGAGAGGTGGCCCCAGAGCGGCCAGCCGGCCTCCCGGCCGTGCGTCAGCGGGTAGAGCAGCATCAGCAGGCCCACGCTGGCCAGTACGGTGCCGAGCAGGTCCAGCCGCAGCGCCTGCTCCGCCCGCGACTCCCCGATGAAGCGGCGGCCCAGCAGCAGCCCGGCCACCCCGACCGGCAGGTTGATCAGGAAGATCGGCCGCCAGCCGAGGCCGAACAGGTCCCACTCCGTCAGCAGCGCGCCGATCAGCGGGCCGGAGACGGCGCCCAGGCCGACGATCGCGCCGAACAGGCCGAACACCTTGCCGCGCTCCTCCGCCGGGAAGGTCGCATGGATGATCGACAGCACCTGCGGCACCATCAGCGCGGCCGTCCCGCCCTGCAGGACCCGCGTCGCGACCAGCATCTCGGCGCCGGTCGCCAGACCGCAGAGCGCCGAGGCGATCGTGAAGCCGCCGATTCCGATCAGGAACAGCCGCTTGCGACCGTAGATGTCACCCAGCCGGCCGCCGGTGATCAGGCCGATCGCGAAGGCCAGGGCATACCCGCCGGTCACCCACTGGATGGCGCTGAAGGAGGCGCCGGTGTCCTCCTGGATGCTCGGTATCGCGACGTTCACGATGGTGACGTCCACCAGGTCCATGAAGGAGGCGGTCATCACGATCGCCAGGGCGATCCACCTCCGCCGGTCGACCGCCGCCGGGTCCTTCGTCCTCATTCGCTGCTCCTCGTTCTCGCTCTTCGGCACGTCGGCGACGATAGGGGGGATATAGGCCAGATCCTGACCCACTTGTCCGGCATCCTGGACGGTATGACCGACACCCCGGCGCGGCTGCTGAGCCTGCTCTCCCTCCTCCAGACCCCGCGCGAGTGGCCCGGCAGCGAGCTGGCCGAGCGCCTCCAGGTCAGCCCGCGGACGATCCGCCGGGACATCGACCGGCTGCGCGAGCTGGGCTACCCGGTGCGGGCCACGATGGGCGCCGTCGGCGGCTACCGGCTGGTCGCGGGGACGGCGATGCCGCCGCTGCTGCTGGACGACGAGGAGGCGGTGGCCATCGCGGTCGGGCTGCGGGCGGCGGCCGGGCACGCCGTGGCCGGGATCGAGGAGGCGTCGGTCCGTGCCCTGGGCAAGCTGCTCCAGGTCCTGCCGGGCCGGCTGCGGCAGCGGGTCGGCGCGCTGAACACGGCCACCGTGCCGCTGCTCAGCGGGGACGGGCCGACCGTCGAGCCGGAGGACCTCACCGTGCTCGCCAACGCCGTGACCAACCGGGAGCGGCTGCGCTTCGGCTACCGGGCCGGCGACGGTGCCGAGACCAGGCGCCAGGTGGAGCCCAACCGCCTGGTCTCGGCCGGCCGGCGCTGGTACCTGGTGGGGTACGACCTGGACCGGGACGACTGGCGGCTCTTCCGGGTGGACCGGATCAGCGAACCGTTCGCGACCGGCGCCCGGATCACCCCGCGCGAACTGCCCGCCGAGGACGCGGCGGCCTATGTGGCGAGCAAGCTCCGCCGGCTCGCTCCGACGCACACCCTGGTGGCGACCCTGCACCTGCCCGCCGCCGAGGCAGGGCGCTGGTTGAACCGCCACGGCGACTGCGAGATCGAACCGATCGACGAGCACAGCTGTCGGCTCCGCTCCAGGGCGGACTCACTGGAGTGGCTGGCGATGCGGCTGCTGATGCTCGGCTGCGAGTTCGAGGTCCACGAGCCTCCGGAGATGTCCGCCCTTCTGCGCGAGCTGGCCGCCCGCGCCGCCCGCGCCGGACGGGCGGGCGACCAGGCGGGCGACCAAGCAGACGACCGGGCCGACAGCCTCAGACGCCGAACTCGGCCGTGATCACCGCGCGGGCCAGCGTGTGGAAGGTGATGTTGAAGCCGACCTGGGCCGGCGGGATGTCGGCGGCGACATCCAGCGCGTCCACGTCCAGGGCGTGCACGGCGAACGCGTACCGGTGCGCCGGCCCGGGCGGCGGGGCGGCGCCGTCGTACTTGTTGGCCGGGAAGTCGTTGCGGGCGTGGAAGGAGGCCTCGCCGGGCAGGTCGGCGTCCGAGGCACCGGCGCCGCGCGCCAGGCCGGCGGTGTCGGCGGGCAGGTTGAGCGCCAGCCAGTGCCACCAGCCGGAGCCGGTCGGGGCGTCCGGGTCGAAGCAGGTGACGGCGATGCTCCGGGTGCCCTCCGGCAGGCCCGACCAGGCCAGCTGCGGCGAGAGGTTGCCGCCGGAGTAGCGGAACTCCTCGGCCAGCTCGCCGCCTTCGGTGATGTCCTCACTGGTCAGTTCGAAGGACGGCACCTGCGGCAGGAACTCGTACGGCAGCGGCGGACGAACGCTCATGGATGATCACCTCTCGACAGGCTGGCTGTTGCTGAAGACCGGGCCGGGGGACCGGCCGAGGGCCGGGCCGAAGATCGGGCCGGATGACGCGCCTCACTTTAGGGGGTGCGGGCCGGATCGGGCTCGGCCTAGAGTCGGCACCATGGCCTCGGACGACCGCACCGGTTCCCCACTCCCCCTCGACCCCGCGCGCATGATCGCCGATGCGCGCCGGGCACTCTTCACGATGGTCGGCGTGATGGCCGTCGTCTGGGCGTTGCAGCTGGTGAACTGGCTGGACGACTACGGCCTGAGCAGGGACTACGGCGTCATGCCGCAGCAGATCGACCGGCTGCCGAACGTGGTCACGGCGCCCTTCCTGCACTGGAACTGGGCCCATCTGGAGGCCAATTCGGGGCCGCTGTTCGTCTTCGGCTTCCTGGCGGCCTACCGGGGGGTCAAGAAGTTCCTCGGGCTGACCCTGCTGGTCGCGCTGACCAGTGAGCTGACGGCCTGGATCTTCGACAAGCCGAACTCCATCGGCGTCGGCGCGAGCGGCGTGGTCTTCGGGTACTTCGGCTACGTGGTGCTGCGCGGGCTCTTCGACCGCAACCTGATCGACACGCTGATCGGCCTGGTGCTGGGCGCCTCCTACGCCTACATGGTCACCGGCGCGCTGCCGGGCGTCGCTCCGGGGATCAGCTGGGCGGCCCACCTCGGCGGTCTGGTCGGCGGCTTCGCGGGCGCCTGGATCTTCCGGGACCGTGGCCCGAAGCCCGCCGACGGCAAGGCGGCCGCTCTCCCGACGCGGTCCGGCGCCGCCGGCAGCGGTGCTCCCACCAGCGGCGCCCCCGGTTCCAACGCCGCCCTGCTCAAGGAACTGGACGACCTCGGCCTCTGAACGCCGACCGCTCTCCTCGGGCCGCTCTCCTCGGGCTGCCACCCTCACGCCGCTGACCTCGGGCGACGCCGCCCGCGCCCGTCTCCGCCAGGTATAGACCAATCCACACCCGGCGGCTAGCGTGAGAGGGCACCCGTCCCCCTGCTCCGGAGCCGCACCGTGGAGTCGTCCGTCCTCGCCTTCGCCACCGACCTGCTCGACGAGGGCGCCGACACCTTCTTCGGCAACCTCACCGCCCGGGCCGGGGTGGGCGGCGTCACCCTCGCCTCCGTCTACCACGAGGCCAGGGACGTCTTCCCGCACAACCCGCACCGGGTGATCCGCTACCTGGAGCCGGGCGCCGCCTACTTCCGCCCCGACCCGGCGCGGTGGACCGGCCGACGGCTGCGGCCCGTCCCCTCCACCGCGATCGGCGACCGCGACCCCTTCGCCGAGGCCGCCGCCGAGGCGCGGCGCCGCGGGCTGAAGCTGCACGCCTGGACGGTGTTCTGCCACAACGACCGGCTCGGCTTCGAACACCCGGACTGCGCGCCCGCCAACGCCTTCGGCGACCGCCACCTCACCGAGCTCTGCCCGGCCAATCCGGAGGTCCGCGAGTACGCGGTGACCCTGGTCGCCGAACTGGCCCGCTACGGCGTGGACGCGATCCGGGCCGAGTCGCTGCACTTCCACGGGCTGCGCCACGGCTACCACCATGAGCGCTACTTCGAGGAGCTGGGCCCGGTCGCCGAGGCGCTGCTCGGCATCTGCTTCTGTGACCACTGCCGGACCGCCGCCACCCGCGCCGGCGTGCCCGCCGACGAGGTGGCCGAGGCCGTCCGGGGCGAGTTGCGCCGCCGGCTGGCCGACGACGCCGCGGCCGCCGAGCCGGGTGCGCTGGACGAGCTGGCGGGCGGCGGCCTGGCCGCCTACGTCGACGCCTCCGCCGCGACCGTGACCTCGCTCGCCGCCGAGGTGGCCGAGGCCGCGGAGCGGTACGGCATGCGGCTGAGCTTCATGGACGGCGGCGGCCCCGGCAAGGGCTGGCTGTCGGGCATCGACCTGCCCACGCTCGCCAAGGCCGCCCACCAGATCGAGACGCTCGGCTACGCGAAGACCCCGGAGGCCGTCCGCGAGAAGATCGCCGCCTTCGCTCTGCACGGCGTCCGCCCGCAGGACATGGCGGTCATCCTCCGGCCGATGGCCTCGGACTGCGACGGCCCCGCCAACCTCGCCGCCAAGATCGCCGTCCTCCGTGAACTGGGGGTGCCGGAGGTCGAGTTCTACAACTACGGCCTGATGCGGCTCTCCTCGATGGACCGGATCGGCGCCGCTCTGGCCGGATAACGCCCCTGGTCAGCGCAATCCGCCCTGGCCATGTCAAGGTTGAGAATCTAGGCTCCCCCTCGTTGTGATCTTCCAACGAGGGGGAGCCCCCATGCCACCGTCGAACGGCCGGATCAGCCGCCGCACACTCATGACCGGAGCCGCGGGCACCGCCGGAGCAGCCCTGGCCGCCTCGGTCTCCACCGGCGAGGCTGCCGCCGCCTCGACCACCTCCGAAGCCACTGCCGCCGCAACCGCCGTCCCCGCGCCCAACCCGTACCCGCTCAAGCCACCGCACCAGATCGAGGCCGAGACGCTGATCGACCACCTGCGGCTGCGCCCCTGGAGCCACAACGCCAACCAGTACAAGACCGCGGGCGAGTTCGACGACGTCCACACCAGCGTGACCTGGGGCACGGCCGGCCATCCGGAGGAGTTCTCCAACCTCTCCCAGTGCTCGTCCTTCCTCACCCTGGTGCTCCAGCGCGCCTACGGCGGCACCGTACCGGTCGACTCCCCCGACCGCCCGCTCCCCTGGCCGGCCGCCAACTACGGCTGGGCGACCCGGGAGTACTTCCAGCGCTACTTCCGGACGGACCGGCCCTTCCCGACCGCCGAGCTGTTCCAGCAGGGCTTCGCGAACGCGGCCGACATCCCGCACTTCACCGCCGTCACCAAGCCGGTCAACCTGCGCCCGGGCGACCTGGTCGCCCTCGACTACGACCCGGCCTCGACCACCACCCCGTACACCGGACACATCGTCATGATCCGGGAACGCAGGGGCACCTGGCCCGACCCGGTGGACGCACAGGTGGGCGCCGGCGTGGTCCCGTACATCTTCGAGATCATCGACTGCACCAGCGACCCGCACGGCAACCCGAAGCCGAGCGGCGCCACGGAGCTCTACCGCGCCTTCCCGGACACCCGGATCGAGGAGAGCGCCGACCCGAGCGGCCAGCCGGTCTGGACGGAGCACAACGGCGCCGGCTACGGCCACATGATCTTCTACGCGGATGCCGCCACCAAGCTGTTCGCCGGCTACCGCTGGAGCGTCAACTCGTCGACGCCCCGCAGGATCGCCGACCGACCGATCTCGGCGGCCCGCGTCTACCTGGGCTGACCCGCACGGCCACCCACGCCCCGGCCGGGTCGAAGCCGCCGCGCACCCGTGCCGGACGGCCGGTCACCGCCGGCGTTTGGACGTCCCGAACAGGCTCCGCGAGATCTCCCGCCCGAGCTGCGTCCCGGCCGTGCGGGCAAAGGACTTGAGCGCCGGGCTGCTCAGCAGCGAGCCGAGCAGCCCGCCGCCCTCCGGCTCCGCCCCCTTGCGGGACGCCGGCCGCCCGGTCCGCCCGGCCCCCGGCTCCGGGGCCGGCACCGGCGCGGGTTCCGGCCGGGCCGCCCGGGCGGCCAGCTTCTCGTACGCCGACTCCCGGTCGATCGCGTCCTTGTAACGGCCCGTCAGTTCGGATCGGTCCACCAGCGCCTGCAGCGCGGCCGGTTCGACCGGGCCCATCAGCGACCGCGGCGCCCGCAGCCGGGTGGCCGCCACCGGTGTCGGCGCGCCCTTCTCGGAGAGCACGGTGACCACGGCCTCACCGGTACCGAGCGAGGTCAGCACCTCGCTCAGCTCGTACGCCGACCGGGGGAAGGTGGAGACGGTCGCCCTGAGCGCCTTGGCGTCGTCCGGTGTGAAGGCGCGCAGCGCGTGCTGCACCCGGTTGCCCAGCTGGGCGAGCACATCGGCCGGAACGTCCTTCGGCGTCTGGGTGACGAAGAAGATCCCCACCCCCTTCGAGCGGATCAGCCGCACGGTCTGGGTGATCGCCTCCAGGAAGGCCTTGGACGCGCCCTTGAAGAGCAGGTGCGCCTCGTCGAAGAAGAACACCAGTTTGGGCTTGTCCAGGTCCCCGACCTCGGGCAGTTCCTGGTAGAGGTCGGCGAGCAGCCACATCAGGAAGGTGGAGAAGAGCCGGGGCCGGTCCTGCACCGCGGGCAGCTCCAGCACCGAGACCACACCCCGCCCGTCCGGCGCGGTCCGCAGCAGTTCGGCGGTGTCGAACTCGGGCTCCCCGAAGAAGGCCCCGGCGCCCTCGTTCTCCAGCATGGTGAGCGAACGCAGGATCACCCCCGCCGTCGCCGCCGAGAGGCCGCCGATGCCCTTCAGCTCCTCCTTGCCCTCGGGCGAGGTCAGGAAGGTGATGACGGCGGCGAGGTCCTTGAGGTCGTCCAGCTCCAGCCCGCCGCGGTCGGCGTAGTGGAAGACCAGACCGAGCGAGGACTCCTGGGTCTCGTTCAGGTCCAGCACCTTGGCGAGCAGCAGCGGCCCGAAGCTGGTGACGGTGGCCCGGATCGGGATGCCCGCGCCCCGGCCGCCGAGCGAGAAGAACTCCGTCGGGCAGCCCCGCGCCGACCAGTTCTGGCCGACCTCGGCCGCGCGGGCGGCGGTGCGCGCGCTCGGCGTGCCGGGTGCGGCGACCCCGGAGACATCGCCCTTGACGTCGGCGAGGAAGACCGGGACGCCCTGCTCGCTGAGCTGTTCCGCGATCAGCTGGAGGGTCTTGGTCTTTCCGGTGCCGGTGGCGCCCGCGACCAGCCCGTGCCGGTTGAGCACGCCGAGCGGGATCCGCACCTGGGCGTCCGGGTAGGCGGTGCCGTCCAGCAGCACCGCGCCGAGGTCGAGGGCCGGTCCGGCGAAGGCGTACCCGGCGGCGATCTCCCGGACGGCGGGCGGCACCACCGCCGGCGGGGCCGCGGCGGGCGGACTGGGGGCGGAGGACGGCGGCTCGGCGGTGGACATCGGGGCACACTCCCGGGCAGAACAGGGACGACGTTCGCGACATTTCCCATGAAACAGCCGCAATCGCCCGCTCGCAGCTCACACGGGAGCGCGTGGCGGCGCCACGGCTGCTGCGCCGGCCGCCGCCCTAACGGTAGGCTTTCCGTGTGATCTTCAAGCGCATCGGCAATGGGCGGCCGTACCCGGATCACGGCCGGACCAGCACCCGCCAGTGGGCGGACGTCGCCCCGCGTCCGGTGCGGCTGGACCAGCTGGTGACCACCAAGGGACAACTGGACCTGGAAACACTCCTGGCGGAGGACTCCACCTTCTACGGAGACCTCTTCGCCCACGTCGTGAAGTGGCACGGCGACCTCTACCTGGAGGACGGGCTGCACCGCGCCGTACGGGCCGCGCTGCAACAGCGGCAGGTACTGCACGCCCGCGTCCTCGAAATGGAGTGACGGGTCCCGCCCGCACAACCCCCGTACCGCCCTCCGGCCACCTCCGGAGGGCGGTCTACTCATACGCCGGTACCTCCTTTCGGGTACCGACGTACTCCAGATGATGATCGTTTAGTACCTTCGCAGGCGTACGGCACTAATCTGCTGACTACGGCCGCGACCCGCGGCGAACTCCCACCTTCCGGGCGGGATTCGCCCCCACGCGTCGGCCGGACCCGTCACTCGAACCCCGCCCCGGCACGAGGGGGAGACAAACCGTGAGCATGTTGACTCCCCAAGGCCTGAAGGGGAAGCAGTACCGCATCACCGGCAACGCCTATCCGCGGCTGGGCCGGCCGCCGAAGAAGAGCCGCAAGGTACTGGCCCTGATCGGTGCTCTGCTCGCGCTGGCCCTGATCGGCCTCGGCGGTGTCCAGCTCTGGGACATCTTCAGCGGCAAGGGCAGGAACGCCTCCGCCCAGGCCTGCGAAACCCCCTCCGGCAAGGCGCTGGCCGCACCGGCCCAGGACGCCTCCCCGGACGCGCCCGGCGCCTCCGCCGCACCGGCCGACCCGCACGCCATCCCGCAGCCCGCCACCGTCACGGTGAACGTCTACAACGCCACCGCCAAGGCCGGGCTGGCCGCCCGGACCGCCGAGGAGCTGAAGAAGCGCGGCTTCGCCATCGGCAAGGTCGGCAACGCGCCCGCCGAACTGGACAAGAAGGTGCCCGGCACCGCCCAGGTGATCGCCGGCCCGGCCGGGGTGGGCGCGTCCACCCTGCTCGGCTCACAGATCGCCGGCGCCACCACCACGGCCGACGCCCGGACCGACGCCACCGTGGACTTCGTGATCGGCGACAGCTACAACGCCCTGCTGGACGAGACCCAGGCCGCCGCCGCCCTGGCCCTCGCCACCAAGCCCACCCCGGCCCCCAGCACCACGGGCAGCTGCTGAGCCCCGGTCCGCACCCCGCGCTCGAACGGACGAGAGCCCCCCGGCCGGCCGGGGGGCTCTCGTGTGTCCGAGGACGAGGTGGAAGAGGTGCTCAGCCCGCGGTGCCGTACAGGCGGTCGCCCGCGTCGCCGAGGCCGGGAACGATGTAGCCGTTCTCGTTGAGCCGCTCGTCGACGGCGGCGGTGACGACGGTGACCGGCATCCCGGCCAGTTCCTTCTCCATCACCGCGACGCCCTCGGGGGCGGCCAGCAGCACGACGGCGGTGACATCGGTGGCGCCCCGCTCGATCAGCATCCGGATCGCCGCGACCAGCGTGCCGCCGGTGGCCAGCATCGGGTCGAGCACGTACACCTGGCGGCCGGAGAGGTCGTCCGGCATCCGGGTGGCGTAGGTGGAGGCCTCCAGGGTCTCCTCGTTGCGCACCATGCCGAGGAAACCCACCTCGGCGGTCGGCAGCAGCCGGGTCATCCCGTCCAGCATGCCCAGGCCGGCCCGGAGGATCGGCACCACCAGCGGGCGGGGGTAGCTCAGCCGGGTGCCGGTGGTGACCGCCACGGGCGTGGTGATCTCCACCTCGTCGGTGCGGACGTCCCGGGTGGCCTCGTACGCGAGGAGGGTCACCAGCTCGTCGGTGAGGCGACGGAAGGTCGGTGAGTCGGTGCGCTCGTCGCGCAGGGTGGAGAGCTTGTGGGCGACCAGGGGGTGGTCGACGAGGTGGATCCGCATGTCTCGACGATAGCCCGGGACCGGACACCCGTACGACACGCCGCGACCCGCCCGGATGACCCGGCGGCCGACCCGGTGCCCCGCCGGGCTCACTCAGTCATGACACGCCGTGACGCACCGAGAAGGTGAGGACGGAAAGGCCTCCTGTGGTATCAATCGGGCCGATTTGGGAATGTGACCTCTTATGACGAGCAACCCGAGGACCGGGGACGGCTCGGCGGACGAGCCCACGGGCCCGTCGGGCGGCCTCTCGGCCCCGCCCCCGGACCATCCGGAGACCGAGGCGGAACGCCGCAAGCGGCGGGCCGTGTTCCTGCGCGAACTCGCCGAGGCACGCGAGCTGCGCGAGCGGGTCCAGCCCCGGCGGACCAAGGAACGCCGCATGCGCGAAGCCATGCGGATGCGAACCTTCCGAATCTGACGGGCCCGACGGCCGTCCACCGGCTCCCGGCCGGCGCTTCCGACACGACCTGCAAAGACGCGCTGCAGAACACCCCCCGCAAAGGCGGGCTTTCTGTCACGATTCCGATGGGACGGTCCGAACAGCGGACCGCCTCTGGCGCGGGGGCGGCCAGATTCCGCGTTGCCCAAACGCGCCGACAGCCGAGACCGAGATCTGGGAGTGTCCCTGGTGGCGTACTTCGCTGCAGTGCTTGCTCGCACCGAGGACGGGTGGGATGTGAGCGAGACGGAGCTCGACGACGTCGAAACCCTGGCCGATCTGGCGGATCTCGCCCGCGCGGCCTCGCAGGGCGACGACAGCGTCCTGGTCTTCATCGAACAGGAGGATGCCTGGTTCGCCATCGTCCGGGTGGACGGTGAGGAGGATCCTCGAATCTTCGTGTCGGACGGCGCCGCGGCCGCCCGCAGTTCCTACGGCTCCGTCCTCACCGACGAGCTGGTCGACCAGGCCGGCGAGAGCGAGTTCGGCGACCTCGACAACCTGGTCGCCGAGCTGGAGGACGAGACGGAGGCGCAGGAGGAGGACGAGGAGGAGGCCGCCCTGCGGGGCGGCGTCCCGGTCGGCCCGCTCGGCGACGCCCACCTGCTCACCGAGTTCGGGCTCTCCTCCGACGAACTGCTGGCCCTCAGCGGCGAGGGCGCGGTGCCGGGCGACGCCCTGGAGGAGATCGCCGAGGCCCTCGGCTGCGGCGAGGTCCTGGAGGCGGTCCGGTAGCGGCCGGTGCCCATCGCCGGATGCCGGACACTGGATGCCATGCAGTCCGCCTCCGCCCCGCAGACAGACCCGCAGCCAGACCTCCAGCAGATAGCCCCGCGGATAGCCCCGCTGCCCGCCCCCGTCCGCCCCGACCCGGTCCGTGACCGCTGGGCGGCGCCGATGCGCCTCGCCATCGCCGAGGCCGCGCTGGCGCCGGCCACCGGGGACGTCCCGGTCGGGGCGCTCGTCCTGGGCCCGGACGGCGAGGTGATCGGACGCGGCCACAACGAGCGCGAGGCGGTCGGCGACCCGACCGCGCACGCCGAGGTGGTCGCGATCCGGCAGGCTGCCGAGAACCTGCGGACGGCCGCCCGCGCCACGCCCGGCGGACGGCGCGAGGGCGAGTGGCGGCTGACCGGCTGCACACTGGTCGTCACCCTGGAGCCCTGCACCATGTGCGCGGGCGCCATCGTGCTGTCCCGGATCGACCGGGTGGTCTACGGCGCCCTCGACGAGAAGGCCGGTGCGGCCGGCTCGCTCTTCGACGTGATGCGCGACCGCCGGCTCAACCACCGCCCCGAGGTGATCCGGGGCGTCCTCGCCGAGGAGTGCGGCGCGCAGCTGCGCGGGTTCTTCGACACCCACCGCTGACGCCCACCACTGACACCCGCCGTTGAACGGGCGCCCCGATACGGATTTCGTGACGGCGCCACCCGTCCGGTAGAGTTCCCCTCGGTAGCGTGTCCGAGCGGCCAAAGGAGCACGCCTCGAAAGCGTGTGTGGGGGCAACTCCACCGTGGGTTCGAATCCCACCGCTACCGCCAGCATCACGAAGGGCCCCGACCGGAGACGGTCGGGGCCCTTCGTCGTTCCACCGTTCGTTCCGCGCCACGCCGGTGCGCCGCGCCGACCGCCGGACATGGAAAAGCTCCGTACCCGGGGCCGATGACCACCAACGCCCGGCGAGTACGGAGCCTGGAGGGGGGAGCGGTTCGGGGGGATGACCGCTCCCCCGGGCGGAGTCCCACAACCGGGGCCGCGTCGGGGGGAGTCGCGGCGCCCGGTCCCACAGCGGGGAACTCCGGATCCACGTGCCGGGGGATTCCTGCCAGATCCTCGGCACATCACCCATCCTGCTTCACCACCCGCCTCCGGGCACCCGGAGAAAGGCCCCACTCACGGGGACCTTCGTCCCGCCGGGTGAACGCGTCGCACACTTGATGGGCCGTCCGGTGGATAAGCTGCCACTGCAGAGGGACGTTCGGGGACCGAATGGCGGCGACCCACGGCAGGGAGGAAGGTCATCAGATGGCGCAGGCGAAGAAAATCGGCATGGTTCTCCTGCTCATCTTCGTGCTCTACACGATCATCACCTCGCCGACCCGGGCCGCCGAGCTCGTGCAGCTGGGGTTCGAGGGGATCTCGAACGCGGCCAAGGCGGTCGGCACCTTCATGACCGGGCTGGTGAAGTAGCCGGGGTCGCTCGTTCGGCCCCGGGGGCACCGGCTACGGTGGGCGGGACCCTCAAACCCCGTCCGCTAGGAGCGGCATCGTGATCCGGCACCTGGTCCTGTTCAAGCTCAACGAAGGCGTCGGCAAGGACGACGAGCGCGCGGTCGCCGGCGCCAAGGCGTTCGAGGCGCTCGGCTCGGTCATCCCCGAGCTGCGCGAGTGGGAGTGCGGCTGGAACACCACCGACCGTGACATCGCCTACGACTACGCGATCAACAGCCTGGTCGAGGACCGCGAGACGCTGCAGTCCTACATCGCCCATCCGGCGCACCAGGCCGCGGCCGGCCAGTGGCGCGAGTTCGCCACCTGGGTGATCGCCGACATCGAGGTCTGATCCCGGAGCACCCCCCGGACGGCCTGCGGCGCCCTGCCCGAGACCCGGGCGGGGCGCCTCGCCCTGTCCGCGAACGCCCCTCCGGGCACCCTCCGCCGGGCCCGGCGCGGCGCCGGCCCGGCACCAACACACCTCAGCGCGGTGCTTGCCCGCCTGCGCCCGCCTTGTGATGCTATGACCGGTTTTGCCGGACATGGCGAGGTGGTGAAACGAGACGCGACACCCGCTCCGCAGGTCCCATCATTGTCGACTTCGGGAGGGGTGACGTGTCCGTGCGGACACCAGGGAGTGCGCCGGGCACCGGCACCGGACCATCCGCCGCGCAGCCACCTGCGCAACCACCTGCGCAACCCCCCGCGCAGGCCGCCGTACGCCCGGCGGCACAGCCCGGGGACGAGGTGCTGGCCGCCGTCATCGGCCCGGCCGGCGAACTGCGGCCGGACGGCCTGCGCGGCCCCGGCGGCCGCCCCGTCGTGGACGTCCGGACCCTGACCCGGGTGCTGTTCGAGCGGCTCGCCGAGCTGCCCCCGGACACCCCCGAACGGGAGCGGGTCAGGGCCGCGCTGATCGAGGTCAACATCCCGCTGGTCCGCTACGCGGCCACCCGCTTCCGCAGCCGCAGCGAGCCGATGGAGGACGTGGTCCAGGTCGGCACGATCGGCCTGATCAACGCGATCGACCGGTTCGACCCGACCCGGGGGGTGCAGTTCCCGACCTACGCGCTGCCGACCATCCTCGGGGAGATCAAGCGGTACTTCCGGGACAACGTCCGCACCATGCACGTACCACGCCGGCTCCAGGAGCTCTGGGTGCAGGTCAGCGGGGCGATGGAGGAGCTGACGGTGGTCCACGGGCGGGCGCCCAAGGTGCCCGAGATCGCCGCCAGCCTGCGCATCCCGGAGGAGGACGTCCGGGCCTGCCTCGACGCCGGACGGGCGTACAACGCGGCCTCACTGGAGGCGGCGCAGGAGCACGAGGGCGGGCTCGCCCTGCTCGACCGGCTCGGCTACGAGGACTCGGCGCTGGCCGAGGTCGAGCACCGGGACATGGTCCGCCACCTGCTGGTCCAGCTGCCGGAGCGGGAGCGGCGGATCGTCATGCTGCGATTCTTCGCCAACCTGACGCAGTCGCAGATCAGTACCGAGCTGGGGATGTCCCAGATGCATGTCTCACGGCTGCTCTCACGCATCCTGACCCGGCTTCGGACCGGCAACTCCTGGGAGGAGTAGGCCCCGCAAACCCGCCGGAACCCGGCGAACCGACCGGCCGGATCAAGATTGCTGCGCGTTACCGAGGCGTGACATCTTGCGACGTTCGGGTTTGCCGTGGACCGTGTTCCGGTATGGAGGGGGAGGGCGTCGCCGGGAACCATCGCGCGACGGCACCCGTTCAACTGTCAGTCACGAGGGGGTGGGTGCATGTCCGGCGAACTGGGCACTGCGGAGATCCACGCTGGTCAGGCCAATGGCACGGCGGTCGCCGTCGACCGGATCCCGCTCCAGCGGGGCCCGGCCGCACCGCCCGGGACCGGCCCGGAGCCCGAGGCCGCTCCGGGAGCCGCGCCCGCTCCGGAGGCACCACCCGGCGCCGGGCTGGACACCCGGACGCTCTCCCGCTCGCTCTTCCTGCGGCTGGCCGCCCTGGAAGCCGGCAGCGAGGAGCACACGTACGTCCGCGACACCCTGATCGAGCTCAACCTGCCGCTGGTCCGGTACGCCTCGGCGCGTTTCCGCAGCCGCAACGAGCCGATGGAGGACATCGTCCAGGTCGGCACGATCGGCCTGATCAAGGCGATCGACCGGTTCGACCCGGAGCGCGGGGTGGAGTTCCCCACCTTCGCGATGCCCACCGTGGTCGGCGAGATCAAGCGCTTCTTCCGGGACACCAGCTGGTCGGTCCGGGTGCCGCGGCGGCTCCAGGAGCTGCGGCTGGCGCTCACCAAGGCCGGCGACGAGCTGGCCCAGCGGCTGGACCGCTCCCCCACCGTCGCCGAGCTGGCCGGCTGCCTCGGCGTCAGCGAGGAGGACGTGGTCGAGGGCCTGGCGGTGGGCAACGCGTACACCGCCAGCTCGCTGGACTCCAGCCCGGGCGAGGAGGACGGCGACGGCCCGCTGGCCGAGCGGCTCGGCTACGAGGACCTCGCCCTGGAGGGCGTGGAGTACCGGGAGTCGCTGAAGCCGCTGCTGGCCAAGCTGCCGCCGCGCGAGCGCCGGATCATCATGCTGCGGTTCTTCGGCAACCTCACCCAGTCTCAGATCGGCGAGGAGATCGGCATCTCCCAGATGCACGTCTCCAGGCTGCTGACCAAGACCCTCACCCAGCTGCGCGAGGGCCTGATCAGCGAGGGCTGAACCGACGGCCGGGCCGGGGCGGGCGGGCTCCCGGCCGGCCTACGGCTCCAGCAGGTTGGCGCGCAGGCCCGCCAGCACCTCGTCGTCCAGCCCCAGGCCGTCCTGCCAGAACTTGTCGAAGGTGACCCAGCCCGAGGCGACCTCCTCGAAGGCCGCCTCCAGGTAACAGCGCTCCGCCCGGAAGACCGGGAGCAGCAGCTCCGGCTCCCGCATCAGACCGCGGGTGCCGAAGCCGTCCACGACGGCCTCCACGATCGCGGCGGAGCGCTCGTTGGTCAGCAGGTAGTCGGCGAAGACCGTCTCGCGGTCCACCCCGAGAGCGGTGAGCAGGACGGCCGCCGTCCAGCCGGTGCGGTCCTTGCCGGCCGAGCAGTGGAACAGCAGCGGTGGCCCGTCCGGCGCGGCCAGCAGGCGCAGCACGGTGGCGAAGCGCTCGCGGGCCACCGGGTCGGTGACGAACCAGCGGTAGAGGCCGGTCATCATGGCGGTGGCCCGGCCGTCGCCGAGCAGCGCGCGCTGTCTCTCCGGGCTGCGGTCGGCCAGGGCGTCGCGCAGCGCGACGTAGATGTCGAAGTGGGCGGCGAAGACCGGCAGATGGTGCAGGGTCACACCGTCCGGGGTGGTGCGCTCGACGGTGATCGGGGTGGCGGACAGCTCGGCGGCCGCGATCTCGGCGACCGGCAGGCCGGGGATGCGGTCCGGTCCGGCCTCGCGGACCTCGTCGAGGCTGCGCAGATCGACGACCTGGCGCAGGCCGAGCACCCCGAGCAGGCGGAGGTCCTCGTCGGTGAGCCGGTTGAGGCCGTCGCTGCGCAGGGCGACGCCGTGCCGCAACCGCCGGCCGTCGGCCGTCCGGTAGCCGCCGAGGTCACGGGCGTTGACGGCCCCGCGCAGGCCGAGGGTCCGGGCGGCCTCGGCCGCCCGCGCCGACGGCTGCGTCGTTTTCCCGGCGTGCTGGATTGCGGGGGTCTCGGTCTGCTGCTCGGTCACGCGACGGCCTCCATTGGATATTCGGGCTCCGGCATGGCACAAGCCGCCGGATATTGCATGAACCTGCCCACTGGAAGCGGCAGATGTGCAAGAGTGTCATGCGCGACGCCGCCAGTGTAGGGTGCCGCCGAACCGCCTCCGCCATACGATGCGTGACCAGCGGTAACACTCCGGCTCCGGTCTTTAATTTTCAATTCGTTATTTGCGCAACCAGTGCGGTTCCGGCCACAATCGGCGCCTCCATGGCATCGCCATGAACGTTGGTAACAGATTCGCTGCACTCCCGCCTTTTCGGTCCCAATCGGGGCGGAGTCTCCACCAGGATGGGCGCGGGCAGTCTGCTGCCCCGCGAACAGCGACAGGGCAGGCGAGTGCCGAGCAGCGGAGCGCTCTGCCCAGGGGAGGAACACACATGGGTCGAGCGACCCGAAGAGTTGCCGTCTGCGCGGCGGCCGTGCTGCTGGCCGGTGGCCTGCAGACGTCCCTCGCACACGGTGTCACCACGGCCCCCAGGATCGACCTCACGGTCCTGGTGATCGACGACGGCGGGCCCGCGACGGCGGCCATCGCCGCCGAGCTGAAGAGCCAGGGCACGCCCTACAAGCTCATCAACCTCAACGACGCCAACCGCCCGGTGATCGACGCCGCGTTCCTCAGCGACACCGTCAACGGGCAGCCGCGCGGGAAGTTCCAGGGCGTCGTGATGCCCAACGACAACCCGTTCGCGGCCGGGTCGGCCGAGATGGCGGCCCTCGCCGCCTACGAGGCCGCCTTCGGCGTCCGCCAGGTCGACGCCTACACCTACGCCCGCCCGGACGTCGGTCTCAACTGGGCCCAGAACCCCGGCTACATGGGCAGCCTCGACGGCTTCCAGGCGGCGGTCACCACCGCCGGCACCGCCGGCCCGTTCGGCTACCTCAAGGGCGCCGTCCCGTTCGAGGACAACGACCCGGCGGTCAGCGAGAGCTACGGCTACCTGGCCACCCCGCTCGGCTCGCTGCCGGCCGGCGCGTCCTTCACGCCGCTGGTCGACGTGCCGATCCCGGGCTCCACCGCCCGCGGCTCGCTGGTCGGCGAGTACAGCCACGACGGCCGCAAGGAACTGGTCGTCACCTTCGTCTACAACCAGTACCAGCAGCAGTACCGGCTGCTGGCACGCGGCATAGTCGACTGGATAACCCAGGGCGTCCACCTCGGCTACGACCGCAACTACTTCGCGGCCCACGTGGACGACGTCTTCCTGGCCGACGACCGCTGGGACACCGTGCTCAAGTGCACCCCCGGTGACGTCACCTGCCCGCCCGGCACCCCCGAGACGGCCAACCCGATCCGGATGACGACCGCCGACGCGCAGCACGCCAAGCAGTGGCAGACCGACAACGACTTCACCATGGACATGGTGTTCAACGGCGGCGGCAGCGAGGACTGGAAGGCCGACCACAACACCACCACCGACCCGGTGGTGAACCAGATGATCGCCGACCAGACCAGCTACCGGTGGATCAACCACACCTACACGCACCCGTACCTGGGCTGCCTGCAGGACGTCTCGGTGGTGCCGTGGAAGTGCACCAAGAACGCCTCCGGCAGCACCGTCTGGGTCGACCAGGCCACCATCTCGTCCCAGGTCAAGAACAACATCGACTGGGCCGCGGCGCACAGCCTGGGCATCGACAGGACGGAGCTGGTCACCGGTGAGCACTCCGGCCTGCTGACCGCTCCCCAGGAGACCAGCGACAACCCGTACCTGGCGCCCGCGCTGGCCGCCAACGGCGTCAAGTGGACGGCCAGCGACGCCTCCCGCGAGTCCGCCCAGCGGGCCGTCGGCTCGTCCGTGCTGACCGTGCCGCGTTACCCGATGAACGTCTTCTACAACGCCGGCACGGCGAAGGAGCAGACGGACGAGTACAACTGGATCTACACCAGCACGGCGAACGGCGGCAGCGGCGTCTGCGAGAACAACGCCAACTCCACCTGCCTGCCCACGCCGCTGGACGTCAACACCGGCTACCAGTCGTACATCGTGCCGCTGGAGGCCCGGATCGACCTCGGCCACGTGCTGAGCAACGACCCGCGGCCGCACTTCGTCCACCAGTCGAACCTGTCCGAGGACCGGATCGTCTACCCGGTGCTGGAGAAGGTGCTCTCCACCTATCGTTCGCTGCACGCCGACAACGCGCCGATCGTGAACCTGCCGCAGCGCGAGATCGGCGCGGAGTTCCAGCGCCGCGCGGCCTGGAACACGGCCCTCGCCTCCGGCCAGGTCACCGCCTACCGGGTCGGCGAGACCGTCACGGTGGTCGCCCCGACCGGCGTCCAGGTCCAGGCCACCATGCCAGCCGGCACCACCCAGACGATGACCATCGGGTCGGCCGCGTTCGGCACCGCGTACGCCGGTACGCTGTCCGGCTGGGTGAAGCCCGGTCAGCTGCAGAGCAGTGTCACGCTCAAGCTGACCGCGGCCGGAACCCCGGCGGCCCCGGCCGTCGCCGCGCCGTCCGCCGCCGCCAAGGCGGTGCCGGCTCCGGCGCCGGCCGACAAGAAGGTGGTGCCCCAGGGCACCGTCGACGCCGTCCCGGCCGGCCCGGGCGACACCGCCCGGACCGACGCCCCGACGCTGGTCCCCGGCAGCGGGGCTCCGGTGGCGGGCAAGGGCGTCGTCACGAGCAGCAGCACCAACGGCAACGCCAAGGGCGGCGCCAAGGGCGGTCAGGCCTCCGGGGGGAAGGCCGAACCCGCCAGGAAGACCGCCGGCCAGCCCGGCACCCGCTAACAGGTGATACCGGTGGTGGGGGCGGGCCGTCCCCCGGCCCCACCACCGGCACCCGGACCGGCCACCCAGGCCGGACGCTTGACGCAAGGACAGGAGGGGGGACAAGCATGCGCGTCACCCTGCTCACCGAGGGAACGTATCCACACCAGCACGGCGGTGTGAGCGTCTGGTGCGACCAGCTCGTCCAGGGCATGCCGGACGTCGACTTCGACGTCATCGCCGTCACCGGCACCGGCCACGAACCGCTGGCCTGGGAGCTGCCCGCCAACGTACGGTCCGTCACGACCGCGCCGCTGTGGGGCCCGCCCTCCGAGGCGAGGGCGCCACGCGGCAAGGAGATGCGCCGTTTCCTCAACGCGTACGAGCGCTTCCTGCACTCCATCCTGGACCCGGTCTACACCACCCACTTCGGCACCGAGCTGTACGGCTTCGCCGACCTCGCCCGGCGCGGGCTGCTCAGCCCGGCGCTGCGCAGCGAGCGCGCCCTGCGCACCCTCCAGCACGTCTGGACCCGCGACTACCTCTCCACCGCCGTCTCCCGGCCCACCCTGCACGACGCGCTGAACGCCACCGACCTGCTGGAGCACGCGCTGCGCCCGCTCTCGGTCGAGCCGCCGCAGGACGGCGTCGCGCACGCCGCCAGCGGTGGCCTGGCCACGCTGCCGGGGCTGATCGCCTCACAGCAGTACGGCGTACCGTTTCTGCTCACCGAGCACGGCATCTACCTGCGCGAGCGCTACCTCGGCTACCGCACCGGCCCCTACCGCTGGCCGGTCAAGGCGCTGCTGCTCGGCTTCTACCGGATGCTCGCCGAGGAGAGCTACCGGCGGGCCGCGCTGGTCACCCCCGGCAACCGGTACAACCGGCGCTGGGAGGAGCGCGGCGGCACGCCGTCCGCCCACATCCGCACCGTGTACAACGGCGTGGACCCCGCCGCCTTCCCGCCGGCCGGGCCGGAGCCGGAGACGCCCACGCTCAGCTGGGCCGGCCGGGTCGACCCGATCAAGGACCTGGAGACCCTGATCCGGGCCTTCGCGATCGTCCGGCACGAGATACCCGAGGCGCGACTGCGCCTGTTCGGCGGCACGCCCAAGGGTGGCGAGGCGTACCGCGACACCTGCATAGCCCTGGCCGCCGAGCTCGGCATCGCCGACTCGGTGGCCTTCGAAGGCCGCGTCGCCGACATCACCGACGCGTACGCGGCGGGGAACGTGGTGATGCTCTCCAGCATCAGCGAGGGCTTCCCGTTCACCCTGATCGAGGCCATGTCCTGCGGCCGTTCCACCGTCTCGACCGACGTGGGCGGCGTGCGCGAGGCCGTCGGCGACACCGGTCTGGTCGTCCCGCCGCGCGAACCCGAACCGATGGCCGCCGCCGCCCTCGAACTGCTCCGCGACCCGGAACGCCGGGCCCGGCTGGGCGAGCAGGCCCGGCTGCGGGTGATCGAGCAGTTCACCCTCCGGCAGAACATCGACGGCTTCCGCGGCATCTACACCGAACTCCTCGGCACCGCCCGCTGGCTGCCGAACGGCGTGGTCGCGGTCGACGACGCCATCCCGGTCGACGACGGCGCACCCGCCGCGGACTGGGCGCAACCGCTGGCGGTTGCGCGGCGCAGCGAGGTGGGCGCATGAGCGGTCCTCTTCGCCTGGTTCCGGACGAGGCCGGCCCCGAGTGGGCCGAGCAGACCGTCCAGTTGCGCACCCTGCCGCGCAAGCGCCGCCGGCCGGTGCTGCCTGAGCAGCGTCCCGAGCCCGAGGAGCAGCTGGAGCTCTCCCCGGACCCGCTGGACGAGCTCGCCGAGCGGCTCGCCGACGTCTGCGCCGATGCCGTCCACCCGTACGAGATCGCGGCCTTCCTGGAGTCCGACGGCCTCTCCGACGAGCAGGCCGGGCTGCTGTACGGCCGCCCCGACGCCTTCACCGTCGCCGAGGAGCTGTTCGAGAAGGTCCAGCGCCGCTACCCCGGTCCGAGTTCGGAGTTCGCCAACCCCTGGCGGGCCGACCCCTGGCGCTGTGTGGTGCGCGGCCTGGTGTTCGCCCTGCCGGGCCTCGGCTACCTGCTCGGCGCCAACCTGTTCGCGGCCACCCGGATGCGGTTCGGCCTGCCGTCGGGGATGCTCGCGCTCTCCGTCGCCACCCTGGTCAGCTGGTCCTGGAACCAGGCACTGGCGCACCGCTCGTACGCCTGGCTCGGCCGTGGCCGGCGCCGGGCGGCCGGGATCTGCCTGGCCGTCGGCGCGCCGCTGGGCGCGCTGATCGCGGCCACCGCCGGGTACGTGGTCGGCGGGCCGCTCGGCTCGCTCTGCTTCGCCGCCGGGCAGTCCGGCTATCTGGCCGCCGCCACCGTGCTGCTGGTGCTGGGCCGGGAGAAGTTCCTGCTGCTGGCGCTGGCGCCGTCCGCGCTGGGCGCCGGGGTGGTGCTCGCCGTGGACGTGCCGCAAGTGGTCCGGACCGTCGTCCTGCTGGCCTCGCTGGGGCTGGCGGCGGGGCTGGCCACCCGCGAGATCGTCCGCTGCCTGCGCAGCGAGCAGGACGCCACCGTGCTGAAGCTGCCGCTGCGGCACGAGCTGCCGCACCTGCTGTTCGGCCTGGCGGTCGGCACCCTCACGCTGATCGCCGGCCTGGGTGCCACCATTCACCAGGCCGTCCGCACCGGCGCGGCCGAGGGGGCGTCCGCCAGCCCGACCGGGCCGGCCATGATCGCGCTGACGCTCAGCCTCGGGCTCGCCGAGTGGCTGCTCTTCCGCTACCGGGCGATGGCCGTGGCCACGCTGCGCACCAGCCACACCGCCGGGGAGTTCACCCGCCGCACCGGCGGCGTGCTGCTCGGCTGCCTGTTCATCTACCTCACCACCGTGGCCGCGCTGGACGCAGCCGCCACCGTGCTCTGGCCCGGCGCCCCGGCGCTCGGTGTACCGGCGCTCGGTGCGCTGCTGCTGCTCGGCGGCTCACTCTGGCTGGCGCTGCTGCTGAACGCCTTCGGGCTCAGCTGGAGCACCGCCCTGATCTGTCTGGCCGCCGCGGGCGCCGAGTGCGCCGGGCTGCTGACCGGTGTGGATCCGACGCTCCTGCAGCTGTTCGGCTGCGGGGCGGCGGCCGTCGTCCTCACCGCCATCGCCGGGCCTGTGCTCGGCCGCACCACCAAGCACCGCTGAGACAGCACCGCCGAACGACAGCGCCGCTGGCCCCAGCACCGCTGAACACACACGACAGCCGAACCGAACAGCACCGAACACGGCCGAGCCGCCACGAACCCGCTCGGCCGTCCCCGAACCCAGAAAGCGAACTCCCAGCATGAGCAGCGTCGCCGTCACCGGAGCCGAGGGTTTCATCGGCTCCCACCTCGTCGAGACCCTCGTCGCCGACGGTCATCAGGTCCGCGCCATGGTGCAGTACAACTCCTTCTCGTCCTTCGGCTGGCTGGAGACCCTGTCCGAGGAGGTGCTGGACTCGGTCGAGATCGTCCTCGGCGACGTCCGGGACCCGGGCTCGGTCAACGGCCTGGTCAAGGGCACCGAAGCGGTCTACCACCTGGCCGCGCTGATCGCGATCCCGTACTCCTACCGGGCCCCGCACTCGTACATCGAGACCAACGTCACCGGCACCCTCAACGTGCTGGAGGCGGTGCGCCACCTGGAGATCCCCCGCCTGGTGCACACCTCCACCAGCGAGACCTACGGCACCGCGCAGACCGTGCCGATCACCGAGGACCACCCGATCAACACCCAGTCCCCGTACGCCGCCTCCAAGGCCGGCGGGGACCGGCTGGCCGACAGCTACCACGCCAGCTTCGAGACCCCGGTCGTCACGCTGCGCCCGTTCAACACCTTCGGCCCGCGCCAGTCGATGCGCGCCGTCATCCCGACCGTGATCGCCCAGCTGGCCGCCGGCGAGCGCGAGATCACCCTCGGCGACCTGCGCCCGACCCGCGACTTCACCTTTGTGAAGGACACCGCGAACGCCTTCCGCACGGTCGGCACCGCCCCCGCCGAGACCGTCGTCGGCAAGACCTTCAACGCCGGCACCGGCGGCGAGATCTCGGTCGGCGACCTGGTCGCCCTGGTCGGCAAGCTGATGGACGTCGACCTCACGGTGAAGGAGGACGAGCAGCGCATCCGCCCCGCCAACTCCGAGGTGATGCGCCTGGTCGCCGACGCCACCCGGCTGCGCGCCGCCACCGGCTGGGCTCCGCGGTTCTCCCTGGAGGAGGGCCTGGAGCAGACGATCGAGTTCTTCCGGGACCCGGCCAACCTGGCCCGCTACAAGACCGGTCTCTACAACGTCTGACCCCGCCGCGCTCCTC
Source organism: Kitasatospora sp. NPDC088351 (assembly GCF_040685575.1). NCBI lineage: Bacteria > Bacillati > Actinomycetota > Actinomycetes > Kitasatosporales > Streptomycetaceae > Kitasatospora > Kitasatospora sp. NPDC088351. Next base: position 125,212 of record NZ_JBFBIL010000001.1, on the reverse strand, counting down.
CCTCCCTGCCAGCACCGATTTCCAAGGCTCCTGTCGCACCATCATCCGTGGGGGAAACACCATGCACGCAGTGATCCTGGCCGGCGGTAAGGGCGTACGCCTTCGCCCCTACACCACCGCGCTCCCCAAGCCACTCGTCCCGATCGGCGACCAGCACGCGATCCTGGAGATCGTGATGCGCCAGCTCGCCGCCGCGGGCTTCAAGACCGTCACCCTCGCCATCGGCCACCTCGGCCACATCATCCGCGCCTACGTCGGCAACGGTTCACAGTGGGGCCTGCGGGTCGGCTACGCCGTCGAGGACAGCCCGCTCGGCACCATGGGCCCGCTGCTCACCATGCAGGACCGGCTGCCCGAGCACTTCCTGGTGATGAACGGCGACATCCTCACCGACCTGGACTTCGCCGGGGTGCTCAGGCACCACGAGGCGTCCGGGGCTCCGCTCACCATCGCCACCTACGCCCGCCAGGTGAAGATCGACTTCGGTGTGCTGACCTCCGAGGCCGGCCGCATCACCGGGTTCCAGGAGAAGCCGAGCATCGACTACCGGGTCTCGATGGGCGTGTACGGCGTGTCCCGCTCGGCCCTGGCCTCGTACACCCCCGGCCTGCCACTGGGCTTCGACGAGCTGGTGCTGGACCTGCTGGCCACGCAGACCCCGCCGTCCGCCTACGAGTTCAGCGGCTACTGGCTGGACATCGGCCGCCCGGACGACTACGACCGGGCCAACGCGGAGTTCGCGGTCAACCGCTCGCTGCTGCTGCCCGGCGAGCCGGTCGAGGGCCTGTACGCCGTCCCCGGAAGCGGCTCGGAGCTGTCGATCCCGGCCGCCCGCACCGCGCCGGACGCCGTCGAACAGCCCGCGACCGCCGCCGCGGGCCCCGAGAACGACGGACGGGCCGCGTGAGAATCCTGCTGCTCGGCGCGGACGGCTTCCTCGGCCGCCACGCCGCCGCCGTCCTGCGGTCGCTGCCCGGTGCCACCGTGCTGACCGCCGGGCGGCGGCCCGACCACGACCTCCGGCTGGACCTCGCCACCGCCCGGACCGGCCCGCTCGGCGAGGAACTGGCCGCGCTGGCGCCCGACGCGGTGGTCAACTTCGCCGGCGCGGTGGCCGGCAGCGCCGTCACTCTCGCCGAGGTCAACGCGCGCGGCCCGGCCGTGCTCGCCGAGGCCCTGCGGCAGGGCGCCCCGGCGGCGCGCCTGGTGCACATCGGCTCGGCCGGCGAGTACGGCGTCTGCGCACCCGGGAGCTCGCTCGCCGAGGACGCCGACGCCCGCCCGGTCGGCGTGTACGGCGCCACCAAGCTGGCCGGCTCCCTCGCGGTGGCCGGTTCACCGCTGGACGCCGTGGTGCTGCGGGTGTTCAACCCGGTCGGCCCGGGAGCACCGGCGGGCTCGCTGCCCGGCCGGCTCGCCGCGGAACTGCGCCGGGCCGCCCCGGACGGGGCCGACGGGGTGGTGAAGGTCGGGGATCTCTCGGCCCACCGCGACTTCGTCGACGCCCGGGACATCGCCCGCGCGGTCGGTCTGGCGGTCACCGCCGAGGGTCCGCTGCCCCGGGTGCTCAACCTCGCCTCCGGGCGGGCGAAGCCGGTCCGGGCGATCGCGGACGGCCTGGTCGCGGCGGCCGGCTTCACCGGCCGGATCGACGAGAGCGGCGCCGGCTCCGAGCGCTCGGCCGCCGTCTCGTGGCAGCAGGCCGATGTCTCGGCCGCCGCCCGGGCCCTCGGCTGGCAGCCGGAGACCGGCCTCGCCGACACCCTGCGCGACCTCTGGCTCGGCACCGCCGAGCCCGTCCCCGCCCCGGCCGTCGCATGACGGGCGGCAGCCACCTCGACGGCCGCCTGCTGGTGCCGCTGTACGTCCACCCCGCGGTGGACCCGGCGGCCTGGCAGGCGGTCGCCGCCGCCGACCCGGGCCGGATCGCCGCCGTCGTGCTCAACCTCGCCGACGGCCCGGGCGAGACCCCCGACAACGTCTTCGCCGAGGCCGCCGAGGAACTGCGCGCGGCCGGCCTGCCGCTGCTCGGCTACGCCGACACCGACTACGGCCGGAGGCCGCACGCGGCCGTGGTCGCCGACGTGCTGACCTACCGCCAGCGGCACGGGATCACCGGCGTCTACCTCGACCAGGTCGCCACCCACCCGGGCGCGCTGGCCCACTACCGGCGGCTGGCCACCGCGGCCCGGGCCGCCGGGTGCGGCACCGTGGTGTTCGGCCACGGCGACCACCCCGACCCCGGCTACGCCGAGGTCGGACTCGCCGACCTGCTGGTCACCTTCGAGGGCGACTGGGAGACGTACCGCTCGATGGCCCTGCCGGTGTGGACCGGCCGGCACGCGGCCGCCCGCTTCTGCCATCTCGTGTACGACGTGCCCGCCGAGCAGGCCCGGGACGCCGCCGCGCTGATCGCCGCCCGCCGGGCCGGCGTCGGCTGCGCCGTCCCGGGCGCCGGGGAGAACCCCTGGCGCACCCTGCCGTACGGCCTGACCGCCGCCGAACTGGCCTGATCCGAACCGGAGTTCGAGCACCCGTGACCCGCCGCACCCGGCCCCTGCCGGCCGCCATCGCCCTCGCCACCGCCCTGCTGGCGACCTCGTGCAGCTCAGGCTCGGACACCGGGGACGACCCCTCGGCCGATGCCACCGGCGCCCAGCCGCCCGCGGCCACCGCCACCCCCGACCCCGGGGCGTCGAGCGGCCCGGGCACCCCCGGCACCCCGGACGCGCCGTCCACCCCGGGCACCCCGGGCACCCCGCCCAGCACCGTCCCGGGCACCCCGGCCACCGCCCCGGGCACCCCGGCCACCGGCACGCCGGGCACCCCCGGCGGCGGCACCGCGCCGGGCACCACCACCCCGGGCGCCACCCCGCCCCAGCCCGCCGGCGCCCGCTGGCAGCCCGCGCCCGGCCTCGCCTGGCAGTGGCAACTCGGCGACGGCGTCGACCAGTCGGTGGACGTACCGGTCTACGACATCGACGGCTTCGAGAACGACGCCTCGGTGGTCGCCGCGCTGCACGCCAAGGGCCGCAAGGTGATCTGCTACATCAACGCCGGCTCCTGGGAGGACTTCCGCCCCGACTCCGCCGCCTTCGCCAAGGCCCTCCAGGGCTCCGGCAACGGATGGAAGGGCGAGAAGTGGTTCGACATCCGGAAGATCGACCAGCTGAAGCCGCTGATGGCCGCCCGCTTCGACATGTGCAGGGCCAAGGGCTTCGACGCCATCGAGCCCGACACCATCGAGGCGTACAACCAGAAGAGCGGCTTCCCGCTGACCGCCGAGGACCAGCTCCGGTACAACCGCATGCTGGCCTCGCTCGCCCACGAGCGCGGGATGGCGATCGGCCTGAAGAACGACCTGGAGCAGATCCCGGCGCTGGTCGGCGAGTTCGACTTCGCGGTGAACGAGGAATGCGCCGAGTTCAACGAGTGCGACCGGCTCTCGCCCTTCATCCAGGCGGGCAAGGCGGTCTTCCATGTCGAGTACAAGCTCGGCACGGAGAAGTTCTGCGCCCGGACCAAGGGTCTGGGCTTCAGCTCGATGCAGAAGAAGCTCGAACTGGACGCCTGGCGACGGCCCTGCTGAGAGCCACGGACATGGCGGGCGCCGCCAGGCGGTCCACCGAGGGGTTACTTGACCGCCAGCCAGATGACGGTACCCAGAACGGCCACCGCGACGACCGCGATCAGCGCGATCACACCGGTGCGGTTGCCACCGCCGCCGCCGCTGCTGCCGTAGGTGGAGACGGAGCCCGGTGCCTGAGGTGCCGGGGTCTCGTCGACGAACGCCCGGAACATCTGGGTGCTGCCGGCGGGGTCGTAGTCGTTGTCAGCCATGGCACGGACTCTAACGAATCCGCGCGCCCGGCCGACACCCCGGACCCTCCTCCGGCCCTCACCACCCGCGAGTGCAACAACGGTGCGACAAGCGGGTGAAGCCTGTCCGGATCATGGAATGCGGGCCACCGTGATCGGGTTGACTCCGACCATGACCGAAAACCACAGTGACGCCGGGCGCAGTGTGCAGCTCGGCACCTCCGACCTCGCCGTCCACCCGCTCTCCCTCGGCGGCAACGTCTTCGGCTGGACGGCCGACGAGGAGCAGTCCTTCGCCGTGCTCGACGCCTACGCCGCCGCCGGCGGCAACTTCGTCGACACCGCCGACGTCTACTCCTCCTGGGTGCCCGGCAACACCGGCGGCGAGTCCGAGACCATCATCGGCAACTGGCTGCGCAGCCGGGGCAACCGCGACGACATCGTGATCGCCACCAAGGTCGGCCTCCACCCCGAGGCGCTCGGCCTGGGCGCGGCCAACATCAAGTCCTCCGTCGAGGGTTCGCTGCGCCGTCTCGGTATCGAGCGCATCGACCTCTACTACACCCACCAGGACGACGACACCCCGGTCGAGGAGTTCCTCACCGCGCTGGACGAGCTGGTGAAGGAGGGCAAGGTCCGCGAGATCGGCGCCTCCAACATCGGCGCCGAACGGCTCGCCGAGGCGCTGGCCTTCTCCGAGCGCGAGGGGCTGGCCAAGTACGTCGCGGTCCAGCCGCACTACAACCTGGTTTCCCGCGCCACCTTCGAGGGCCCGCTCGCCGACGTGGTCGCGGAGCACGGCCTGGCCACCGTGCCGTACTACGCGCTCGCCTCCGGCTTCCTGACCGGCAAGTACCGCCTCGGCGGTGCCGGGGTGGCGAGCGCCCGCTCCGAGGGCGCCGCCCGCTACCTGGACGACCCGCGCGGCCCCAAGGTGCTGGAGGCGCTGGACACCGTCGCGGGCGAGCACGGCGTCGAGCCCGCCACGGTCGCCCTGGCCTGGCTGACCGCCCGCCCGACGGTCGCCGCCCCGATCGCCAGCGCCCGTACGGTCGAGCAGCTCCCACCGCTGCTGGCCGCCGCCTCGCTGCGGCTCACCCCCGAGCAGACGGCCCTGCTGGACAGGGCCTCCGCCTGAGCGCACCGCAGGTCCCCGCACGCCCCGCAGGCTGCGAACACGCCCCCCGTACGGGTCCTGTTCGCAGCCTGCGGGCGTTTTCGCGCACGCGGACCAGCCGTTCACGGCCGGAACGCGCCATGATGAACCATGGTCCACGAACGACCGGGTACCGAGCAGGACTTCACCGACCACACGGCCACCTGGCGCCGGTCGGCCGGCCAACCCGTCCGGGGCGGCCTGTTCGACGGCGCGGACGGCACGACGTACCCGCGGCCGGGCCCCGGCACCACGGCCGGCCCGGAAGTGACCGTCACCCCGGCCGAGCTGAGAGCCCGGGCCGGCACCGTCGACGAGATCCACGCGTGCTTCTCCGCCGTCGACGACCGCGCCCAGGAGTGGACCACCACCGCGTACGGCACGCTCGGCGGCTGGCGGACCGGACCGGAGCTGCGGGCCCGCGCGATCCGCTGGGACAACCAGGTGGCGACGCTGGGAAACACGCTCCACGACATCGCCCGGCGGCTGCGCACCACCGCCGACGCCTACACGGCGACGGAGGACGCGACCGGGCGGAACCTCTCCGGCGAACGGTGACGGGGCCGACCATGCTGAGCTACGAAGCCGTGACCACGGCCCGACTCGACACGCTGAACGGAGCCGCCGAGGAGTGGCGGGCGCTGCGCGGCCGCTACCTCGGACTGAAGGACCGGCTGACCGGCGAGGTCGTGACCGCGCTGGCCGGCGGCTGGGAGGGCGAGGCCGCGACCGAGGCCAGGGCGCTGATCCGGCGGGCCGCCGAACAGATCGAGGCCGCCGCCCAGGAGTCCGCGGACCTCGCCGGCCTGCTGGCCGACGCCGCCGGGCAGTTCGGCGAGGCCCAGCGCCGGCTCAGGCGGCTCGCCGACGAGGACGCCCCCGCCGGCCATCTGAAGGTGGCGCCCGACGGGACGGTCACCGACGTCCACCCGCTCCTGCACGACGAGTCCGCCCGGCACCAGCCGGACTTCCGGACGGCCTTCCTGCCCGGGCGGAGGCAGGCGGTCGACGACCTGGTCCACCGCATCGAGGCGGCACTGCGGCAGGCCACCGAGGCCGACGAGGCCGCGGCCTGGGCCCTGCGCTCCGACCCGAACGGCGCGGCCGACGACTCCTTCAACACCAGCGGCTGCCGCAGCCTGGACGAGGCCCGGGCGGCCCGCGCGGACCTCGGCGAGGCCCTCGCCCTGGCCGGAAAGGGCGGCGCCCTCTCCACCGCGGAGCTGACCAGGCTGAACGCCCTGCTCGACCGGCGCGGGAGCGACCCCGCCTTCGCCGAGGAGTTCGCCGTCACGCTCGGCCCGCAGGGCACCCTGGACTTCTGGCGCGACGTCAACGACCCGGCGAAGGCCGGCGCGTACGGCGGCGGGCGCGGCGAGGCCGTCCGGCGCCTCCAGACCTCGCTGGGCACCACCCTCGGCACCGCGACCCAGAGCCGCGGCCGGGCCATGCGGGACTGGGAACACGAGATCATCAGGCTCGGACCACGGGTCCGGAACCGCCCGGGCGGCGGCCCCACACCCTACGGCTACCAGCTGATGAGCAGCCTGCTGCGCTCCGGGGCGTACGACTCCGACTTCCTCAACGCCTACGGCGAGAGCCTGCTCGCCTTCGAGCGCGGCTCCGGGATCGGCCCGCAGGCCATCTGGGCCCCGGACTCCACCCAGCCGACGTGGGACCACCTCGGCGAGGGCCGCGGCGGCGACGCGGTGGCCGGCTTCCTCACGGCCCTGGGCCGCAACCCGCAGGCCTCGACCCGCTTCCTCGACCCGGGCGACCCCCGTCGCGGTGACCACCTGGCCTACCTGCTGAACGGCCGCCACTGGCCGGAGGAGCTGGTCGCCGGCGCCCGCGCCACCGGCCACCACTCGCTCGGCCTGGCCGTCGAGGCGGCCGCCACCGGCGACCGCCCGGGCCGGGAGGACGCCGTCAGGCACCACACCGAGGCCCAGGCCCGGGTGATGCGCGACACCGTCGGTCTGCTGGACGCCGGCATCGGCCACGAGAGGCTCCCGGACGGCCTGCGGCGCCCGCTCGCCGACGCGCTGGCCGACTACGCCGCCGACACCCACGACATCCTCTCCGGCACCAACCGCGCCGCCAAGGACCACGCGGGCGGGAACACCGGCGGCGTCTGGACCGACCAGGAGACCGGCGGAACCAGGATGGCCACCGACAAGGGCTCGCTGATCCGGCTCCTGCGCGGCGTCGCCGACGACCCGGACGCCCACCAGACCGTCCGCCGGGCCGAGCTGACGCACGTGGCCCAGCAGCTCTCCCAGCTCCCGCCGACCACGGCCGAGAAGGAGTGGAAGGGCCTGATGGCCAACTCCTCCGTCGCCCTCGGGGTCATCGACGCCGTCCAGGCCGACGCCATCCTCGACCAGCGCGACGACGACACCAAGGTCGAGGCCTGGAAGGCCAAGACCATGTACGCCGGGGTCGGCACCCCGCTCTCGCTCGTCCCCGTCCCCGGGATGGGCGAGGCCGCCCAGCGCTTCCTCAGCGCCGGGCTCACCCAGTGGCAGAGCAGCGCCACCGACGAGATCAACGCGGCCGCGGCCGGCCGGATCGAGCGGAACACCCTCACCGGCGGCGACGGCGGAAGCGGCCACGAGGGGATCAGCGCGATGGTCGAGACGTGGCAGACGGAACGACGGCGGCAAAGCCCCGACGCCCTCGACGTGGACTGGGACGAGCAGCAGATGCGGACGGTCTACGACACCGGCCGCTCGGACGCCGCCACCGCCCTCGGCCGCGGCGGCGAGAACAGCTAGGAGCATTCGCCGGGTCAGGCCCCGGCGGGGGCCCGGGCCGTGTCCCCGGAGGGCCCGGGCCGCGACGTCCTACGGACGCCCGAAGTGGGTCGGGTAGTAGCCCTGGCTCAGGCTGGAGATCCGCACCGTCGTCCCCGGCCTGGGCGCCTCGACGAACTTGCCGCCGCCCAGGTAGATCCCCACGTGGTGGATGCCGGAGGCCCGGCCGCTGTCCGACCAGAACACCAGATCGCCGCGGCGCAGCTGCCCGGCGCTGATCGGCGTGGTGGCCGCGTACTGGTCGTCGGCCACCCGCGGCAGGCTGATCCCGCTGCGCCGGTACGCCTGCTGGACCAGCCCCGAGCAGTCGTAACCGGACGGGCCGTTGCCACCCCAGACGTACGGCTTGCCGAGCTGGGCGAGCGCGTAGTCGATCGCGGTCTCCACGCTGCCGGAGGCGGGCGCGCTGTCGGCGGCGGGCCGGGTGGCGGGCTGGGCAGGGGCGGGGGCCGAACCGCCGCCGGACTGGCCGGTGCGGCTCAGGTAGACGTCGTAGTGGCTGGTGTACCGCCACTCCCCGCTGCCGTTCTTGAACCAGTACTTGGAACCGTCCCAGCCCTGGGTGATACCCGAGGAGGAGGCCGAGCCGTTGGAGGCGGCGGCCCCGCCGGAGCCGCCCGAGCCGGCGGACTTGCCGGTGCGGCCGGCGTAGACCTCGTAGTGGCTGGTCCAACGCCACTCGCCGTCGGCGTTCTTGAACCAGTACTTCGACCCGTCCCAGCCCTGCTTGCCGGCCGCGGCCTGCGCGGACCCGGCGCCGGCCGTCAGACCGACCACGCCGGCGCCGGCCAGCACGGTGGTGGCAAGGCAGGTATTTCGCACGGCGCGGTGTATTCGGCCGCCACCGCCCGCCGCGGGGCGGGCGGTGCGCGGCCGGGCCGCGCAGTTCGGGCAGGCGCAGCCCTCGATCGCGGGGATGCCGCCGAGGCTCTCCTCGAAGCCGATCAGTGCGGTGTCGGCGTCGAAGCCGGCTTCCGTGCCGGTGGCTATCCTCATGCCGGTCGTCCTTCCTTCCGCCCGGCCCGGGTGGCCGGGGACGGTACCGAGGCGGCCACTCCGGCCGGGGCGACGAAGGCGACCAGCAGCTGTTCCATCAGCGCGCTGCGGGCGGCCTCGTCCAGTTCGTGCGTGGTGGCGCGCTCCAGCCGGCGGACGGCGAGCGCCGCCGCCTCCACGGCGTCGTCCACCAGCACGGTGCGCAGGCCCGCGTCCAGGTCGGCCAGCCGGCGCCGGCGCATCGACTCGGCCACCTCGGGCGCGTAGTCCAGTGCCAGCGGCTGCACCGAGTAGACCTCCATGCCCGCCGGGGCGACCTCGGCGGCCAGCCCCCGGGTCAGCTCGTCGGCGAACCACTGGCCGTCGCGCAGCGCGGGCCCGGGCGCCGCGTTGCTGTCGCACGGCAGTGTGGACGCGGTACGGGTCAGCACCGCCTGCACCTGCTCGCGCAGGTAGCTCTCGTGGTCCTCGATCGCCAGCAGCACGCGGGCGGTGTCCTTGACCCGCCAGACGATCAGCAGCCGGACGACGATCGGTGTGCCGGTGCGGTCGACCACCTTGACCTGTTCGCTGCGCCAGTGCCGCAGCCGGACGTCCACCCGGCGGCGGCGCAGCAGCGGGTTCACCCAGACCAGGCCGGTCCGGCGGACGGTGCCCCGGTAGCGGCCCCAGCGGGTGAGCACCCGGGTCTCGCCGCCCGCGTTGGCCAGCAGCCCGGCGAGGGAGAGCACGATCAGCAGCCCGGCGGCGGTGACGGCCGCGATGGACTGGACGGTCACCTCGGCGTGGCCGTTCTCCCTCGCGGCGGTGCCGCGCAGGTCGGGCAGCGCGTCCCAGTAGGGGATGACACCGTCGCGCAGCAGCACCAGCAGGACGGCGGCCACGCCGACCAGCAGGGTCAGCAGGGCGATCCAGCCCGGCAGGGCGGCGGCGCTGTGCTCCCGCAGTGCCTGGTCGGCACGCGGGGGGCGGCGGGAGGCGGTGGCGGGGACCGCGCCGGCCGGGGTGGCCTCCAGGCTGTCCAGGTTCGCCGGGCCGGCCGTCTCCAGCGGGTCGCGCAGGTCGATCGGGGTACCCGTCGACGGGCCGGGGACGACCGCCAGCGGTGTGGTGGCCGGGCCGCTGTCGGCCGGGCCGGCGGTCCTGGCCGGCTTGACCAGCGGGCTTGCGCCGCTGGAGGAACGTTCCGGCAGCGCCGGGGGGAGCGCCTTGGGCAGATTGTCGGGTCGCTGCGAAGAATCGCGGGTGACGTCCATGCACGGATCCTCGGGGTCGGTGTGTCGCGCAACGGGCGGCCCGGATCTGACGGGCAGTGCCAGAGTCAGGCTAAGTTCATACGTCATCAAATGCGACATTTGAGGTAGTGCGTGTCGACATTTCCTGACGAATCGTCCGAGGCTGACCTGACGCGCAGGCACATGGTCGGATGGTCGGATTGGTTCAACCTCGTTGCGCGCCGGGCCTCCGCGCGACGAACCGTCGCGTGATCAGGCCGGCCGCGGTGAGCAGTAAGAGGACACCGGCGAGCCCGCCGCGCCAGCCGCCCGATCCCGTCCGGCCGGACGCGTGCGACGCCTCGACGGGCGGCTCGTCCACGGGCTCCTCCACCACGGGCGCCACTGGCGACACGGGCGGCGATACGGCGGGCGGTGCAGCCGGCGGTGCAGCCGGCTGCCGGGAGGCCTCGGTGGGCGCGTTCCCGGCGCCGGACTCCAGGGTGACGGCGGCGGCCGGGGCGGCGCCCGCGGCCGGACCCGCGCTCGGGCTCGGGTCCGGTGCCGCGCTCCGGCCCACCGCCGCACTCGGCGAGACGGACACCGCGAGCGCGGGCGCCGCCGGGGCGGGGACGGACGCCGGGGGCAGCGCCGGACGGGGGTCCGGCACGGCCGCCGGTGGCACGGCGATCGGCAGCAGCCCCGGCAGGCCGGGCCCGCGGACAGGACCGGACGGAACCGGCCGGCCGGACGGGGCGGCCTGTTCCGGCGGTACGGCCGCGGCCGACGACGCCACGGGCGCCGGTACCGGACTCGCCGGCCCCGTGGGCCTGGCGACCGGTACGGACGGGGCCGGTCGGCCGGGAACCGGCGGCCGGGACGGGGAGAGGGACGGCGAGGGCCACGCCGTCCAGGACGGCACCGCTGTCGGTACCGACGTGGGTGCCCACGTGGGCGACGACGTGGGCACCGACGGCGACGGCGACGTCGGCTGGGACGGCGTCGGCACCGCCGCACCCGTACTCGCGGTCGCAGTCGCAGTCGCCGTCGCAGTCGCAGTCGCAGTCGCAGTCGCAGTCGCGACCAGGATCGGGACCGCGTCGGCCGCCGTTCCGTTCCCCGCCAGGTCGGTCGCCGTGACGACCAGCCGCTGCTCGCCGTCCGCCAGATCGCGGTCGGCCGTGCAGGTCCAGCTGCCGTCGACGGCGGCGGTCGCCCCGCAGGCCACGACCGGCTCGCCGGAGCCCGGGGCCGAGCCGCCCGCCCGGGCGGTGACGACGACCCTGGCCCCCGCCTCCGCCCGCCCGGCGAGCTTCGGCCGGGCTACCCGTACGGTCTCGCCGGCGGCCGGCGCGGTGAGCACCGGGCGGTCCGGCGCAACAGTGTCGACGACCAGCTCGGCGACGCGCCCCGCCGTCCGGTTCCCGGCCTGGTCCGCGGCGGACGGGGTGAGCCGGTGCCGCCCGTCCGGCAGGTTCTCCACCGGGAGGCAGGACCAGCCACCGTCGGCCTGCACCGCCGTCGTGCACAGCTCGGTGTCCGCGTCGCCGGGCGCCCCGGCGGGCCGGTCGGCGACCGAGACGACGCTGCCCGGCTCCCCGGTGCGGGTCAGCTGGAGGCCCGGGTCGTTGGTGTACTCGGGGAGGGTGAGGACGGGCGCGCCGGGCGGCGCCGTCTTCACAGTGATCCGGACCGGCTCGCCGCGCAGCACCACGCCGCCGCGGGTGGTCTCGACCGGGGTGAGGCTGTGTGCGCCCGCGCTCAGCGCGCTGCCGGGCCTGCAGGACCAGTCGCCGCCCGGCCCCACCCGGGTGCCGCAGAGCACGGTGTCCCCGTCGCGGACCTCCACCGCCGCCCCGGCGACGGCACCCTCGCCGCGCATCCGCGGGCGCGCGTCGGAGACCACCGCGCCGTCGACCGGGTCGGCGATCTCAAGGCGGGCGGCGCCGACCGTCAGTCTGACCCGCTGGTCGGAGACCTGGCCGGAGTCGGCGTAGCCGTCGGCGCCCACCAGCTGGGTGGCGTCCCGGCCGAGCCGCAGCCGGGCCCAGGTCTCCCCCGAGGAGGCGTTGCCGGGGACGGTCCACTCCAGGACGGCGGTGCGCGCCCCGGCCGGGAGGTCGGTCTGCACCCGCTCGGTGGGGTCGAACCTCCCGTTGTGGTCGAAGTCGATCCAGCCGGCCAGGGTGGCGAGCGCGTCGCCGACCGCCACCGGGACGGTGAGCCGGTAGTAGCGGCCGATCGCGGCCTCGGCGGGAAAAGCGACGGCCGGATCGGCGCCCGGGTACTCGCCGCGCCCGGGCCGGCGCCGGGACGACGCCGGGTCGGACCAGACGCCGCGCAGGCCCGCGCCGTGGTCGAGCTGGACGAGCGGTTCCCCGGCCGCCCCCGGGGCGGTCGCGGCGGCCCGCCGGGCGGGCCGGCCCGGCGTGGTGGTGGCGTCCGTCCCCAGGAAGAGGTCGGAGACCAGGTGGGAGGCGTTGCCGTAGCCCTGCGGCGCGGTGCCGACGCCTTCGTCCAGGGTGACGGTGTACACCTGGGCCAGTGCCGCGGGGGCGGTGGTGCTGCCGGCCCGGGCGGTGGAGCGCTGCTCGACCCGGAAGACGGCGGTGCGGAAGGTGCCGGCCAGTTCCAGGCTGCCCTCGGCGGCGGATCCGGCCACGGCGTCGGTGCCGCCGTCGGCCCCGGCGGGCGCCAGGGTGCTGCCCCGCACCGTCCAGCCGGGCCAGCCGGTGCGGTCGACCAGGGTGGGCGAGCCCGGCGAGCCGTCGGTGAGGGTCAGCCGGGTCGCGGTGCTGGTGGTCCCGCCTTTCCCGGTGGCGATTCCGGCGAGTCCGCTGAGGTGCAGCCGGGGATTGCGGACCGGGCGCGAGAATGCGAGCCGGAGCGTTCCGACGGTGCGCCAGGAACCGTCCGTCCGCGGACGGTCCTCGGCGATTCGGAACGTCTGCGCGGGATCTCCGGGCCGCAGTCCGTCGGCATAGGGCGCGCCGGTTTTTCCCGCTCCGGAACGGTCGGCCAATTCGCCCGGCCCGGCGGTGACGGCCACTCCCGGGGCGGCGGAGAAGTCGAACTGTACGGAGAGCCCGGAGGGAAGGACCGCGCGCTGTTCTCCCGACCAGGCGTCCGGGGACTGCTGGGCTGCGGAGGGCGCCGGGTTCCCGGCGACGAGCAGTCCGGCGGCCAGTGCGGAGGAGGCCCCGGCCGACGCCAGTCGTAGGCGTCGCGCCCGGCGGGTGCGCCGGTCCGGGGCCGGGGCGGGCGGGGCTGCGATGCGGGGAAGCTGTCGGCCCATCCGGCTCTCCCTTCGGTGTCGGCTGCCAGGGTGGCCGGGCAGTCTGGGCACAAGATCTGACAAAACGGAATCATGATCCTGGGCCGGTAATACTGCGACACCTGCACTCTTGGCCGTGTCCTACCCGTTTGGCAGTCATCCGACCGGCAGGACAGGATGTACCCGAAAGGAATGCATTTCATCCATTAAGCGGGGTATCGGGCCGGAGCCCCAGAAGCCCAACCGGGCGCCGCCGTCCGGCAGCCGGCCCCGGTCCCCGGGCCGGGCGCACAGGACCCGGGCACCCGCGGGCCGGGCGCACACGACGAAGAAGCCCCCGGCCGGTGGCCGGGGGCTTCTCGATGGTGCGCTCAGCAGGATTCGAACCTGCAACCTCTTGATCCGTAGTCAAGTGCTCTATCCGTTGAGCTATGAGCGCAAGAACCGGGCGAACCCGATCTTGCGGGGATTGGTGCGCTCAGCAGGATTCGAACCTGCAACCTCTTGATCCGTAGTCAAGTGCTCTATCCGTTGAGCTATGAGCGCTCGCCCTGGTGAACGTGCCATCGGGGCGTTGCGGGGACAACATTACATGACCTGCGACGCGGGGCGAAATCGATTGATCCGGACGCCCCGCGGAGCCATGCGAAGAGCCCCGCCGACATGATCGTCGACGGGGCTCCCATGGGGCGGAGGCTGAGGGATTTGAACCCTCGATGGGCTTTAAGACCCAAACCGCATTAGCAGTGCGGCGCCATAGACCGGACTAGGCGAAGCCTCCCCACATGGACCGCGCCCGCATGGCGGACTCGTTCCGTGTGCCTGTGATGATGCCACAACCCGAGGGTCCGGCACCAACCGCCGCCAACGTTACTAGGCGGGTCGTCCCCGCCGCAAAGAAGAATGAGATACTGCCGTCTCCGGAGGAGCTGCCCTGAGCCGAGGAGACCTGTCGACGTGAGCAGCAGGCCGATCCGAGGCGCTGCTCGCCTCGCCGCCATACTCGACGCCCTGCCAGACGCGTTGCTGCTGGTGAACAGCAACGGCACCGTTGTCGACGCCAACAACGCGGCGGTCCACGCACTCCAGACCCCCGGCACCTCGCTGGTCGGCATGGGCGTGCTGGACCTCCTGCCCGAGTTCGACCCCAGCCGGATCCCCGGCTCGATGCGGCCGGCGCCCCGCGAGGACGACGCCCTCGACCGGCCGGTCCGGATGACCGCCCGCCGCACCGACGGCACGACCTTCCCGGTCGAGGTCTCCGGCAACGACTTCGCCGACGACGGCGCCGGGGACAGCCGCGGCTACGCGCTCACCCCGCTCGTCCCGTACGACCCGTACCGCGAGCGCTCCTCCGCGAGCGACCTGCTCCTGCTGCTGGTCCGCGACCTCTCCAGCCGCCTCGGCGTCGAGGCGGAGCTGCGCCGCCAGCACAAGCAGACCGAGATGATCCTGCGGGCCGCCGCCGAGGGCGTGCTCGGCGTGGACCTCGAAGGCCGCTGCGTCCTGGTCAACCCGGCCGCCGCGCACATCCTGGAGTACCGGGCGAGCGAGCTGGGCGGGCGCGAGCTGCACCCGCTGATCCAGCACTCCCGGGCCGACGGCACGCCGCTGACGCTGGAGGAGTCCGCACTGCTGGACACCCTGACCTCCGGGCGCAAGCACCGGGTGCGCGGCACCGTGCTGTGGCGCAAGGACGGCCGGCCGGTCACCGTCGACCTCACCACCGCCCCCGTCCGGGACGGCGACCAGCTGGTCGGCGCGGTGATGACCTTCACCGACCGCAGCCGTGAGCTGGCCCTGGTCGCCCGCAACGAGCACCTCACCGCCGTCCTGGAGGGCGAGCTGGGCGGCGCCCTGACCGCGCTGCACCGGCGGATCGACGCGCTGGCCACCGACCCGGCCGGCCAGCTCTGGCCCGAGGCCAACTGGACACTGCGCCGGCTCGCCGACGAGTGCCGCCGGTTCGGCAAGCTGATCGACGGCGTGCTCGCCCACCAGCGTTCCGAGGCCGGCGGCGACGGCGGGTCCGGCGCACCCGGCTCCGCCGAGGACGGCCGGGCCGGCGACGACAAGGGCGGGAAGAAGACCGCCGAGCGGGTGCCGGTCGCCCTGGACAAGGTCGTCCGGCGGGCCGTCGAGCAGGCGGGCGAGCTGGTCGGCGCGGGCCGGGTCCGGTTCTCCGTGCACGCGGCCGCCGTCGAGGTGATCGCCGACGAGCAGCGGCTCGCCCAGGCGCTGGCCCACCTGGTCGCCGACGTCAGCGGGGTCGGACTCTCGCTGGACGCCACCCCCGAGACCTCCTCCCCCGGCCTGGCCGCCCCCGGCGCGCCCGCGCTGCCCCCCGGCGGCGGAGACGCGCCCATGGTGGTGCTCGCGGCCGCCCAGCGCGGCGAGGTCGCCCGGGTGGAGATCCGCGGCCCCGGACGCGGCGGCAGCCCCGTCCACCTGCCGATAGCCCGGGCCGTGGTCGAGCGCCACGGCGGTGTGCTCCAGCCGCACGAGCTGCCCGGCAAGGCCGGCACCACCTATGTGGTCGAGCTGCCGCTGGACCCGGCCGCGGCCAAGGCCGCCGCCGAGCGCGCGGGCGCCGAGGGGCGCTCGGACCGCCCCAAGGAGAGCGACAGCGCCGTGCTGCCCGACCTGCCGGGCATCCCGCAGCTGCCCACCGCGCAGGGGGCCGAGGACGACGCCGAGGCGGCGCCCGGCGAGAAGGCGCCCCGCCCGGACCAGGGCCAGGGGAAGGGGAAGGACCGGGAGCAGAGCCCCGACGAGAAGTCCGCCGAGAAGTCCGCCGAGGAGCCCGCGGCCGAACGGCGCGGACGCCGTGGCCGGGCCGCGGCCGAGGAGGCCGCGCCCCCGGCCGTACCGGCCGACCCCGACCAGTGGCCGAACGCCCCGGCGCGGGTCGAGCGGGCCGTTCCCGAGCAGTGGAACGGCACCGGCAACGACCCCGCGTACGGCCGGCAGGGCCTGGGCGGCCCGGACACCGCGCAGCGCGACCCATGGGGCAAGGACGACGGCCGGGCCGGTACGGCGTACGCGGTGCCGGTCGGCGGCGAGCACCCGGGCGTCCGGGGCGGCCAGGCCGCGCCGACGGGCCCGCGCGGCCCGTTCGCGCTCGGGCCGGGCACCGGGTCCGCTCCGGAGCCCGCCACGAGCACGCCGGCGGGTGGGACCGAGACCCCCGCCGAGGCCTTCGGCGACCGCGGCGCGGCCGCCGGCCGGGAGGCCGGCCCGAGCACGGGCCGGCCGTCCGGTCAGGCCCCGGCCGAGCCGGAGTCCAAGCCCTCCGGGCGGCGCCGGGCGCTGCCCGCCAACGAGGAGTCCGCCGACGGATTCGCCCTGCCGGGCGTCCCCGACACCGGCTTCCCGGTCTACCCCGGTCTGGAGCACGCCCTCCCGGCCGGGCCCGCGCCCACGCCCGCACCGAGCGAACCGACCGGCGCCGCGCCGACCGGCCGTCGGCGCCGGCTGGCCGTCCCGCCCGGCCCGGGCCCGGACGCCCGGGTCACCTCCGGCACCTCCGGCACGTCCGCCGAGCTGGAGCCCGCCCGGCCCGCGCTGCCCGCCCCCGGCGGGAACGGCTCCGGTGGCGACGGCCCCGGCACGCCGGACCGGACCGACGGCCCGCGGCCGGTCGGCACCGGCCTCGCCGAGCTCGCGCCGCCGCGCCCGCTCGGCGCTCCGGGCGAGGCCGGCACGCCCGGCGGCCCGGGCGAGGCGTTCCCGCCGGCCGCGCTGCCCCCGGCCGCCCCGTCGTCCGCCGTCACACCGTCCGCCGGGCCGGTCCCGACCGGCGGCGCGCCGCAGCCGCCCGCCGCGCCGGAGGCCCGGACGACACCGCGTCCGATGGCCGAGCTGCCGGCCGCCGGCCAGGACTCGGTCGAGCACCCGTCGATGGCGACCCCCGCCGGGGACGGCGGCCCGCGCCGGCTGCTGGTCTGGCCCGAGCCCGACCCGGCCACCAAGCAGGCCCTCCAGGAACGCGGCTACCGCCCGGTGATCGTCCGCTCCCGCGAGGAGGTGGACGCCCAGGTCTCCGGCTTCCCCGCCGCGCTCTTCGTCGACCCGCTGACCGGCCCGATCACCCGGACCGCGCTGCAGTCGCTGCGCACCGCCGCGCTGAACAGCCGGGTCCCGGTGCTGGTCACCGCCGGCCTCGGCCAGGCCACCCGGGATGCCGCGTACGGCGCCGACCCGGCCGTCCTGCTGCGCGCCCTCGCCCCCCGCGACGGGGAGAACCACGCCCCGCGGGTCCTGCTGGTCGAGGGCGATCCGGACATCGCCGCCGCCATGATCAGCAGCCTGGAGCGGCGCGGCATGCACGTCGAGCACGCGGTGGACGAGAACGACGCCATCGCCCGGGCGAGCAGCGTCCAGCCGAACCTGGTGGTGATGGACCTGTTCCAGATCCGCCGCCGCCGAATCGGTCTGCTGGACTGGCTGCGCACCAACGACCGGCTGCACCGCACCCCGCTGGTGGTCTACACCTCGGTCGACCTCGACCCGCGTGAGCTGCCCCGGCTGCGCACCGGCGAGACGGTGCTGTTCCTCGCCGAGCGCTCGACCAGCGCGGACGTGCAGTCGCGGATCGTCGACCTGCTCGGACGGATCGGTGCCATGGGCGAGACGGGCGTCGCGGCCGCCGGCTGACCCGGACGACGCGAGAGGGCCGGCCACCCGCCGTGGGTGGCCGGCCCTCGTCGCGCCCCGGTCTACTCCTTGCCGAGGAGCGTGACGTCCAGTTCGTCGGCCGCGTAGCTGGCGCGGATCACCTTCTTGTCGAACTTGCCGACCGAGGTCTTCGGCACCGCGTCGACGATCACCCAGCGCTCCGGCAGCTGCCAGGAGGCGATCCGCCCGGCCAGGAAGGCGCGCAGTTCCTTCAGCCCGACCGTGGCGCCCGGGCGCAGCACGACGGTGGCCAGCGGGCGCTCGCCCCACTTCTCGTCCGGGACGGCGACCACCGCGGCCTCGGCGACCTGCGGGTGGGCCATCAGCTGGTTCTCCAGGTCCTGCGAGGAGATCCACTCGCCACCGGACTTGATCACGTCCTTGGCGCGGTCGGTGAGGGTGAGGTAGCCGTCGGCGGTGATGGTGCCGACGTCACCGGTGCGCAGCCAGCCGTCCTCGGAGAACTTGTCGTCCGGACGCTGCGGGTCGTGGCCCGCGCCGCCGTAGTACGCCCCGGCGATCCACGGTCCGCGCACCTCCAGCTCGCCGGCCGAGACGCCGTCGTGCGGCATCCGCTCGCCGCCCGGGCCGATCAGCCGGGCCTCGACGGAGGCCGGGAAGATGCCCTGGGTGACGCGGTACGGCCACTCCTCCTCCGGGGTGAGGCCCCCCGGAGGCTGGGCGAAGGAGCCGAGCGGCGAGGTCTCGGTCATGCCCCAGGCGTGCAGGACCCGGATGCCGTGGCGCTCCTCGAAGCCCCGCATCAGCGACGGCGGGCAGGCGCTGCCGCCGATGACCACCATGCGCAGGCTGGAGGTGTCGTGGTCGCCCGCGTCGAGCTCGTCCAGCAGACCGCTCCAGATGGTGGGCACGGCCGCGCTGACGGTGGGCCGCACCCGGGCGATCATCTCCGCCATCGGCTTCGGCTGGAGGAAACGGTCCGGCATGAGCAGGCCGGCGCCGGACATGAACGCGGCGTGCGGGATGCCCCAGGCGTTGACGTGGAACATCGGGACGACCGGCAGCGCGATGTCGCGCGGGGTGAAGGCGAAGTTGTCCCCGGTGTTGACCTGGAGACAGTGCAGGTAGACCGACCGGTGGCTGTAGAGCACGCCCTTCGGGTCCCCGGTGGTGCCGGAGGTGTAGCAGAGCACGGCGGCCTGGCGCTCGTCGATGTCGCTCTGCCAGGGGTACTCGGCGGGCCGGTCGGCGATCAGCTCCTCGTAGTCGTGCACGGTGCCCGCGAAGCCGTCCAGGACGGACCGGTCGCCGGGGCCGCTGACCACGATGTGCCGGAGCGTCGGGTCGAGGTCCGGGAGGACGGCGGCGAGCAGCGGGAGCACGCTGCCGTTGACGATGATCACGCGGTCGGCGGCGTGGTTGACGATGAACGACAACTGGTGTGCCGGCAGCCGCAGGTTGAGCGTGTGCAGCACCGCGCCCATCGCCGGCACCGCGAGGTAGGCCTCCAGGTGCTCGGCGTTGTTCCACATCAGCGTCGCGACCCGGTCGTCCCCGGTCACCCCGAGCTCGTCCCGCAGCGCGTGCGCGAGCCGGGCGGCCCGCGCCCCGACCTCGGCGTACGTCCGGACCACCGGCCCCGTGCCGTCCCAGGTGGTGACGGTCGACCGCCCGTGGATGGTGGCCCCGTGCTCGAGGATCCTGGCGACGGTGAGCGGTACGTCCTGCATCGTGCTGAACACGGGTCCTCCTTGACCGGGCGGCACTGCGGCTGCGACTGCGCGGCTACCGGGGGCTACTGGGCGGTAAGGCGCGCGGACGAGCCCGATTGTGCCTCTCGGCAGGGCGGATGTCAGTAGCCCGGGCCCGTTGCACGGATCACGGATTCGTCCCTGTTCCCGGCCCCGGGGATCAGCCCCGGGAGCGGGCGAGGGCCGCGAGGTCGTCGAAGGTGCGGAGGAGGACGGCGCGGCGTTCCTCCTTGTAGCCGGGTGACGGGTCCAGGTCGTCTATGGAGCGCTCCCAGACGGACAGGAAGGTCTCCTTCCAGGCCTCGACGACGTCGGCCGGGGGAAGTTCGGCACCGACGTAGTGCTGGGAGGCGATCAGGTGGAGCAGTTCGAGGTTGCAGGGGACGGCCACGCCCCAGTACTCGTCGGGCTCCAGCTCGACCTGGTCACCGGCCATGGCCTGCTCGATCTCGCCGATGAGGCGCGCGGTGACCCCGGAGAGGTGGTCGGCCGCCGTGTCGTTGTCGAAGTTGCCGCTGTCCCAGGTACCCATGTGGTCCTCCTCGGTTTCCGCTTCCCTGGACAGAGGTTGTAGCACTCACGGCTGACAATGGCGGTCGGCGCCGGTCCCGGACGGGCCCGCGCGCGATACTGCATGGCATGAGCGACAGCCACGACGACCGCCAGGTGAAGCGGGAGCCGGCCAGGTTCCGGGTGCCGTGTCCCAACTGTTCGAACGGGGTGCAGACCCGGGCCCGGATGGGGATCCGGGGAGACCGGACGGGGACCGGCCACATCCCGGAGACCTGCCGGGACTGTGCCGGACGGGGCTGGTCGCCGCTCGGGAGCGGCGAGTGGCGGCGGCGCCCGGCCGCAGGCTGAGCCCGGGTGGGCGCCGCCGGGCGGCTCGGCGGGGGGGCCGGGGAACCGCCCCGTCAGCCCGCGAGGGGGGTGTCGACGTGGTTGCGGTCGACGGTGAGCGTCGCGCCGCCGTAGGTCTCCTCGATGTTGCCGTGGTACTGGTGCACGCGCTGGTGGTCGGTCCAGAGTTCGGCGCCGAGGGGACCGCCCCCGACGGTGTCGGCGCGGTCGTCCCAGCGGGCGTACCAGAGCGAGTCGGGCAGCGGGGAGCTGCCGGCCCGCGCGGCGGCGGCGAGGTCGGCGATGCCTGAGTCGAGGCTGGAGTAGAAGCCGGAGCGGTAGCCGGCCGCGTGCAGGGTCTGGGTCCAGCCGAGGGTGAAGTCGACGACGGCCTGACCGCAGCCCGGGTCCCGCGCCGGGTACGCCTCGATGTCGAGGAAGACCGGGCTGCCCTCGCCCAGCCCGACGGTGCTCAGGCCGCGGACCGCCTCGGCCGCCTCGTCCCGGCCCTGCTGCACGGCCCGGTTCGGGTCGATCCGCCGGGGCTTGCGGCTGAGTCCGCTGCACGGCGCCTGCAGCCCCACGTGGACGGGGATGAACCGCCAGCCCATCGCCCGTACCTGGCGGACCCAGTCGGCGGTGAGCCTCGGCTGGTCGCAGCCGCGCTGGCCGCCGCTGGTGTAGATGCCGACCGCGCCGTACGGGGAGGTGCCCCGCCAGGCCCGGAGGGTGTCGAGCGGGGGTGCGGTGCAGGCGTCGAAGGCGGCGCCGGTGTAGAGGTCGCGGGCCCGGAGGGCGGGCGGGCCGGCCCAATCGGGCAGCACGGTGGCCCGGATCCGGGGGACGGCGGCGGCGGCCAGGACGGTCGTGTCGGCGTTCACGCCCGCTCCGTCGGTGGCGAGCAGCAGGGCGAGGGACACGACGACAAGGGCCGCGGAACGGAGATAGCGCACCCCGCCTTGATACTGACGGACCGTCGAACGGTTGCCACTGCCGCGCCGCCCGTGCCGCCGAAGCTCACCCTTTCGGGCGCACCCGTCCGTATCCGTCCGGATTCAGGTAACGAGCTTGCCCCTTCATCACTCCTTACGGCAAACTCGCCAGCATGCCCACGCCCAACCCCAGCGAAACCGTCGCCCCGACGCCGGCCGCCGCCGTCGCCGAGGCCCTTGCCATGCCGCCCGCCCCCAAGGGCGAGCCCGCCGGCGAGCGCGGTAGCTGGCGACGAGGCGGGGCGCCCGGCGCCGAACCGCCCCCAGGCACCCGACCCGGCCGGACCGACCGGCGGTTCTCGAAGCTGATGCGGCGCCCGGAGCGAATCCCGGCGCCGCTCTTCTGTCTGGCCGCGATGTTCCTGGTGCAGCTCGGCATCGCGCTGTCCAAGCCGCTGTTCGGCCCGCTCGGGGTCAGCGGTACGACCTTCCTGCGGCTGAGCTTCGCTGCGGTCATCCTGCTGATCGCCACCCGGCCCCGGCTGCGCGGGCGCCGTCCGCGCGACCTCGCGGCGGCCGGCCTGCTCGGGATGGCGTCCGCCGGGATGACGCTGCTCTTCGCCGGGGCGATCGACCGGCTGCCGATGGGCACCGCCGCGACCATCGAGTTCCTCGGCCCGCTCGCGGTCGCGCTGGTCTTCGCCCGCCGCGCCAGCCACCTGCTCTGGGCGCTGCTGGCAGCCGGCGGGGTGGTGCTGCTGACGCTGCTCGGCGAGGGCGACGGCGGCTCGTCGCTCGACCCGGTCGGCCTGCTGTACGCCTTCGGCGCGGCCGCCTGCTACGCCGCGTACATCCTGTTCACGGACAAGGTCGGCGCCGCGTTCCAGGGTTTCCAGGGCCTGGCGGTGTCGATGACGGTCGGCGCGCTGACGCTGGCACCGTTCGGACTCGGCCAGGCCTGGGACGGGCTGACCGCCCCCGGCGCCTCACCGCTGATGCTGCTGCTCGCGGTGGCCGGGGTGTCGCTGCTGCTGCCGGTGATCCCGTACGCGCTGGAGATGACGGCGCTGCGGCGGATGCCGCAACGGGTGTTCAGCGTGCTGGTGAGCCTGGAGCCGGCGGTCAGCGCCCTGGTCGGCCTCGTGGTGCTGGGCCAGTTGCTCGGCGCACCGCAGCTGGCCGGGATCGGGTGCGTGGTGGCCGCGAGTGTGGGCGCCACGCTGACTGGGCGGCGGTAGCGAACCAGTACCGGCCG
Organism: Kitasatospora sp. NPDC088351; assembly: GCF_040685575.1. NCBI lineage: Bacteria > Bacillati > Actinomycetota > Actinomycetes > Kitasatosporales > Streptomycetaceae > Kitasatospora > Kitasatospora sp. NPDC088351. Next base: position 102,521 of record NZ_JBFBIL010000001.1, on the reverse strand, counting down.
GTGGTGAGCCCGGTCGGCCGGCGGGTTCGCGACTCGCCGCCGACCGGGTGTGTCCGGCCCCGGGGATCGGCGGAGAAGCCCTGGGGCCTGTCGTCGGACTCCGTCGTCCGCCCGGAGGGCGGGCGTGGCGGCGTTGGGGTGCGTGCATCGCAAGGCGGAGGAGGAAGCCACTGCGGTGGGGGTACCTCCCGGCCGAAGGCTGGGGGAGTGCGTGCCCTGGGGGCACCTCCCGGCCGAAGGCTGGGGGAGCGTCGACGCGCAGACGGGAGTCTGACGACAGGCCCTAAGGCCAGAGCAGGGTCCGCGACCACTCCGGGGTGCGGACCGGGCCGGTCCGCGTGTAGCGCAGCCGGACGTGACGGCGGTCGTTGTCGCCCTGCCAGAACTCCACTTCGTGCGCCCAGAGCGTGTAGACGGCGTGGCCGGCCGCGACGGTGTCCGGGGTGGCCTCCAGCCGGCGGCGGGCGACCGCGACCGCCTCGTCGTACTCGGCCGGGGAGGCCAGCGGCTCGCTCTGCCGGCCGACCAGCGCCCCGACCCGGGCGGCGGGCGAGCGGGTGGCGAACTCGGCCGCGGCGACCTGGTCGGCGGCCCGCTCGACGGTGCCGCGGACCCGGATCTGACGGCCCAGCGGCGGCCAGTACAGGGTGAGCGCGGCGGCCGGGTGGTCGGCGAGCTGGCGGCCCTTCGGACTGTCGGCGGCGGCCGAGAAGACCCAGCCGGTGCCGGAGGCGTCGACGTCCCGCAGGACCAGCACCCGGGCGTCCGGCAGGCCGTCGGCGTCGACCGTGGAGAGCGTGACCACCTGCGGGTCGAGCACACCGGCCGCGAGAGCGGTGGCGAGCCAGTCGACGAACAGCGGGCCGGGCTCCGCCGGGGCCGCCTCCGCGTCGAAGGACGGCAACGGGCGGGCCATCGGCGGACGGCCGAGCAGCAGCTCGGGTACGGACCTGGGCTCGGGCCTGGTCTCGGACCGGGGCGCGGACCCCGGGTCGGTTCCCGGGTTCGCCCCGGCTGCGGGCCTGGTCTCGCCCGGGCCGGTCAGGCCCTCCTCCTCCGCTGCCATCGTGCCTTCCCTCCGGTCGCCTCGGTCGCAGCCCCGGCCGGCCGGGCCGTCGGGGCCCGGGCGCGGGGTGCGCTGTCGGAGCGCAACCGTACCGCCGTGGGCTGACCGCTCGGGCGCGGGCCCTCGCTGTGCGCCCTGTGCGCCCCGTTGCCCGTGCGCCCGTGCGCCCGGGTTCTTGGCGACAGGCGGCCCCGGACGTGCTGGTGGGCGGTGCCGATGATCGGCACCGCCCGCCAGGCCGGTCGCGGTGACCCTTTCCGCTACCCGGTTCCGCGCGGTGACAGCCGCGCGTCGAGTTCCCTGGTCTTCCCTGGTCCGAGTTGTCTTCTCCGACTTCTGTGCGGCGGGCTCTCCGTCGAGTCCTCTGGTCGAGTTACTCCGCGTCGGGCCCTGGTTGGAATCCTGCTCCGGTCTTCTTCGCTTCTTCGCTTCTCCGCTTCTCCGCTGCGAGCCCGGCCACGGGTGCTCAGCTCACCTGTGGCCGCCCACGTCCGGCGCCCCCGCCGGACGTGACCTCGCTCGGATCAGTGGATTCGGTTGGAGACCGGAGCGAAGACGACGGTGGTGTTCTGGCCACCGTTGGAACCGTCATCGCGGATGCGAGCCATTGAGAGCCTCCCAAAAGCTGTACTTCGTGCGTTGTGTCGGAGTTCGTCGCCCAGACGAACTCCTGCGGGCTGCGACGTCGAGGAACAGACTTCCGCAACAAATCGACAAAGCACCACCTCAAGCCGGAATTTTCGCCCGTTTGCGTGATATCCCAACCTCTGATGAATAACGGGCGCACCCTCTGGACAACGCATCGATACAGCGCCGCTCACCTGGGGCTTTGCCCGGACGGTAGCCTCCTTCCGGGTGAACCGGCGCAGCGCCTGGACGCCGGGCGTCGATTCACCCGCCGCACACGGGTGCGGTCGACCTTCCATGTCGACATGTCAAGCCATTCTGCGACCATCCCAAAGTATTACTGGAGGCATCACAGGCAGAAGAGAGAAGGAAATGGGGAGAGGTGAAAATCAGACCGCCTTACCCGGGTTGAGAATCCCCAGCGGATCGAAGACCGCCTTCAACTGCCGCTGCAGTTCCAGCGCCACCGGCCCCAGCTCACGCGCCAGCCAGTCCCGCTTGAGCAGCCCCACCCCGTGCTCCCCGGTGATCGTGCCGCCCAGCTCCAGCCCCAGCGCCATGATCTCGTCGAAGGACCGCTGCGCCCGCGCCGACTCCTCGGGATCGGCGCCGTCGAAGATGACGATCGGATGTGTGTTGCCGTCCCCGGCGTGACTCACCACGCCGATCGTCAGCGCGTGCCGCTCGGCGATCGCGGCGACGCCGTTCAGCATCTCGGCCAGCCGGGAACGGGGCACCGCCACGTCGTCGATCATCGTGGTGCCCAGCCGGTCCAGCGCGGGCAGCGCCAGCCGCCGGGCCTCCAGCAGCAGCTCGGACTCCGCCTGGTCGTCGGCCGGCACCACCTCGGTCGCGCCTGCCGCCCGGCAGATCTCCCCCACCGCCGCCAGCTCGGCCACCTGGTCCGGCCCGTCGAAGGCCACCAGCAGCAGCGCCTGGGTCGACTCCGGCAGCCCCATCTGCCCCAGCTCGTTGACGGCCCGCACGGTGACCGCGTCCATCAGCTCCATCAGCGACGGGGTGAGGCCGCGCGCCATCACCTCGCAGACCGCCGCACCCGCCGTGTCCGCGCTCGGGAACTCCGCCGCCAGCGCCAACTGCGGTGCCGGCGCGGGCCGCAGGGCGACCACCGCCCTAACCACCACACCCAGCGTGCCCTCCGAGCCGACCAGCAACCGGGTCAGGTCGTAGCCCGCGACCCCCTTGGCGGTACGGCGGCCGGTGGACAGCAGCCGCCCGTCCGCCAGCACAACGTCCAGCCCGAGCACATACTCGCCGGTGACGCCGTACTTGACGCAGCAGAGCCCGCCCGCGCCGGTCCCGATGTTGCCGCCGATGGTGCAGGTCTCCCAGCTGGACGGGTCCGGCGGGTAGGACAGCCCCGACTCGGATGCCGCCCGGGAGAGTTCGGCGTTCACCACGCCCGGTTCGACCACCGCGATCCGGTTGACCGGGTCGATCTCCAGGATCCGGTTCATCTTCACCATCGACAGCACGATGCAGCCGTCCACGGCGTTGGCCGCGCCGGAGAGCCCGGTGCGGGCACCCTGCGGCACCACGGGGACACGCAGTTCGGTGGCGGTCCGCAGGATGTGCCGCACCTGCTCGACCGTCTCCGGGAAGGCCACCACGGCGGGGGTGCCGGCCACACAGAAGCCCGCCATGTCATGGCTGTAGGCGGCCATCACATCCGGGTCCACCGCCAGGGCGCCGGGCGGGAGCCCCTGCGCCAGCCGGTCCGTCAGATCACTCATCGCCGTCTCCGATCGCCGCCCGGTCGCGCCACCGCCGCACGCGCGGCACGCGCTCTTCCCGCGTGCTTCCCGCTCTGTCCGCACTCTGCCCGCCGACCGGTGGTCGGGCAAGTGCGCCGCTCGGACGTTTCAGAGCCGGACCGGCGGTGCGGCCCCCGGGGCCCCGAGCAGGGCCGGCCTGGACCCCGGCCGGCCGGAGCGGGTACGCGCCCCGGGGCACTGTCCTACGGGCGGCTTACCGGCTCCTGGAACTCCGTCACCCACGCCGCCGGGTCGTCCGGGCACTCCAGGTACAGCTCCCGGGCGTATCCGGCGGAGCGGTAGCCGTTCTCGTCGACGAAGCGGGCCAGCGCCTGGACGGAGCCCATGCTGTCGTCCATCGAACCGCGGTGCACGATGGTCGCCGCCTCCTCGATCACCGGCAGGTCGACCACCTCGAAGCCGCACTCCCCGGCGGGTGCCGGGGCCGCGCCGACCGGGACCGCCGCCCGGACCAGCACCGCGCCGTCCCCGTCCGGGGCGTCCTCGTAGCGGGCCACCGCCGGGCCGGCCCCCTCCACCCCGGCCTCCGCCATCCGCCGGCAGAGCTCCGTGAACAGCGGGCCGATCACCGGTCCGACGTCCTCCGGCTCATAGCTCGCGGCGACCGCCGTCAGTTCGGCCACCCGCACCGACGGCACCCGCTTCACCACGACATCGTGCGCGGACATGGTTCCCTCGCTCTCGATCGTCCGGAGCCTCGCCTCGACCCGGGTCAGCCGCTGGGCGTCCGCCGCCATCGCCGCGGCGAGTTCGGCCCGCCGCAGCCGCAGCATCCCGCGCAGCTCGGCCGCGTCCACCCGCTCGTCCAGGACGTCCCGCACCTGCTGCAGCGTGAAGCCGAGGTCCTTGAGCGCGATCACCCGGTTGAGCCGGGCGAGTTGGGCGGCCTCGTAGAAGCGGTAGCCGCTGGCCCGGTCGACCCGGGCCGGACGCAGCAGGCCGATCGCGTCGTAGTGGCGCAGCATGCGGACCGACACCCGGCCGTGCTTGGCGAAGTCTCCGATGTTGAACATGATGGCTCCCAGTGCAGACCCTCACACCGTGTCATGGTCAAGCACCGGCACCCATGGCCGGGCCGCCGTCCTCACCACCTCGGTCCATGCCGCCTCAGTCCGTGACGTCGAACCCGCGCCGCCGGCCGAGCACTTGGAGGCTGCGTTGACCGGGGATCCCGTTCGCGTCCGCGCCCGAGTAGCCGAGACTGCGCTGGAAGGCCGCGTACGCCTGCACCGTCCTGGTGCCGAGCGAGCCGTCCACCCAGCGCTGCTCCAGGTACCCCTCGTCGGCCAGCGCCTGTTCGACGATCCGCACCTCGGGTCCGTACGTCCGGTGGCCCTGTTCGGCGCCGGGGTCGGTCCGGGCGGCCGCGACGATGTGCGCCACCGAGACGCGCCGGGGCGAGGGCAGCGTGCCGAGCAGCCGGCGCAGCGAATCCTCGCCCGGCACGCCGTCCGCGGCGGCCCCCGTGTAGCCCAGACTGAGCTGGTAGTCCTGGTAGTTGAGGGTGTCGGCGTCCCGCCAGTCCTCGTCCGGACCGGCCGTGTAGTGCGAGCCGTGCCCGGACGCCACCAGCGCGTCGCCCACCTGCCGGACCTGCGGGCCGTGCGCGCCGTACCCGTACTCCAGGCCGTTGATGGTCACCCGGTAGCGGGCCGGCCCCGGCGTCGACCGGGACGGGGGCGGCGGAGCACCGCCCGCGCCGGCCACGATGCCCGGCAGGACGAGACCGTGGAACTGCTGCACCCGGGCATCGCCGGGGCAGGCGGTGCCGCCGTCCGACCACTCCGGGAAGAGCCGGTGAAAGCCGTAACCGGGGTCGTCGGCGGTGCGGCAGACCCGCAGCGGGATGCCGTGCCGCTGGTGCAGCCAGACCCCGACCGCGATGAACGTCCCGATCTGCGCGGCCGTCCACGGATCGGTGTGCTGGTCGTTGCTGGCCGACTCGATGCTCACCGCGCCGGTGCCGTCCGGCCGGTGGTTCGCGGCCATGTTGGCGTCGGCCCGGGTCTGGGTGCCGATGTACTGGGCGATGCCGCCGTCGTAGCCGACCCCGAAGTGCGACTCCAGGTTGGTCGAGTCCCGCCAGTACTCGTAGATGCGGCGCGGCGTCCAGGGCGCCGCCATGCTGTGAAAGATCACCTGCGTCGGCACGATCGCCGGCTGCGCGTCCGACTCGGGCTGAAGCTCCATCTTCTCAGCGCCGGGGTACCAGGCCATCCGTGTCTCCTCGCCGGGCCCACTCCCAGGGCAGTCCGCCCCTTACCCCCGGCACACGCCCCCTCGCCGCACCCACAAGGACGCCCCCACCCCAAACCCCCCGTTCAGGTGAACCCACCACCCCCGGCCCACGGTCGGCCCACCGCCTCCACCCCGGTGGAAAACGCGAAGGGCGGGTGTCGGCCTGGGGCCAACACCCGCCCTGAGCAGGCGGTTTCTCCTACCAGCGGAGAGCGTGGGATTCGAACCCACGGTGACGGGTCACGCCACGACAGTTTTCAAGACTGTTCCCTTAGGCCGCTCGGGCAGCTCTCCAGGCGGAGGTCAGCCTAACGGGTCCGGCGGGGTTCGGTGCACAGGGTTTCGGGGACGGGGTCAGTCGCCGACGCGCTCGGTGAGGGTGACCTTGGTGTTGAAGGTCTGGCCGTTGCGGGTGTACTCGACGTCGACGGTCTCGCCGGGCTTGTGCGTCCAGATCTTGCTGACCAGGGCGGGGCCGTTCTCGATCGGGCTGCCGCCGAGCTTGGTGATGACGTCGCCGGGCTTGAGGCCCGCCTTGTCGGCCGCGCCGCCGGGGGTGACGGCCGGGGTGCCCTGGATGTCGCGGGTCTGGATCTGTGCGCCGTCGCCCTTGTAGTCGTCGTTGCGGAGGACGTCGAGCTTGGCGTAGACGGGCTTGCCGGTCTTGATCAGGGTCTCGGCGACCCACTTGGCCTGGTTGATCGGGATGGCGAAGCCGAGGCCGATGCTGCCGGCCCGGCCGGTGCTGGAGGCGTTGGACTGGATCGCCGAGTTGATGCCGACCACCGCGCCGCTGGAGTCGAGCAGCGGGCCGCCGGAGTTGCCGGGGTTGATCGAGGCGTCGGTCTGCAGGGCGTTCATGTACGAGGACTGGGCGCCGGTCTCGTCGCCGGAGGCGACCGGGCGGTCCTTCGCGCTGATGATGCCGGTGGTGACGGTGGACTCCAGGCCGTACGGGGCACCGATGGCGATGGTGGAGTCGCCGACGTTGACCTTGTCGGAGTCGGCCAGCGGAAGCGGGGTCAGCTTGTCCCCCTTCGGGGGGTTGTCCAGCTTGACCACGGCCACGTCGTAGCCCTCGGCGCGGCCGAGCACGGAGGCGTTGTAGGAGCTGCCGTCGGCGAACTTGACGGTCAGTTTGCCGCCGTTGGAGGCGGGCGCCACCACGTGGTTGTTGGTGAGGATGTGGCCCTCGGTGTCGAAGACGAAGCCGGTGCCGGTGCCGGACTCGCCGTTGCCCTGCGCCTTGATGGTGACGACGCTGGGCAGCGCCTTCTGCGCGATGCCGGCGACGGAGCCGGGGGCGGGCTCGTTCTTCTCCGGGCTGTTGGCCTGCACGGTGGTGCTGCGGCGGTCGTTCGCGGAGCTGGCGCTGTTGTCGTTGCGGTCGGCGATGGTCACGCCGAGCGCGCCGCCGGCCACACCGGCGACCAGGGCGACGGCGGCGATCAGGGCGACCAGGCCGCCGCGCTTCTTGCGCGGACCGCCGGGGCCGGACGTACCGGGGTACTCGGGCGGGTAGCCGAGCGGGCCGCCGGGGTGGCCGGGACCGCCGGCGCCGCCGGCCGAGGAGTCGTGCGGGCCCCAGCCGCCGAGCGGCTGGCCCGCGCCGAAGGGGTGCTGCTGCGCGGGCGGGCCCGCCGGGGCGCCGTACGGGTCGTGGGCCGCGGCGGGCGGGGCACCGTACGGGTCGTGCGCCGCGGCGGCCGGGGCGCCCGTGGTGGCGTACGGGTTGACGGCGGGCGCGACGGGCGCCGTCGGCAGGGCCGGTGCCTCGGCGAGCGCCAGGGCGGGCGCGGCCGGCGGCCCCGCCGGGGCGGGCGGCACGACCGGCGGCGGGGCGTCGATGTACCCCGGGCCGGGGTGGCCGGCCTCGACCGGGGCGGGCGCGGACACGGGAGCGTCGGCAGCCGCGGCCGCGGCGGGTGCCTCGGCCGGCGCCGGGGCGCTGATCTTGCTGAACGCCAGCGTCGGCGTGGATCCGCCGGCCGCCGGAGCGGCGGGCGCGGCGGGCACCGCCGGTGCCACGTCGGTGGTGGTCCGGTCGGCGGGCGCCTGTGCGGGGGTGGCAGCGGCGGACGCGGACTGCTGCGCCGGACCGTCATGAGCGGGACCCACCACCCCCTGGCCGCCGGAGGGCTGTTCCCCCTGCGGCCCGGTGGACCCAACCTCGCGCTCGGTGCTCACGGACGACCTCCATAGCTGACAGGACCAAGAAGCATAGTTTTTCGCACACTCGATTCGATTGCCGTAAGGACCCTTCTGAAGAAGTCATAAGAATCCTTAGCCAGGCCCGACGGCCCCGTCCGGAAACCCGGCCGAACGCCCCCGAACCACCACCCCCACCGGCCGCTCGCCCACCGCCGCCGGATGTCCCTCGCGGCCGGGGCGCCCAGCGCCTGGCCTTGGCGTTCACCCCCGTGCCGGTTAGCCTGTCGCTCACAACTGACACGCGGGAGCTTGGACCTTCCCAGGCTGAGAGTGCGCTGGTCGACCGTACGCCACGACGTCCGTGGGCGGACCGTCGAGGGGGCGCTGACCGCCGGAACCTGTCCGGGTAATGCCGGCGTAGGGAGTATCGGCCATGCCGCCTGCTTCGCCATCCTCTTCTTCGGGCGCGCCCGCGTCCAAGGGTTTCTCCGAACCGTCCACGACCGTTCACTCCGACGCCGGTCCCCCCGCGCCCGGTTCCGCCGTGCCCGGCTCCCCCACCGCGACCGGCGCCGCCGCGGCCACCGCCGTCCTGGACCGGCCGGACCGGTCCGAGCGGGTCGAGGCGCCGCTCGTCCTGGACACCGAGCCGCCGCGCACGCTCCGCTTCCGCGACCACTTCGCGCTCTGGATGAACCTCGGCGTCAGCCTGATCGGCTTCACCACCGCCGCCACCGTGCTGGGCGCGCGGGGCAGCGAGCTCTCCCTGGCCGCCGCCGTGACCGCGATCGCGGCCGGGACCGTGGTCGGCACCGCGATGCTCGGTGTGGCCGCCCTGATCGGGGCCCGTACCGGCGCACCGGCGATGGCGAACCTGCGCGGGCTGTTCGGGACGAAGCTCTCGTACGTGCCGACGGTGCTGAACATCGTCCAGTGCGTCGGCTGGGGCGTGTACGAGCTGCTGGTGATCGCGATGGGCGCGCAGACCGTCGTCCACACCGAGGGCTACCGCTGGGCCTTCGTCCTGCTGGCGGGCGCGCTGACCACCGCGCTGACCATCTGGCCGCTGGGCTCGATCGCGGTGCTGCGGCGGTTCGTCGCCGGGGCGGTCGCGGTCGCGATGGTGTACTTCACCGTCCAGCTGGGCCGGCACGGCGTGCCGGACCCGGGCGCGGGCAACTGGCACGGCTTCCTGAAGGCCACCGACGCGATGATCGCGGTGTCGATCTCCTTCGTGCCGCTGGCCGCCGACTACACCCGGCACTCGCGCACCCCGCGCGCCGCGTTCTGGGGCAGCTTCTCCGGCTACACCGTCGCCCAGGTCTGGTGCTACGTGCTGGGCCTGATCGCGCTGCTGCAGTCCGGCGGCGACCCGGACCGGATCTTCGACTCCTTCCTGGGCGTCTGGGCCGGCTGGGCGTTCCTGCTGGTGCTGGTCCTGCGCGAGACGGACCAGTCCTTCGCCAACGTGTACTCGACCGCGATGTCCGTCCACAACCTGCTGCCCAGGGTGGACCGCCGGGTGCTGACCGGCGGGACCGGGCTGCTGATCACGGTGCTGGCTCTGCAGATCACCGAGTTCACCGACTCCTACTACGCCTTCCTGGGCCTGATCGGCTCGGTGTTCGTGCCGATGTTCGCGGTGCTGGCGGTCGACTACTTCCTCGGCGCCGGCCGGCGCGGCTGGAACCTCTCCGCCGACGCGCCGTCCCGCCGGCTGATGCTGCTGCCGTGGGCGCTGGGCTTCGTCGTCTACCAGCTGATCGCGCCGACCGCGATCGCCGGCTGGTGGACGGACTTCTGGACCTCCGTCCAGGAGGCGCTGCACTTCACCCCGCAGGAGTGGACCTCGGCCTCGCTGTTCGGCTTCCTGGTGCCGGCCCTGGCCACCTGGGCGCTCACCCCGCTGACCCGCCGGGACGCGCGGGACTGATCCGCCCCCCCACGCGAAGACGGCCCCTCAGGTTGGGGCCGTCTTCGTTTTCGCGTCACTTCCGCCGCCTATCGTGGGACGTGTGACCAGCCCCGACCTCCCCCCGGCGGCGGCGCGCACCGCGCCGTCCGTCCAGGTGATCGCCCACCGCGGATCCTCGTACGCACTGCCCGAGCACACGCTCGCCGCCTACCGGCGGGCGCTCACCGAGGGCGCCGACGCGGTCGAGTGCGATGTCCGGGTCACGGCCGACGGGCATCTGGTCTGTGTGCACGACCGCAGGATCGGCCGGGTCTCGGACGGCCGCGGCACGGTGTCCGCGATGACGCTGGCCGAGCTGGAGGCGCACGACTTCGGCGCCTGGAAGACGGGCGCACCGAGCGCGGACCCGGAGCTGCGGGGCGTTCTGCGGCTGGAGAGCCTGCTGGAGCTGGTCGCGGACTGCGGACGCCCGGTGGACCTGGCGATCGAGACCAAGCACCCGGTCCGTTTCCGGGGCCGGGTGGAGGCCGAGCTCCTGCGGATGCTGGACCGGTTCAAGATCACCGGAGACCCCGCGGACGGCCGCCCGCAGGCCCGGATCATGAGCTTCTCCGCGCTGGCGCTCGCCCGGGTGGCCGCCACCGCGCCGCAGTACCCGAGGGTGTTCCTGTTCGAGCGCGGCCTGCCGCTGCGGGGCCGGCTGCGCCCGGGCGCGACGCTGCCGGGCGGGGCCGGGATCGCCGGGCCCGGCATCGAGCTGGTGCGGGCCAGGCCGCGGCTGGTGACGCGACTGCGCGAGCTGGGCCACCAGGTGCACGTCTGGACCGTGGACGAGCCGGCCGACGTGGAGCTGTGCCTGGAGCTCGGGGTGTCGGCGATCATCACCAACCGCCCGGCCGAGGTCCTCGCCCAGCTCGGCCGGTGAACCAAACCTGCTGCCGACAATTTTTGCCGGAAATTATGCGTTTTCACGACGGAGGGTGAGCACGGAATCACCTGCCGCCCACCCTGGGTCGCGCGGTTTGAAATGTCCGCGCGGGATCGCCCCGCAGTCGTTTCCGACGCATTACCAAGGGGCATCCATCCCTCGGCATACGCTGAAGGAGGTCCGGGGGTGGCGTTGATGGTGGCGCGTGAAGTGCCGACTTCATCGACCATGGCAGTGCCGCACGGCCCAGCGAGTGTCGGGGTCGCACGGCGCCGACTGCGTCGAGATCTGGGCGACCGGGAGATACCCGAACCGGTCATTGATGATGCTGTTCTGATCCTTTCCGAACTGCTGAGTAATGCCTGTCGCTATGCGCGGCCGCTCGGGCCATTGCCCGCGCTCGGCCGCAGCGCCCGGGCGGAGGTCGTGGACCAGGTGCTCGTCGGGGTCCCCACCGCGGGCCAGGGCGCCAGGACGGCCGCGCACCCACAGCCGGACGGCGGCGACGGCGGGGTCCTGGTGCGCTGGCAGATGCACGCGGACGGGATCCTCACGCTGGAGGTCACCGACGGCGGGGCGCAGACCCGCCCGACGCCCGCCGGCCCGTCCCTGACCTCGCGCGGCGGCCGCGGCCTGAGCATCGTCGGCCAGCTGGCCAGCGACTGGGGTGTGCGCGACGCTCCCGGCGAAGTGACGGTGTGGGCGGCACTGCCCGCCCGGGCCCGCCACGCCCGACGGACCGGCGGTGATGCCCGCAGCGCCTGAGCGGGCCGGACCCGCCCGTCCGCGCGCCCCCGCGCCCCGTCCGCGCCCCGTCCGCGCGCGCCGCCACCCACGCCCCGCCCCGACGTGTGTCCACGCGCCGGGGGAACGTCAGTAGGCTGCCCGGAGCACAACACAACCGTCCCCGGGAGAGCCGCACCATGGGCAAGAAGGCCGCCAAGAAGGCGCCGCAGCGCAGCCAGTCCACCACCGCCGCCACGGGCGAGATCCCCGTGGTCGGGGCCCGCGAGAACTGCCCCTGCGGTTCCGGCCGCCGGTACAAGGCGTGTCACGGCCGGGATGCCTCGCACGCCGTGCAGGAGCTGGTGCACCGCCCGTTCGAGGGGCTGCCGGGCGAGGCCGACTGGGTCGCGCTGCGCGAGCTGGTGCCGGCCGCGACGGTGCCGCTGACGCTGGCCGCCGGGGTGGCCGAGGCCGCCAACGGCGAGGTCCCGTCGGTGACGCTGGCGACCGTCCTGCCGCTGGCCTGGCCCGCGCTGCGCCGCCCGGACGGCTCGATCCTGCTCGGCCTGCAGACCCAGTCCGCCTCCGGCGACCTGAGCCGCGACCTCGCGGACGCCCTGGAGCTGGCCCTGGCCACCGAGCCGGGCACCCCGGTACCCGCCCGCCGGACCGTCCCGGGCGGCCGCCGTCTGCAGGATCTGCTGGACCTCGACGCCGGGTTCACGCCGGCCGTGCACACCGGCTTCGAGTTCTGGCTGGAGGACGCCGAGGCCGCCACCGGCGAGGTGGCCGCCTCGCTGGAGCGCGCCAACGCCTCGGCGATCCCCACCGAGAAGCTCGGCAGCGTCGACTCCGCCTACTGGTGCGGCACTCCGGACAAGAACCACCTGCGCTGGGTGATGACGGTGCCGGAGGAGCAGTTGCTGGACGCGCTGGCCCGGCTGACCGCCGCCGACCAGTCCTCGGTCGGCCCGGACACCCGCCTGGTCGGCTCGTTCCGCGCGCACGGGCTGACCGTCCCGGTCTGGGACCTGCCGGTGGCCATGACGGCGGCCGACTGCGAGAAGCCGGCCGCCGAGTTCGCCGAGCGGCTCGCCGCCACGCTGGCCAACAACACCCCGCTGACGGCCGAGGAGCGGCGCGCCCGGGCAAACCTGGTGAACCGTCAGGTCACCTTGAACTAAAGGCGACCAGGATCGGGTGATACGCGTCACATCACCCCTCGCCGACCGCAATTTCCGGGCGGGGAAGGGTCCTTGGAAATTGGCGCGGGCGCGGATCCTTGTTACTGTCTAAAGAGTCCGGTCGCTGGTGCATCCCCCGTCGCCAGCGACCGGATCTTTTGTTTTCCCGAACGGCCGCCCGCGTGCGGCCGGCGCACGGGACGGCGCACGAGCGGCTGGTCCGCCCGCACGATCCCGCCGTACACGATCACTCGCGCACGACCCCGCCGCACCCGGTCAGTACGCCGAGCGGCCGGTGTCCAGCCGGACCGTCGCCTCGACCAACTCCCCCAGCAGCGGACCGACCTGGGGCAGCCAGACCCCGCCGCCGGCCGCCGGCCGCGGCGGCAGCACCCAGCGCACCCGCCCGCCGGACCCGCCACCGGGCGGCAGCGGCAGGAACCCACCCGACCCGTGATAGCGCAACGAGCCCGGCACCCATGGCAGTTGGGCGAGCATCTCGCCGAGCACGTCGAGCGAGTACGGGGCGACCAGCATCGCGTACCGGCCGGGCATCGCCAGCACCGGGCCGAGCGGCAGCCGCAGCGCGCCGAGGTAGGCGAGCGCCCTGGCACCGGCCGCCGCGGGCAGGCTGACCGCCGAGACCACCCCGCCGGTGGCGGCCAGCACCGGCGCGTCCGGGCTCTGCCGCTCCCACCACCAGCGCACCATCCGGGCGTCGGTGGTGGCCGCGAGCAGCGGCGGGTCGTGCGGGTGGGCACCGGGGACGGCGCAGCCCGGATCCCCGCAGGAGCACTGCCCGGCAGTCAGCAGCGCGCCCGGCACCACGGGCCAGCGATGGTCCACGGCGGCGGCCAGCGCGGCGGCCAGCCGGGCGGAACGGGCCGATGACCGGCCCCTCGGATTCTCACGCATGGCGCTCGTTCCTTTCCGTGACCGCTCGGTTCGCTCAAAGCCCGCCGGCGTACGTCGGGAAGCGCCGTGCGGGCCCCGCGAAGGCGCGATGCTGGCGGGGCCGGGCGGCAGGACGGACGAACGGCGTGACGGGCGTGAAGCACGGTGTGGAGCACGACCTGAAGGACCGCGGAATAGAACAGCCCTTGGAACGAGAATCCCGTACGCGACCGGATGGACGCCGCCCGGGGGCGGTTGGTTCCACCGTACGAGTGAGTGTCTTCCGGCCAGCCCGGCCGACGGACGGCGAAAGCATACGATCCGGACGGCCGCCGGAGCCGTCAGGACGGTTCTGCCCGCTCTCCCGGAGCTCCATGCCGTCCGAGGCCGACCGGCGCGCGTACGAACCGGACGCGCCCGCCGTACGGGCTCCGAAGCATGTGGAACCGGCCACCGCGTCGTCCTGGATCTGGACATGCCCCGAATGGCCTGTGTAGAAGTGGTGGCATTGCTGTCGATCAATGACGAGTAGTAGCGAATCGAGGCGAAACGCGCCCTTTGGCCGTCCTCGCTCCAATCGGCCGTACCTGGGGGTTCCGCATGACACGTACCACCGCGTCAGGAGTGGCGGCATGAACGAGTCCCACCCATCGTCGACTCCCTCCGAGCCGGGCGAGCCCGGCTGCGTCAGCGGGCTCTCGGTGCTCGACCCGCCGGGCCGCCACCGCCCGGTGCTCGGCCCCGCCGAGCAGCAGTGCCCCACACCCGAGAGCCGAACCGCACCCCCGACGGCGGTGCAGGACCGTTTGGCCGGACGGCTGTCCGATTTCACCAGCCTGCACGAGCACACCGAGCGGCTCGCCCGTGCCCGGGGCCTCGACGCCACCCTGACCGCCGTCCTGGAGTCCGTCGGCGCGCTGCTCGGCGCCCGGCGCGCGCTGCTGGTCACCGCCATGCCCGGCGGCGGGCCCAGCCAGCCGGTCGGCCTCGGCCTGGACCGCGCCAGCCTCGGCGCGCTGGAGACCGTGCCGCCCGAGCAGAGCCTGCTCGGGCGGCTGCTGCGCGAGCACGACCGGCCCGCCCGGGTGCGGTCCCACGACCTCGCCGGCGACCCCGCCATCGGCACCCGGCTGCGCGAGGTCGCCGTCCACCTCGGCCTCGGCGGTTGTTACGGCCTGCCGCTGGCCACCGAGGAGGACGGCCCGCTGGCCTCCGCCCTCTGGTTCTACGACGAGCCCGCCGGCCCGACCGAGCGCCAGTGCGAGCTGGCCCGCCGGTACTGCGAGGTCGCCGCGCCGCTGCTAGCCAAGCAACTGGACGCGGACCGGGCCCGGCGCACCACCGAGGCGCTGCGCCGGGGTCTGCTGCCGGACCACCTCCCCCGGCCCGCCGGACTGCGGCTGGCCGCCCGGCTCGTCCCGGCCGGGCTGGACCGCTCGGCCGGCAGCGACTGGTACGACGCCATCCCGCTGCCGGACGGAACCGTCGGCCTCACCGTCGGCAGCGTCTCCGGCGACGGCCTGGGCGCCGGCCCCGGCTCCGCCCCGGGCGCGGCCGCCGCGATGGGCCGGATCCGGGCCGCGCTGCGGGCGTACGCCGTGCTGGAGGGCGAGGACCCGGTCTCCGTCCTCGGCGACCTGGAGCTGCTGCTCAAGACCACCGAGCCGGCCCGGACCGCCACCGCCGTCTACGCCTGGGTGGAGCCGGAGGAGCGCCGGATCACCCTGGCCGGCGCCGGGCACTGCCCGCCGGTGCTGGTCGGCCGGCACGGCGCCGAGTTCGTGGAGACCTCGCTCTCCGCCCCGCTCGGCATGCTGGCCTGCTGGGAGGCGCCCGGGGTCGAGCTGACCGCCGAGCCCGGCGACACCCTGGTGCTCTACACCGACGGCCTGGCCCGCCGCTGCGGCCCCACCCTGCACGCCGGACAGGCCAACCTGCGCCGGGCCGCCGCCGACGCCCCGCGCGACGTGCGGATCGACCCGGACCGGCTCTGCGCCCACCTGCTGGCCGTCTGCGCGGGCCGGGACACCGGGCCCGCCACCGACGACCTGATGCTGCTCGCCGCGCGCTTCGAGTAAGCCCGAGCGAGTGAGCCCGGGCGCGCGGGGTACGCCCGCGCGCGCCCGGTGAACCCGCGCCCCCGCCACCCCGACCCCGAACAGGTGAGCGGCCGGGCGTCCGTACCATGGACGCACGGCCGCCCCCGCGTGTCGCGATCCGACGCTCCCGGGGCGGCACACCACCCCGCAAGGAGGCGACGTACGTGACCGAGGACCGCACCCCGGCGGTGGCCGAGAACCCTGAGGCCACCGGCGGCGACGAGGAACCGCAGCAGTTCAAGGGCCGCAAGAACGGCCTCTACTCCGAGGTCTCCGACGAACTCGCCGCCTCGATGAAGTCCGGCTGGGCCGACACCGAGCTGCACGGCCTCACCCCGGTCGCGCAGGCCCCGTACGCGGCCGAGCGCCGCGCCCGGCTGTCCGCCGCCTACCCCGGCGAACGCCTGGTGGTCCCGGCCGGCACCCTGCGGGTCCGCTCCAACGACACCGACTACGCCTTCCGCGCCTCCAGCGAGTACGTGCACCTCACCGGCGACCAGACCGAGGACGCGGTGCTGGTCGCCGAGCCCACCGGCGACGCCGGCCACGAGTTCGGCCTCTACCTGCTGCCCCGCTCCAACCGCGAGAACGGCGAGTTCTGGCTGGACGGCTACGGCGAGCTGTGGGTCGGCCGCCGGCACAGCCTCACCGAGCAGGAGCAGCTGCTCGGGCTTCCGGTCCGCGACGTCCGCGAGGCCGGCGCGGAGCTGGCCGCCCGCGCCGCCGCCTCCCCCGTGCCGACCCGGATCGTGCGCGACTACGACGCCGGTCTGGAGGAGGCCCTGGCCGGTGTGCTCGACCCGGAGCGGGACGCGGCGTTCAAGGAGTTCCTGAGCGGCCTGCGGCTGGTCAAGGACGAGTGGGAGATCGGCGAGCTGCGCGCCGCCTGCACCGCCACCGTCAACGGCTTCACCGACGTGGTGCGCGAGCTGGGCCAGGCCGTCGCCACCTCCGAGCGCTGGATCGAGGGCACCTTCTGGCGCCGCGCCCGGGTCGAGGGCAACGACGTCGGCTACGGCTCGATCTGCGCCGCCGGCCCGCACGCGACCACCCTGCACTGGGTGCGCAACGACGGCGCCGTCCGCCCCGGCGAGCTGCTGCTGCTGGACGCCGGCGTGGAGACCAACACCCTCTACACCGCCGATGTCACCCGCACCCTGCCGATCAACGGCCGGTTCAACGACCTCCAGCGCAAGATCTACCAGGCGGTCTACGACGCCCAGGAGGCCGGCATCGCCGCAGTGAAGCCCGGCGCGGGCTTCCGCGACTTCCACACCGCCTCGCAGCGCGTCCTCGCCGAGCGCCTGCTCGCCTGGGGCCTGCTGGACGCCTCGGCGTACGACGTGGAGAAGGTCCTGGAGCTGGGCCTCCAGCGCCGCTGGACCCTGCACGGCACCGGCCACATGCTCGGCCTGGACGTCCACGACTGCGCCCACTCCCGCCGTGAGGAGCACGTGGACGCGCTGCTGGTGCCCGGCATGGTGCTCACCGTCGAGCCCGGTCTGTACTTCCAGCAGGACGACCTGACCGTGCCCGAGGAGTACCGCGGCATCGGCGTCCGCATCGAGGACGACATCCTGGTCACCGCCGACGGCAACGAGAACCTCTCCGCGGGCCTGCCCCGCCGCGCCGACGAGGTCGAGGCCTGGATGGCCTCGCTCGTCTGAGCCGACGTACGCAACGGGCCCGGCTCCCCCTCGGGCAGGGGGAGCCGGGCCCGCGTACGTCCTACTTGGCGACCACCCGGACCGGGACGGTGCGACTGCCGACGACGATGGCCGGCCCCTCCAACGGCACCACCGCCACCCTCGCCGTCACCGGCATCACCCCGGCCCCGTCCTGTCCGGTCAGCTTCAGCCGGTACTTCACCGTCCTGCTCTGCCCGGGAGCGAG
The DNA here is from genome assembly GCF_040685575.1 of Kitasatospora sp. NPDC088351. Taxonomy (NCBI): domain Bacteria; kingdom Bacillati; phylum Actinomycetota; class Actinomycetes; order Kitasatosporales; family Streptomycetaceae; genus Kitasatospora; species Kitasatospora sp. NPDC088351. The sequence continues at coordinate 85,004 of NZ_JBFBIL010000001.1, read as the reverse complement.
CGTGAACGCACCGTTCCCGTCCCTTGCCGGCTTGTCGGTGGAGCGGAGGTCCATGGCCGTCCAGGTATCGCCGTCCTGCCGTTCCAGAGTGCCGGAGACAACCGGCGAGGCCCCGGCGTACGACTCGGCCGCCACGACGGGCACCAGCGCGGAATAGCCGGTCCGGCTGGTGTTCCGGTAGGTGACCGAGAACGTCACCGCGCTGCCGTCGTTCGGCACCTGCTGACCCACGCCGAGTCCCTCGAAGCCGATGCTCACGTCATTCTGGTTCGGCCGCAGCGCCGGTACCGGGTGGCCGCCGACGTCCAGGGTGTCGAGGATCGACACCAGGGCGGTCTGGTACTCCGGCTTGAGCCCGATGGCCGAAAGGAACACCTGGTCGTCCGGCAGGGCCCACATCTGGGCCGTGAAGGACTCCTTGGCATTGCAGGTGACCTGCCACTGCGACTTGCGGGCGGCTCGCCCGGCCACGATGTCCCTGGTCTGCACCGGGTTCCCGCTGGTCATCGGTTCGCCCTCGGTGGGCACGTGCGGATTGCCCCAGACCGGGCAGTAGGGCTGGGAGGTCCAGCCGTCCGGCGAGTAAAGGAACGACATGGCCGGCCAGGTCTGCGGTTCCTCGTCGAACACCGCCAGCTGTACCCCGTACGGGGCGCAGTCCCTGGCCGTCGCCGACTTCGGCGCCCCGGGGCTCAGCACGCAGAGCCGTCGGTCGGCGGGGTCCGGCGGAACGACCCGCCAGCCCGCCGGGACCTTGAACTTCACGCCGTGGAACGTGTAGTTGGACGGTGCCGGCGGGGCAGTACTCGCGGTGCCGGACGGAGCAGGGGCACCGAGCGGGGCCTCGGTCCCGACGTCGCCGGTGACCGTCTCCGTGGCCGAGGGGGTCTCGACCGGGGTGGCCGTCGGGCTCGGCTCGGTGGTCGGCTCGGCACTCGGGCTGGGGCTCGGGCCAGCCGTCAGGGTGGCGGCCGGCGGCGGCACCTCGTCCTGCCGGGCCACGGTGTCGCCCCGGAAACCGAGCACGCCGAACGCCAGGGCGGCGGCCAGTCCGAACAGCGGCACGGCGGTGACGTACACCGGCCGCAGCCGGCGCGTCCGGCGGTTCGGCGGGGTGGCCGGGCGCAGGTCGTGCGCGGTGATCCGGGCCGTACGGGCGTTCATCGCCTCGCGGAGCAGCCGTTCCGTCGGGGTCTCGTCCGGCCCGGTGCCGTCGCCGCCGCGCGGGCGGGGAAGTTTGTCGGTCATCGAACCTTCTCCAGGTGCTTTTCCAAGGCGTCCAGGGCCCGGCTTGCGGTGGACTTCACGGCACCCCGGGACAGCCCCAGGGTCTCGGCGATCTGTGCCTCCGACAGATCGGACCAGTAGCGCAGCACCAGCACCTCGCGCTGGCGGGACGTCAGCTCCCGCAGGGCCACCAGCACCCGCCGGTGCTCGTCGTTGAGGACGGCGTGGTCCTCGGCGGACGGCGCGTCGGCCTCGTGCGGCGGCACGTACTCGCGGGCCGTCTTGCGACGGCGCAGCATCGACCGGGCGCCGTTGACCACCGAGGTCCGCAGGTAGCCGAGCGCGTTGTCCAGGTCGTCCAGCTGCTCGCCGTGCCGCTGGTAGAGCTGGGTGAAGGCCTCCTGCACGACGTCCTCGGCCAGGTCCTGGTGGTCGACCAGGAGGACCGCCATCCGGACCAGGCTCAGCCGGTGAGCGTGGTAGAGGTCGGTCAGGGTGGGCCGGTCCTCGGCCGGCCGGCGCCCGCCGCGCAGCAGCCGGAAGCCCGAACGGCGCTGTGCCGCCTCCGGCTGGACGCTCGGGGCGGCGGTCACCTCCTCGGCCTCCTGCGCACCGAACAGCAGCCCGACCACTCCGGTGAGGGAGAATCCCCGCCCCTTCTCGGGTCCGACGATCGGCCCGATAGCCATGGACATCTACGTTCTGCTTTCCCCCGGGACGGCGCCCGGTGCGGACCGGGCCGTCAGGACACGTGATCAAGGTTGTGATCAGCGGGGACCGTGTCATCGCCGCCGAACCGGCTCCGTCCGCCCCCATACCAATGGACGCGCGGCCCGGCTCGGGGTTGCACGTGGGTTCGAGGAAAGTTCGGCCTGGCCGTGACGGCTACACTCGGCCACATCCCGCCACCTACCTGCAGGGGGTATTCCGTGGCCGAGCAGTACGCCTCGGGGCCGTCGGCCGACTCGGCCGCGCCGCCGGTCGGCACCCCCGGGCCGGTGGACGTCGTGATCGGGCGGCGGCCGGAACCGGTGCACGATGTCGCGGTGTACGCCTTCGACGGCATGACGCCGTTCGAACTCGGCGTGGTGGTCGAGGTGTTCGGGCTGGCCCGGCCCGAGCTGAGCGGACTGCTGGCCGCGCCCTGGTACGGGCTCAAGGTCTGCGCCGACCGCCCGGGCAGCGCGCTCGCCTCGGTCGGCGGCTTCTCGCTGACCGCCCGGCACGGTCTGGACGAACTCGCCGCCGCCGACACCGTGGTGGTCCCCGGGGTGCCGAACGCCTTCGGCGGCGAGGTCTCCCCCGGCCTGGTCACCGCCCTGCGCACGGCGCACGAGCGCGGCGCCCGGATCGTCTCGATCTGCTCCGGCGCCTTCGCGCTGGCCGCCGCCGGCCTGCTGGACGGCCGCGAGGCCACCACCCACTGGCGCTACGCCGAACTCCTCCAGCAGCGCCACCCGTTGGTGAAGGTCAACCCGGACGTGCTGTACGTGGACGGCGGCTCCGTCCTGACCAGCGCGGGCAGCGCCGCCGGGATCGACCTCTGTCTCCATCTGGTCCGCCGCGACCACGGCGCCAGGGTGGCCAACAGCGTGGCCCGCCGCTTCGTGGTGCCGCCGCACCGGGACGGCGGGCAGGCCCAGTTCATCGAGGCCGCCGTCCAGCCCGTCGAGGCGGACGACGACGGCGTCGCCCGCAGCATGCGGTGGGCACTGGACCACCTCGCCGCCCCGCTGACCATCACGCTGCTGGCCCGGGCCGCCCGGATGTCCGACCGCTCCTACCTGCGCCACTTCACCGCCCGCAACGGCACCAGCCCGATGCGCTGGGTGATCACCCAGCGCATCGCGGCCAGTCTGCCGTTGCTCGAATCCCCGGACGGCACCGTGGAGGAGATCGCCGCCGCCGTCGGCTTCGAGAGTGCCGCGACCTTCCGCCACCACTTCGGCCGGGTGATGCGCACCTCCCCGACCGCCTACCGCCGCGGCTTCGGCAGCGGGGCGGCTTAGCGCTTGGCGGCCGGTCCGGCGGGCTACTCGCCGGTGCGCAGGGCCGCGTTGGCGAGCACGGCGTCGTGCAGCCACTGGGCGAGGCCCGGGGCGAGCTGCTCGTAGGTGGCGGTGAAGCGGGGGTCGGCGAGGTACATCGCGGCGAGGCCGCGGTGGATCTCGAAGGTGCAGTCGTAGAAGTTGTCGCGGATGTGCTGCCGGTGCACCTCCGCGAGGTCCATGGCGGCGCCGCCGTCGGCGGGCTCGCCCGCGGTGAAGGCCTCGACGAGACGGGCGTTGAGCGCGTCCGCCTCCGCCTTGATCCGCTGCCAGTCGGCCTTGACGTAGCCGCCGGTGCGGCGCTGGGACTGTGCCCAGGCGGCGGTGCCGCCCCACCGCTGCTCGGCCTCGGTCTCCCAGTCCTCCTGGTAGGCCTCGCCGAAGACCTCGAACTTCTCCTCCGGGGTCAGCTGAATACCCATCTTCTGTGCCTCCATGGCGTGTTCGACGGCCGCGGCCAGCTCCTGGAGGTGGCTGATGCGGTCGGTCAGCAGCTGGTGCTGGCGCCGCAGATACTCGCTCGGGCTCACCGAGTCGTCGTCCAGGATGGCCGCGATCTCTTCCAGGGGGAACCCGAGTTCGCGGTAGAACAGGATCCGCTGCAACCGGTCGAGGTCGGTGTCGTGGTACCGGCGGTAGCCGGCCCGGGTGCGGCCCCGGGGGGCGAGCAGTCCGATCTCGTCATAGTGGTGCAGGGTCCGTACGGTCACCTTGGCGATCTTCGCCACCTCGCCGACCGAGTAGCCACCGCCGTCCATGCGGGTCGCTCCCTTCTTGCTGACCACAACCCTCCGTCCTCACGTCGCGTGAGGGTCAACCCCGTATTCGACGGAGGCGGCCGTGGCGGAGGGCTGCTGGCGGAGGCGGCCGTGGCGGAGGCGGCCGTGGCGGAGGGCCGGCGCCCTAGGACGCCGCTCCGGCCAGGGCGCGCTCACGGCGGCGGGCCGACCGGCCGTGGCCGCCGCCGGCCCCCGTCCGCGGGCGGCGGCTCTGCCGGGTGGGCCAGAGCAGCACATACGCGGCCGAGACCACCACGAACGCGAGCCGGACGAACCCGCGCGCCGAGTCGGACGGGACCAGCAGCGTCCCGCCGTACAGCGCGGCCAGCGCGATCCAGCTCCACCACGGGACGAGGCGCTTCTGGCCGACGGCGTCCCAGAGCAGCGTGCCGAGCAGGATCGAGGCGGTGTAGTACGTGTAGACGCTGGGATCGAGCAGGATCCGGGCGTCGGCCCCCAGCAGGACGACGGCCGGCCAGCGGCCGCGCCAGACCGCGATCGTGCCCAGGCCCAGCCCCAGGGCGAACTGCGCGGGCCGGTCCCACCACGGGGTGGCCGGGTCGGTCACCCCGAACCAGCGCAGCGCGGAGGCCGGCTGGTTGGGAATGGTGAACCTGGCGGCCGCCACCGTGTCCAGGTTGCCCAGGTAGAACGGCAGCCAGGCGATCGCGACCAGCCCGGCGAACCAGAGCGCGGTCCGTAGCCACGCCGGCCGGGGCAGCGCGAGGATCAGCGGGGCGAAGGCCAGCGCCCACGGCTTGGAGTCCACCGCCAGCGCCAGGTAGACGCCGACCATGGTGGCCCGGCCGCGGCTGAGCGCGTGCGCGGCGAGAGTGGTGAAGAAGAGGGCCAGCACGTCGTCCAGGTGTGCGAAGCGGACCGAGACCTCGACCCACATCGGGATGAACGCCAGCCCGGCGATCAGCAGCCGCTGCTGGAGCCGGCGATGGTTGGTGCCGGTGCCCCGGTAGTAGCAGGCGGCGGTCCGGCCGACCAGGACCAGCATCACCAGGCCGAGCCCGGACATGGTCGCCTCGGCCAGCAGCTCGCCGGTGTGCGCGGGGAAGGGGTCGAAGAGCCGGGCGACGGCCAGGCTGACCGGGCCGATCTGGAGCTCGGGGTGGTGCGCGTAGAGCGAGAGCCCGCCGTCGGCCTGTCCGCTGAAGAGCAGTTCCTCGCCCTGGCGCAGGTAGTGCCAGGAGAAGCCGCCGCTGGGCTCGACCAGGAGGAACCAGAGCACCGTCCAGGCGACCAGGAGGACGTGGTGTCTACGGATCGGCAGACCTGCGATCCGCCCGGTGGCGGCCTCGTAGTCGGTGGTGCCACGTGCCGTGCGAACTCCCCGCACTTGTCCCTCTTCCCCGCCGTGCCGCCCCCTCCGGCCGGACATCCTATGTGACCGCAGCGGACCCCCGGCGCCATGGCCGGTCACCGTCGGCGGTATGCGGACCGGTGGGACCGGGCTCACCCGGACGCTCCCCGGCTGCTCCCCGGGCACTCGGGGCGCGCCCCGGTCGCTCTGCGGGCACTCTGCGGGCACTCAGGACGCTCCCCGGGCGCGCCCCGAAAAGCCGCGTGCCCCCCGGAGCTCCGGACACCGGATCTCCGAGGGACACGCGGGTGGCTACGGCTCCCGGGCTCAGCCGTGCTGGGCGGTCCTGCGACGGCGGAGCACCACGAGGGTGCCGACACCGGCCGCGAGGACGGCACCACCGGCGATCGCGATCGCGGTGGTGTTGTCACCGCCACCGGTCTGGGCCAGGTCCTTGTCCGCGTTGTCGGCCCCGTCCTTCGCCTTGGTGACGGCGGCCGGGGTGAGCTTCGGCGGGGTGATGTTCGGGACGGTCACCGGGAAGTCGATCGGCTGCTGGCCGCCGGTGCTGCTCGCCGACGGGACCGGGGCCGAGCTGGACGCCGAGCTGGTGGCGGAGGCGCTCGGCGCGGTGGTGGTCGGAGCCGACGTGGTCGGGGCCGGGGTGGTCGGGGCCGGGGTGGTCGGCTCGGCAGTGGCCGACGGCGAGGTGCTGGCCGACGGCGAGGTGGTGGCGGTCGCGGACGGCGAGGCGGTCGTGGTGGCGCTCGGCGAGGTGCCGGCACTCGGCGAGGTGCTGGCCGACGGGCTGCCGGTCGGCTTCCCCGTGGGGCTCGGCTTGCCGGTGCTGGGCTTGGCGGTCGGGCTCGGCTTGCCGGGCCCACCTCCCTTGATGGTGAAGCCCGCGCCCTTGATGCCGTCGCAGCTGAAGCGGCCTTCGTTGACCGGCTTGTGGCTGGTGTCGTCGAGCTGCGCGGAGAAGACCACGGGCACCACGCCGGCCTTGCCGAGCGGGGCGTCCTTGGTGAAGGAGACCCGGACCTTGATGGCGATGTTCTTGCCGCGGTTCACGCCGAGCAGGGCGTCCTCCGCGACGTTCCCCTCCTGGCCGATACCACCGAGCAGGGTCAGCACCGCGTCGTCGTCGGAGTCCCCGCCGCCGGGCGCGACCGAGCCGGGCAGCCACTGGCCGCCGGGCAGCTGGTACTCGACCTTGAGGTCGTCCGCGCCGAGGGAGCCCTCGCGGTTCTTGAACTTGAGCAGCGGGATGAAGACGAAGTCGTGCTTGGTGGAGTTCTCGATCCTGAAGGTGAACTCCCGGGCGTCACCGCCCGCGACGAAGGTGTCCGGCACACCGTGCACGGAGAGGTCGAGGCTCTGACGCCCGGCCTTGTCGGCCTGCGGCGCGGCCGCGGCGGACGGGGAACCGGTGGTGCCGACGGCCACGGCGCCCTGGGCGCCGGCCAGCACCAGAGAGGACGCGAGCGCGGCGGCGCCGGCAAGGGCAAAACTGCGACGTATGGACAAGGAGACCTCACGAGAGTGTCCGGGCGCGGCCCGGGAGCGCGGCAGGGCACGGCTGTTCGGACAGCGGACCCCCCGCGAAGATGAAAGTCCGACGGAGACTACCGAACGATCCAGCCACTTCGGAAGGTGGGTGCCACGCTGCGCGCACCACTCGCGCCACCCATGTCCGATTGGCCCAACTCCGTCACCTCGTAAGGCTTTTGCACTCGACGGCCAGTTGGCCGCAGCATGACCGATACACGTCCGGAGGACGGTGCCGGGCGGCCCTCCGATGGCCTGAAACCGACGGTGCGCGAAGGTCCCTGGTACGAAGGTTCCGGGTGTGGCCGGTCAGCCCGCGACTGCCGGTCAGCCCGCGCCGCGCCGCCCGCTACGGTCGACCGGCGGGCGGCAGCGGACGGTCCGCGTACAGGTGCAGCAGGGCGCCGAGGGTCGGGTCGCGGCGCAGACCGTGATCGAGGAGGCCGAGCCGCTCGGCGACCTGGCGGGACCCGGTGTTGTGGCCGTGGATCCAGGCGACCAGCGGTGCCTCGGGCGAGTGGCGGTGCGCGGCGGCGATGGCCGCACGGGAGATCTCGGTGGCGTAGCCGTGGCCCCAGTGGGCGGGGGCGAGCCGGTAGTAGAGGTTCCAGTAACCGGTGGCGGTCTGGAGCTGTGCGCCGCCGACCCCGACCACCGTACCGTCGGTGCGCAGCCGGGCCGTCCAGTAGCTCAGCCCGTCCGACTCCCAGCGCCGGGCGGCCCGTTCGATCCAGGCCAGGGTGGTCCCCTCCTCCCGGTGCCGGCCCTCGGGCAGATGGCTCCAGGTACGGGGGTCGGTGTTGATCTCGAACAGCGCCGCAAGGTCGTCGGCGCAGACCGCGCGCAGCTCCAGCCGGTCGGTACCGACCAGCCTCGGCTCGCCGGGGAGGGGATCCTTCGTGAACGTCACGGCGCGATCGTAGGCACGCGGGAACGCGCCGGGCACGCGGTTTTCCCCGCGCCGGTCCTCGGGACGGCCGGCGCGGGGAACGGCCGCCGTCAGGCCGGCAGACCGGCCCGGCGGCGGGCGACGGCCGCGACGGCGGCCCAGTCCTTGTCGCCGTCCCCGTGCGCGAGCGCGTCGAGGAAGGCGTCCCGCAACACGCTGCCGAAGGGCAGCGGGACGTTCTCCGCGGCACCGGCGGTGAGGGCGAGGTTGACGTCCTTGAGGCCCAGCGGCAGCTTGAACCCGGCGGGCTCGTAGCGGCGTTCGGCGACCATCGAGCCGTAGCCGGCATAGACCGGCCCGGGGAAGAGGGTGCCGGTGAGCATCTCGATCAGGTCGGTGGGGCGGACGCCGTTGGCCTCCGCCAGGCTGCACGCCTCGGCCATCGACTCGATCGCGCAGGCCAGCAGGAAGTTGGTGCTGATCTTGGCGGCGTTGGCCTGGTGCGGGCTCTCGCCGAAGTGCCAGGTGCGCTGCCCCATCGCGGCGAGCAGCGGCTCGACCCCGGCCAGCACCTCCGGCTCCCCGGCGGCGAGGATGTTGAGTTCGCCCGCGGCCGCCACCGGGGGCCGGCCGAGAACGGGCGCGGCGGCGTAGGCGATGCCGTGCTCGGCGTGCAGGGCCTCGGCGCGCTCGGCGAGCGCCACCGAGACCGTCGCCATGTTGAGGTGCGCGGTGGCCTTGGCGCCGGCCAGCAACACCGGGTCGAGCAACAGCCGTTCGACGGCCTCGTCGTTGGCGAGCATCGAGACCACCGTGTCAGCGGCGAACGCGCCGGCGAGCCCGTCGGCCGCCTCGGCGCCCTGGGCCACCAGCGCGGCCACCGGCTCGGGCGAGCGGTTCCAGACCCGGACCCGGTGGCCGGCCCGCAGCAGGCTGGCCGCCATGCCCTGCCCCATCGCACCAAGACCCACGAACCCGACCGTCGCACCGGCCATCGCACACTCTCCCGTTGTCGCCTGGCGGGCCGACCGTACGGCCACGATGCGTCGACTGTACGTCAGGCCTTCTGGCCGGTCGGGGATCTGGGCTCAGGCACGACCGTTCAGGCACGATCGTTCAGGCACGACCGTTCAGGCGGGCGCGTTCAGGAGCGCGTGTTCAGGCGCACGCGCGCTCCGGGAGCCGGACCGATCCGGCCTGCAGCTCGGCGACGACCCGGCCGCGCAGCAGCTCGTACTGGGCCTGGAGCCGGCCCGGGCGCTGCGGACGGGCCACCGGGCGCCCGGGGCCGACCCGTTCGTCCGGGCCGAACTGCTCACGGGTGAGGTCGATCTCGACGCCCGTGGCGAACCGGTTCCACCAGTGCAGGTCCGTCCGGACCCCGCCGACGTGCACCTCGCCCATCATCAGCTCACCGCCGAGGAGGTCGTGCACCACCAGCGCCGTCACCCCGCACTGGCCGCGGGCGGGATTGTCGGGACGCCAGTGGGCCAGGTCCTCGGGCGCACAGGTGTCCACACCCCAGGAGGAGCGGATCGCACGTTCGATGTCGTTGAGGGTCCACGCCGTCATACCGGGAAGCCTGCCACGCGCCACTGACAGCGGCACCGGCTTTTCACCGGGCCACCCCGTGTTCTGCGCCGACCTTCTCGATCTTCACCCGTACGAGCAGCTCACCGGGTACGCCGTTGCGGGCGCCGTACTGCTCGGCGAGGTCCTCGCCCATGTACCGGGCGGCGATCCTGGTGGCCCAGTGGCGCACCTCGGCCAGGTCGTCGCCGAGCGTGGCGGTGCCCTGGACCAGGACGTAGGAGAACGGCGGCCGCTCGTCGTCCACGCAGAGCATCACCCGACCGTCGCGGGCCAGGGTGCGGCCCTTGACGGTGTCGGCGCCGGTATTGAAGAGGATCTCGTCGCCGTCCAGCAGGAACCAGACCGGCGCGACATGCGGTCGGCCGTCGGCGCGGGTGGTGGCGATCTTGGCGGTACGGGTGCCTTCGGCGAGGAACGCTCGCCACTCGGCCTCGGTCATGTGTGCCATGGCCTCATCCTGACCCGGCCGGTGCCGCGGCGCACGGGATACGGCGCGCGAAGTACGGCCCGCGCGGCGCACGGGGCGCCGCCGGGCGGCCTGGACGGTCGGGGGCCCGTCCCGGCCCCGGCACCGGGCGGCCTACCTGGCGAGCGCGGCGACGCCCGCCTGCGCGAACTGCTCGTCCAGGTCGCCGCTGGGCGCGCCCGCGACGCCGATCGCCGCGACCGGCGCGCCCTTGGACTGCACCGGCGCCCCGCCCGCCAGGAACAGCGTGCCCGGGACGTCCTTGAGATTCGGGGCCTGCGCGAGCCGCTTGGCCAGCTCGGAGGTCGGCGCGTTCCACGAGACCGCCGTGAAGGCCTTGCGCTCGGCGGACTCCGGCGACTGCGGACCGGCGCCGTCGCCCTTGAGCAGCACCCGGGTGACGCCGTCCCGGTCGACGACCGCGACCGAGACGTGCTGGCCGGCCCTGGCGGCCGCGTCCAGGGTGGCCTGGGCGGCCCTAGTGGCGGCCTCGATGGTCAGACCGGTGGTCTGGGCGAGGTTCCGGTTCTGGGTGTCGGCCTTCACCGCGGAGGCGGCGGCCGGGGTCTCGGACGGCTGGGCGCTGGCCGAGACCGCACCGGCGGTGGCGGCGGCCAGCGCGGCGGCGGCGACGGTGCCGGTGCCGGTCAGCACCCGGGTACGCGCGGAGGTCTTCTTCATGGTCCAGCTCCTCGTCGGATCGGTCGGATCGGTCGGAGCCACGGCCGGGACCGGGTCGGACCCGGCGGCTCCGGTGCCGATCCTCCGACGGCCGGCCGGCCCGGCACATCGACGGTCCGGTGCGTGTCCGCGCGCATGATGGAGGACAGGGCCGTCAACCGATCGGCCGATGCGCGACCGGGCCGGACGGGTCACCATCGAGGGATCGCCGCAGGTCGGCACCCAGGTCGCCCGGGCGGCGGGCCACCCGGCCCGAGCCGTCCGAGCCGCCCGGGCCAGGTGGGCCGGGTGAGCAGCCCGAGTCGTAGCGGCCCGTCCGAGCGGTGCCAGTGAGGAGCGAACCCGTGGAGCAGCCCCGCCCCGTCGCCGGCCAGGACACCGGGGATCCGGACGCGGGCCGGCTGGCCGTGCTGCTCGACTCCGCCTTCCTGCTGCTGCTCGCCACCTCGCTCAGCCGCTACCTCGCCCACCACCCCGGCAGCGCCCGCATCCCCTGGGTGATCGGCCTGAGCCTCACGCTGGCCGTCGCCCAGCCGGTCGGCTCCTGGCTCGCACACCACCGCCCGCCCGCGGAACCGGGGCGACGGCGCGGGCTCTGGTCGCTCGCCCTGGTGGTCGTGCTCTGGGTGGTGCTCGTCCTGCTCGCGCCGAGCTTCGCCTGGTGCGCCGTCCCGCTGGTCTACACGGCCCTGCGCACCCTGCCCGCAGCCGCGGCGATCCCGCTGGTCGCGGCGCTCACCCTGCTGGTGGTGGTCGGCGAGGTCCGGCTGGGCGGGGTGGACACCAACCTGATCCTGCTGCCGCCCGCCGTCGCGGCGCTGGCCACCGCCGTCTTCCTGCACATGGAACGGCAGGCCGCCCGGCAACGCGCGCTGATCGCCGACCTGGTCCGCACCCGGCGCGAACTCGCCGCCACCGAACGGCGGGAGGGCACCCTCGCCGAGCGCGAGCGGCTGGCGATGGAGATCCACGACACCCTCGCCCAGGGGCTCTCCAGCCAGCAGATGCTGCTCCAGGCCGCCGACCGCATCTGGGACACCGACCCGGCGACGACACGCACCCACGTCCGCACCGCCGCCGAGGTGGCGGCCCGCAACCTGGCCGAGGCCCGCCGCTTCGTCCATGACCTCGCACCCGCCGAACTCGCCGACGGCCGCCCGCTCGACCAGGCGCTGCGGTCGCTCGCCGAGCGGGAGTCCGCCGAGAGCGGGCTGCCGGTCCGCTTCCACCTGGACGGCACCCCGGTACCGCTGCCCGCCGCCGCCCAGGCCGCGCTGCTGCGGATCGCCCAGGGCGCGCTGGCCAATGTGCGGGAGCACGCCGGGGCGTCGGCCGCCGCGCTGACCCTGTCCTTCCTGGGCGACCAGGCCGTTCTGGACATCGCCGACGACGGACGGGGCTTCGACGTCGGCGCCGCTCGTGCCGACGGCACCGGCGCCGGGGGCGCGCTCGACGGCACCACCCCTGCCCGAGGTACGAAGGCCGGGCGCGGTCACGGCCTGCCCGCGATGCGGGCCCGGCTCCGTCGGTTCGGTGGCGGCCTGACCGTCGAGAGCACCCCCGGCGAAGGCACCGTCGTCTCGGCCGCGATCCCCCTGGAGTCCCGATGAACACCGCACCCGCGGCGCCCCCTGTCCGTCTGCTGGTCTGCGACGACCACGCCGTGGTCCGGGCCGGTCTGCTGGCGCTGCTGGCCAGCGCCGGCGACATCGAGGTGGTCGGCGAGGCGAGCGACGGGGAGGAGGCGGTCCTGCTGGCCGCCCGGCTGGCACCGCAGGTCGTGCTGATGGACCTGCAACTCGGCGAGGGCATCGACGGGGTGGAGGCCACCCGCCGGATCACCGCCACGCCGGGCGCGCCACACGTCCTGGTGCTCACCACGTACGACACCGATGCCGACATCACCCGGGCGATCGACGCGGGCGCCACCGGCTACCTGCTGAAGGCCGAACGGCCGGAGGAACTGTTCGCCGCGGTCCATGCGGCCGCGCGGGGCCGTACGGTGCTCTCGCCCCCGGTCGCCTCCCGGGTGATGGCCCAGATGCGGACGCCCGTACGCCGGCTCACCGAGCGCGAGCAGGAGATCCTCGCCCGGCTGGCCCAGGGGCTGGGCAACCGGGAGATCGCCCGCGCGCTGTTCATCAGCGAGGCGACGGTGAAGACGCATCTGGGCCGGATCTACGACAAGTTGGGCGTGGACACCCGGGCCGGTGCGGTGGCCGTCGCCAAGGAGCGCAGACTGCTGCGCTGAGCGTCCGCGCGCTTCCGCTCGGTATCGGGCGGTCCGTGGAATGCCGGGTTCCGAGGCGGCGCGCCCCTGGCGCCGCCCGGCCGGACGGGTGCCACCGGCCGGGCGACCGCACCCCCTGACCGCACCCCACTCTTCGATTCAACTTGGCTGTGAGGAAAGGGTGTTGATGCATCGACCCCAGACCGGGCCGATCGATGACGGCCGGCCACCCACTCACACCCCGCCCGCGAATCCACTCCAGGGATGTGGATATTTCGTGGATCCCCGTATTGACAAACCAACCACGCGGTTTGTTAGCGTGGAGATCAACGACACCCCGGGGGAGGGGATCGCCGGGGTCTGTGCGGACCGCCCTCGCCGGAGGGTGCTGCCAGGGGGGCGGCGAGACCTTGGGAGTCGGGGGGAGCGGTGCGCCAAGGCCGTGCGACGAGGCGGTGCGGAGCGAGTCCGGGGGGACTCGCTCCGCACCTCCCCCGCCCCGCGCCGTCTCCCGTTGCCCCTCGCTATCCCGCTCCCATGGCACTCCAGAACGGGCAGCACACGTCGGGCAATGGCGCCCCGCCCGGGGCCACGGGCACGCCGTGCGGGTACGGCACCCACTCCGAACGGGCCACCCCCGGCGAACCGGCCGTCAGCCCGGCCTGGCCCAGATCGCCGAAGACCAGCGCGAGTTGGTAGCCGTCCGGGGTGACCGCGGCGACCCCGGGCAGCTCCCGGCCGACGTTCACCGAGGTGACGGTCCAGCCGCAGCGCCGCCAGTGCCGCTCCACCATGCCGACCAGCGCGCCCCGCCGGGCCGCCGAGACGATCGTGACGATGTCCCGGCTGCGGGTGACGTACCAGTGGACGTCCGCGTCGTCCGGGCCGGCCCCGGGCATCGGCAGCCGCGCACCCGCCCGGGCCACCCCGTGCCGCCAGGCCGGCTCCGGCCGGACGCCGTCCAGCGTGTCCCGCAGCAGCGCCTCGCACCGCTCGGCGGCGGCCGCCTGGTCGGCGGTCACGCCGGGCGCGGAGCGGGCGCCGGGCACCGCCGGAACCCGGTCGGGGCGGCCACCCGAGAGCCAGACGTTCAGTTCGGCACCACCTGGCTGCACAGAGCCCTCCGTAGTCCTCCCGGCGTTCGACCCGGGCAGGGATTCCGTCACCTCTTGGACGACGCGCCGGGCACCGCAGTTCCACGCCCCTCCGGCCCGCCCGCCCCAGGTGACCTGCGCCACATTCACCTCCTGTGCCGTCACATTCCCGCCGCCCGATCCGCTCAAGGGACGTCCGACCCACCGCCGCCGACCCGCACTGACCTATCGCCACCCCGACACCACCGCCCGGCAGGCGGAGCCCCACAACGGAAGGCGACGCGCCCCGATGAACGAACACGACTCCCTGGCCCGGCGGTTCGAGCAGCACCGCCCCCATCCGCGGTCCGCGGCCTACCGGATGCTCGGCCCGCCTCGTCACCGCCCCCAACGGCCAGGTCTTCTCCGTCATGGCCCTCGCCATCGCCAACGACCGCATCACCGAGATCAACCTCCTCGCCGCCCCGACCGCCTCCGCACTCTCCCTCTCCCACCCCTCTGGCCACACCGAGCGCGGCACCAAGCAGCGCCGCCGATGCCGTCCCAAGGGGTACGAAAGAATGGGCCCATGGCTACGGAGCTCGGGGATGCATACGCAAGCTGGCACGGGGCGCTCAAGATCCTGACTCGCGGCGCGCCGGAGCTCGAGGAGTGGCAGGACCAGCGCTACAGGTTCGCCCATCGCATCGGCGAGTTGCTCGTCACCGAAACGTCAGGACAGCCGGCCATAACCGGACCTGTCCTCTACGGCGTGTACCTGGCGGGAACGGGGCCGACCTACGTGGGCCAGACCGAGCAGGGCGACCGCCGCCTGCGCGATCTCCCCGTGGGTGAGAGCCACCATCTTGCGAACACCGTCCCTCCCGAGATCTGGGAACGTGTGATCGTCGTGCAGTGGCCGAACCTGCTCGGCCAACTGCCACCCAGAGAACAGGAACAGGCGGAAGAGCTCGGTCCCAGGGTCTGCGGTCTGGTACTCGAACACCAGACACAGCTTCTGATGCGTCCACCTCTCAACAGCCGGCGGCGGCAACGGGACGGCCAGTGGAGACACAGAGAACTGGCAGCAAGCCGCTCCCTCGGCGCGATACACGCCGACCGCCTGCCGACTCTCCACGAACGCACCCGAGCTGCATGGGACGAGCTGGCCGCCATCAACCACTCGGACAGCGCCTCAGGCCTCGCCGTGTCGCCGTTCGGCCGCGTGGTCTTTCCGGCGGCCATGGTGACCCCCGCCGGTGAGCGGTAGAGGCCTGGCAGCGTTCGGCTCCGTCTCCGACAAGAAGGCGGGACAACCGCAACCGCATCCGGTCAAGGGAAGCTCCCGGGGTGCCGCCCCGATCACCCTCCGCCATCCTGCCGCGCTGCGGGCCGGGAACCTTTCCCGAAAGAAATGCCATTCGATTTCACAGGAACCATCACGCGAAGTCATGGGCCGAAGCAAACCTCACTCCCACGACAGTGGGCGCACTTACACGCATCCGCTCGCCGAAACGGTCGGCTCACGCAGGTGGCACGGCAGCCCTGATTGGTCCAGACAACATGAAAGCCCTAGGTCGTTGACCTGGGGCTTTCGGTATGGAGCGGGCGACGAGAATCGAACTCGCGCTATAAGCTTGGGAATCTCTTCCGCGAAAATCGGCATAACTGCAGGTCAGGGGCCAGATGGAGCGCCGGGACTGACGCTCGGAAGCGCGAAATCCTTGACCTCCGCTTACCGTGGTTTACCGCCGCTACCCGCGCGCTAGTCGCGCAAGACGCGAATTCTCCGTTTCGATTCACGGACCAGGCGCCCAGCCGACGGGCGGGCCAACCCGCGCGACGTGGCCACACGCGTCCTGGAGAACCTGGCAGCCGATGACGTGATCGCCGGCCTGGAGGTCTCAGGGCCGGGCTTCATCAACGTCACCGTCACGGACGCCGCGATCCTCGACCGGCTGGCCGCCCGCGCAGCGGACACACGCCTGGGAGTGGGCAGCAGCGCCGAACCCGGGGTCACTGTGATCGACTACAGCCAGCCGAACATCGCCAAGGAGATGCACGTCGGCCACCTGCGCTCGACGATCATCGGCGACGCCCTGGTGCGGACCCTGGAGTTCTCCGGCGAGAAGGTCATCAAGCGCAACCACCTCGGCGACTGGGGCACCCAGTTCGGCATGCTCATCCAGTACCTCGTCGAGCACCCCGACAAGCTGGACGAAGACACCGAGCCGACCGAGTCCGGTCCGTCGATGTCCCGCCTGAACCGCCTGTACAAGGCCTCGCGCGTCCTGTTCGACAGCGACACCGACTTCGCCGACCGCTCCCGCCAGCGCGTCGTCGAGCTCCAGGTCGGCAACGCCGAGACCGTCGCCTCCTGGCAGCGTTCCTGGAACACGGTCTGCTGGGCTACTTCGCTGGCTGACCATCCAACGGGTGTCGCGGTTGGTGAGCCCGGTACGGACGAACCAATGTCTGGTGTCTCCACCCAGACACCAGCTGGTTCGAATTTAAATCCTGCGTCGACCCCGAGTTCGTCCAGATCGAGTGGAGGCACTGAGCACGAAGACCGCCCGGCCCATCACTGTCAGCGCCCACCGCTACCGTCTACGTGCCCAACCGAAGCGACTGAAAGGGCCAAGGGCCAGTGCACGACGGAGCCGCCTTCACCAAGGGTCAGCGTCGAGACCACCCACTCTGGGTCCAGTTGATGGTGCTGACCGCTCACCGCGGGCTCTGCGTCTACTGCGGCAGAGCCGACTCGTACTCGCTCGACCACGAGCAACCGGTGAGCGCTGAGGGCCACGACATCTGGTGGAACTTCATGCCGGCCTGCAAGGCCTGCAACCTGTGGAAGAACGGGCGAAGCTCCAGGATCTGGGTGCGCGACATGGACTTGCACCACCGCTGGCCCTCGGTCTTCCCGGGACGGGCGATGAAGCCGGAGGTTTACGCCGGCATCTCAGCGCGGGTCGAACGGACCCAGCGTGAGATCCAGGACCCCGACCGACGAGACTGGTTCCGGCATCACTACGGAACCGAATCCAAGCCGCGAAACAAGGTCGAGCTCTTGCGCCGCCTCAAGAGCTGCGCGCAGGACCTCAAGGAGTACGCGCAGATCCCGTGGAAGACCCCAGCCCTCGAGGACTACGGGCGAGACGTCTGCACCAGGCGCATGTGCTGTGGCTTCCGGCACGACGACAGCGACTTCACCCTGGTCTTCTTGAACACCGACGAGCGCGACGAACTGGAGCGGCGAGCCCGCCAGGAAGGCCTTCACGCTGGCGACCTTCTGGGCAAGATCGCGCGCCAGTACCTGGCCCGGAGCAAGACTCCTCGCAAAGCCGCCTGAAACGATCACGGTGGCGGGACCGGAGGCCAGTCCAGCTCGAAGACCTGGCACGGTCTCCGGCTCGACCCCAAGTTCGTCCAGATCGAGTGGAAGAATCGATCGAGACAACCGCCAACTGTTCACCGTCGGGCTGCTGAAGCACGTAGTGGGCGTCCTTGTCAACACATAGCTCACCATCATGCGCTCCGCAAGTAGTATCAGAGGGAACACCAGCTGTGGGGAGGGACCAATGGGCGCGAGGGAAATTGCGGGTCGCGTGGCTTATGAGGCGAAGGGCTTCGCAAAGGATGTGGCCGGACAGACACTCATGGGCTTCCACGCAGATGGCTATCAGCAAGCGGCCGACATCAGCATCGGTGTACTGGACCAGCAGATCGCCGTCCTAATGGATCGGATGACCTCAGACAACCCTCTGGCTGGGCAGGAGCAGTTTCTGCTGGGCAAGCTAGCTGAGCTGAGGAAAGAATTGACACAGGCGCTGGACGGCTTCTGGGAGCAGGACGAGCCCTCCAACGTCCGCGCCATCGAGCGCCGGTAGCCACTGGGTCAAGCCGCGGTAGGCCAGACCCCGAACCGGCAACATCAGCCTGGCGTACCAGAAGCGAGCGAGCCGAGGATCTTCGGCTCGCTCGCTTCTGCGTTGCCCGTTCAACGGCTCCGGCGACGCCACTCAGGCGGCCAGGGCTTCGGCAAAGTCGCGTGATGTCCGTTTCGTGATCATGTGAGCCCGAGGAGGGCGAGTGGTCGCTGTGGGTTGCGGGCGTTGCGTCGCAGGGCGGCGGCGATGCCGTGGACGCCTGCGAGGTGGAGTGCCCCGATGGTGAGGTTGCGCCAGGTGGCCATCGCCCGGGGCGCGTTGCCGGTGCGGAGTTGGGAGGCGTCCTCGGCGAAGGTCACGTCACGGATGTAATGCAGTGCCTCGATGGACCAGTGGCGGGTCTGTCCAGCGACTGGTGTATCTCATGTTGTGTGAGTTACCGGCGGCCGACGGAGAGCCGGCCGTCGAAGGCGATGTCGAAGGCCTGGAGTGCGGGCTTCCAGCGCATGGTCCAGCGTTTGCGGCCGGTGCCGGTGGGGTCAAGGCTCATGACGGCCATGTAGGGATGGCCACAGCGGGGTGGCTTCCTGGTGGAGAACGTTCAGCTGCGGCGCCAGCGGGTGGTAATTGCACCAGCATGCCCGGCGAGCCACCCCGAGGAGATCTCTTCCGATTTGTCGCATATTGTTCATATATGCATCGGCGGTGCTGCCTTCTCAGCCTCTGGAGCAGCACGGGAGAGAAGGGGTTGTGCCGTGTCCGACAGCGCTGAGGCCATCCACGCGCGGCTCGCGGAGCTCACCGCACCGACGGCACGTAGCCAGGTAGTCGACCTCGGATGCGGCGCCGGTCCGACACTACGTGCGCTGAGCCGCATTGCCCCTGACGCAGCACTGATCGGGATCGACCGGTCGGAGGAGTTCCTGCAACAGGCCAGGCAGAACCTTCGGGGACACCACGGCCCGGTGGAGACGCTCGCTGCCGACCTGCGCGCCCCGCTGCCGTGCGACGACGCGAGCGCGGATGTCGTCCTTTCGTACAACACCGTCGAGTGCCTGCCGGAGCCGCAGTGGATGCTGACCGAGGTCGCACGGGTCCTCCGGCCGGGCGGGCGGGCGATCCTGGCACACGTCGACTTCGACTCCCTAGTGATCGCCGGAGCGGATGCGGACCTTGATCGCCGGGTCTGCCACGCTTTCGCAGACGATGCGCAGAGCTGGATGGATCACTCGGATGGCCGAATCGGTCGCAAGCTCGGTCAGCTGCTCGCGCGCAGTCCGCTGAAGCTGGTCAGCGTCGAGCCTCTGTTGACGTGGTCAACCGAGCTCTCGGGGCATGCCGAGGATCGGATCGGCCAGATCCGGAAGGCGTTGTTGTCTGCCGCCAGACATGGTCGCGACTCGGTCGGTTCGGCCGAGGTGGAGGAGTGGTACGCCGCCGTGTGCGAGGCGGATCGCCTGGGAGGGTTCTTCTTCTCGGAGCTTGCCTTCATCGCGGTTGCCGAGCGTTCATGTGATGAGCCGGAGTCCGACGGGGCCGATCCGCCGACACGGAGCGGCCCCGTGTCACGTGGGACCGGTTGGGGCACAAGACATGCCGCAGCGGCCTGACAGGCGACTACGGCATGGCGGTGCCTCGGACCGCGCTGTCGGCGAAGGCGCAGAGGGCTTTCATCGAAGCGCCGAGAGTGACTGTGGTGTCCAGTGTGAGAGCTGGCTGGTCGGGCTCGGTCCATGAGAGTTCAGGTGCGTCGGGCGCGGGGCTGCTCCTGTACGCGGGTGAGGCGCGGAGAGCGTCTCGGGCGTGTCTGAGGTCCTCCGGCGCACGTACATGGATGAGGTGGAGTCGTTCGCCGAGAAGACCAGCGGCGATTCGGCGCTCTGCGGGAGTGGAGGTCACCAGGGTGACGATGCCGATGGGGTGCTGGCCGGCGGCGTACGCGAGCGCCTGGATGGTGGCGATGCGGTCTTCCGGTGACCAGCCGAGGCCCCGGAGGACGCCGATGGTCCGCTGCTCGTCCGCGTCGTACAGCCCGCAGCCGTCGCTATGCTCGGCCTGGAGGTAGGCGAGGAGGCTGCGGGCGAGCGTGGACTTGCCGGAGGCCGGCAGGCCCATGAGCCAGAACACCGGCCGTGAGGCGGATCGACTCATTCGGTGTAGCCCCACCACTCGCACCAGGTCCTGAGCAGCGGCGGGATCTCCGTGTCCGTGGGCGGCGGGGTGGCGGCTTGGATCGTGCCGGAGGCGATCTGGGGTGACCAGTCGCCGATGCCGTAGACGAAGGGGCCGTGGTCGTGGCGGCCGTAGTCGAGCATGGCCGGTTCCCAGGGGATGCCGATGTACTCGCACAAAGCCTTGCAGGTGGCTTCCGGCTCGGTGGTCAGCTGCTCGTAGTTGACGTTGATGGAGGTGGGCACGTTGGCGGCGGCTTCGTCGAGGCATCTGGCGAACTTGTCGACGGTGATGGCGGCTTCGGCGAGGTCGGCGGCGTCGCCGGCGCGGCGGATGGAGTCGGCGATGGCCACCGGGTGGCGGTGCAGGATGATGTAGCGGGCTTCTGGCCAGCATTCGGTGATCCGGCGCCAGATGAAGACGTTGCCAGGGGACTTCTCGACGAGCACCCTCTTGTCGGCCTGGGTGAGTTGGCGGTGCAGCAGCCGGTCCCACAGCAGGTGCTCGAGGTCTCGGTGGCTGAGTCCAAGGGTGCGCATGGACAGGTCGGTGAACTCGTCGTCGACCGTGACGGTGAGGCCGCCGAGGTGGAGCTCGTGCGGGGCGTGTACGTCGGGGTGGGAGCCGAGCAGGCACCGCAGCAGGGTTGATCCAGAGCGGATCGTGGACAGGACGAAGACGGGTGAGGGGACGAGGCGGTCGTCAGACACCGAACTCCTCCTTGGCCGCGTGCTCGCGTTCGGTGAAGACGCGAAGGCGGGTGGCAAGGTCGCGGCGGTAGTGGGCGGAGCCGGGTTCGGTCTTCTCGTCGCAGTGGAAGACCCGCAGCGGCAGTTGGTGGAGGTAGCCGATGCCGGGCCCTCGCGGGTGGGCGAAGGTGTGGGAGAGCCAGTCCTCGTAGTTCATCCAGCTGTGGCCGTCGTCGTGGAACCGGTCGCCGGGGATCCCGCCGGCCTCTGCCATGACAGGCCGCGCCCGCTCGGTGTCATAGATCAGGAAGTGCGAGGAGACCCGGTTGACCGAGCGGGCTCTCTCGCTGAGGGCGGGGCCGGTGTCCTCGAGCTTCCACTGCCAGCAGTCGTGGTCGTCGATGCGCTGGGCGAGCGCGAGCTGCGGGCAGGTGTCGAAGGTGTCGGCGATCTCGGCGAGAACATCGGTGGCGTTGGGGCCACGGAAGGCGACGACATCACCCTCGATGGTGATCAGGAATCGGCTCTTGTCGGTGACGAAGTGGGTGTGGATGTTGTTGGCCTGATCACCGGAGGCCCGGTGGCGGGTGCGCCAGCGCAGCCGGACCTCGTCGAATCCCCAGGTGGTGTGAGCGAGTTCGGTGATCTCGTCGATGGGGGCGCTTTCGGCGCCGTCCACGACGAGCACCAGGTCGTAGGGGTGCCGGGTGCCACGGCACAGGGCGTCCAGGGTGGTGGGGATGGTGCGGCGCAGGAGCTCGACGTCCTTGTGGACGAGGTAGGCGATGGTGAACGCGGGCGGGTAGGTCATGGGTTCACCAGCCCGCCGGTCCGGTCACGTCCACTGCCGCTTCCCTGCTAGGCGCGTTGGTGGCGGTGAGCAGGGAGTGGATGTCCGTCAGCATGGCGGAGGTGAGATCGCGGGAGGCGTCGAGCAGGGTCTGCTCGATGGCGTGCGCGATCTCCTCGGCGATGTGGGGGTGGCCCACGCACATGCCCATGACCTGGTATTTGGCGGCGGCGCCGAGTCCGATGCGGTCGGCGAGGTCCTGGAGCGCGAACAGGTCGAACACCACGGTGCCGCTGCGGTAGAGGTGCTCTGCGAAAGCCGCGGTGTAGCGGGAGACGAGGGCGCGCACCGACGTGTGAAGCTCCGGGCGAACGGTCGCCTCCTCCATGGCGCGGGCGACCTGGTCGGGCAGGAAGACGAACGCGCACCGGTAGAAGTCGGAGGTGCCGAGCATCCGGAAGCATCCGGTGCGCTCCAGCAGGTCGACCATCCGCTGGTAGGTGGCCTGACGGGCGTCGACGAGCCGGCCGATGCCCTCGGTGCCCTGGTGCTTCATCAGGGCCCATAGCTTGAGGGATTCGAAGCCGCGGGAGCCGTAGAACGGGGTGATCAGCCCGAGGTCGAGGCAGTCAGGATTGTCGGCCTGGTCCGGGTAGCGGGCGAAGCGGCCGAGAGCGTTCGGGTCACGGAAGAGCGCGTAGCTGGAGGGGTAGCTGACGAACAGGCCCTTGTGCGGGTCGAGGGCCACCGAGTCGGCGCGTTCGATGCCGGCCAGCTGGACCTTGAGCTTCTCGGAGAACAGCAGGCTCCCGCCGTGGCAGGCGTCGACGTGGAACCAGACGCCGTGCTTCTGGCAGAGGTCGGCGAGTTGCTGGAGGTCGTCGATGCCGGTGGTGCGGCAGTTTCCGGCGACACCGACGACCATGAAGATCCGCTTGCCGGGCGGTGGCGAGGCCAGCAGCAGCGCTACCGAGGCGGGGTCGCTGGTGAAGTTGGGGGTGGCGTCGGCCCACAGCAGCCCGTTCGCGCCAAGCCCGAGGGCCTGGGCGGCAGCGAGGTAGGAGAAGTGCTCGACCCCGCCGGCGAGGAGGATCACCGGCTGCTCGGGCACGGCACGCAGGCCGCCCTCGCGGACCTCGGGATAGATGTGGGCGAGAGCGGCGGCGATGGCGATGTGGTTGCTCATGTTCCCGCCGGAGGTCCACATCCCGCCGAGACTGGCGAGCCCTTGGTAGTCGGCCAGCGGGGTGACGGGGTAGCCGACGAGTTCGCGCAGCCAGGTGATCAGTTGGGCTTCGATCACGCTGGCGGCCGGCGCGCTGCGGTCGAAGGCGATCAGGTTCTGGTTGAGGAAGGTGGCGACGATGTCGGCCGCGAGGGCGGCGACACTGTCGCCGGTGTCCGGAAACGCGAGGTAGCGGGGATCGGCTTGGGAGATCGACCAGCTCGCGATCTCGGCCAGGGACTCCAGCAGCTGCTCGTCGCTCGTCCCTGCTACGGGGACGGGTTGGGCGAAGCGGTCGATGAGTTCACGAGCCGTCGCGTGCCGCAGGACGAGGCCGTCCCGCAGCTCTCCCGAGGTGAAGTCGAGTCCGAGGTCGACTGCCCGGTGCAGCAGCGCGCGGCTGTTGTCCAGGGGCCGTTGGCTCAGCAGGGCGGGCGGTTGGGGGTCAGACACGTCCGAACTCCATTCGATACACGCAGCCTTCGCACGAGGACCAGGCGGGTCCTTGGAGGAAGGAGTCCCGTAGCGATCCGTACGGCTTCGAGGTCCAGATCTCGGCCATCGGCGCTTGGTGGATGTTGCCGAGCACGTTGCCCGGGGAGGACTCCATGTGGACACAGCACGGCGTGACGTCGCCGTCCTTGGTGATGTAGCTGGCGTCCCAGGGCCACGGGCACACGGCGTCCGCAGCAGCGGGCGAGGCCAGGCGGGAGTAGTCGAAGATCGACAGCTCCACGGCGCGCTCGTCGGCCCGGGCGAGGCCCGCCTCCAGACGCGGGACGACGTCCCGCACGGGGAGGGCGAACAGGGACTCGGTGTTGAGGGTCTTGTCCTCTCCCCAGTGGTGCAGGCTTTCCACGCTGATGCGCGTGAGCCCGTGGTCCGCGACGAAGTCGACGATGGCGGGGAACTGCGCCAGGTTCGCCGAGGAGAGCGTCACCGCGGCGGACAGGCCCGCCTCCCGGCCCTCGGTCAGGGCAGCCGCTTCACGCAAAGCCGCGCTCAGTTGGCTGAGGCGAAGCCCGGACCGCATCCGCCCGAGGGTGGCGTCGTCCGCCCCGTCGACGCTGATCGCGATCAACCCCAGCCCGGCGTCGAGGATGGGCTCGAGGCGTCGGCGCACGAGCAGGCCGTTGGTGTTGGTCGAGGTGAACACGGAGCGGTCGGTGCACGCCTGGACGTAGGCGGCGAAGTCGCGGACGATCAGCGCCTCACCCCCGCCGACGAACGAGACGTGGCCAAGACCCGGCAACTGGTCGAGGAGCGCGACGAACGCCTCCAGCGACAGGTGACGGCCGCTGCTCTCGTGCACCGCCCGCAGGCAGCCGGCGCAGGCCAGGTTGCACAGGTCGGTGAGTTCCACCTGGAGGTACTGCGGAGCGGGGGTAGGTTGGCCGGGGACGAGCCCGTAGCGGTCGAAGTCGTCCGTGACGAGGAACTTCCGAAAGCGCTCAGGAACCACGACCGGAGACACACGCTCGGGCATCACGCCGACACCACCTTGCGGTAGACAGAGACGATCTCGTCTACGAAGAGCTCGAAATCCTGCACCCGCCGCCCGAAGGACGGCACCCGAGGCGCCCGGTGCCGGGACGCGGCGTCGAGCGCCCGCGTCCAGGCAGCCGGAGCCCGGTAGTCCTCGACCAGGTGGAAACCCGGCTCGTCCGCGAGGTGGCGCATGGACGGCACGGCCGAGGACCACACCGGCACCCCCAACGCCCGTGCCTCGTGCGCGACCAGCGGATGGTTCTCCCACCACTGAGAGGGCACCAGCAGCACTCGGGCCCCAGCCAGCACCGGCCCCACCTCCGTGCGCGACACCTACGGGAGCCAGCGCACCCGAGGATCGGCAGCGGCCAGGGCTCGCATCCGCTCCTCGTACACCTTGTCGTCCGGCACGGTCGCGATCAGCAGCGGGAGCTCGGTATCGCTGGCACGGAAGGCATCGAGCAGCACGTGCAGCCCCTTCTCCGGAGAGCACCTGCCCAGGAACAGGAGGTACTGTCCGGCCGGTCCTGTCGTGGCGAGCGGCGCCCAGGCGGAGGGCAGCCCGTAGCAGGCCCGGTCACGGATGACGTTGCCCAGGTCGACGCCGGCGTTCCCCAACTCAACGGCCTGGTGCGGCGTCTGTGTCCACAAGGCCCGCACTCGCCCGTTCAGCCAGGCCACGTTCCGCGCCCGCCAGTCCGTCACATCCCCGACGGCCTCCCGGGGAGCTTCGAGGCAGCCGAGGCAGTCCCGGGACGCCGCGGTGACTGTGCACTGCGTGCCGCTGGATCGGACGACGAGCTGATGGTCGGGGCACACCGCGGTGTAGTCGGTCAGCGTGGCGACCACCGGCACCCCGCACAGGGACGGCACGTTAAGGAACTCCAGACCGGTGCGGCTGAAGTGCAGCACGTGGACGAGATCCACGGGGGGCCGCGTCGCGAGCAGCTGTTCGACGCGGCCGGCCTGCTCCGCCTCCTGAGCGCGCCACCCAGCTGGGTAGTCGTCGGTGAAGACCGCCGGGAGGCTCAGGTACTCGTCGGCGGTGCGCTGGTGCGGCGGTGGCGGATCGCCGGCCGCGAGCCAACTGACATGCAGCCCGCGGGCTTTCAGCGCCCGGGTGAGGTCGTCGGCCAGGATCTCCGTCCCGCCGGCGTTGTCGTCCGCGAACCGGTGCGTGGCAAGAAGGATGCGCACAAGCCACCCCCTCAGCAGGTGTTGCCCTGGAGACCGGCCCATCGGCCGATCGGTGTGAGGCCCTCGGGGATGCGGCCGTTCACACCGGCCGCACCGGGTTGCTCCACTGCTTCCGGCCCGGAGAGACGAAGTCCCCCGGCTCCGCTGCGGTCGAGCACGGCGAACGGCTCGTGGAGGGTGAGGGCGGTCCAGCCCCCGTCCTCGAAGTCCACGAACACGTTCACCCCGAGACCGGCCTCGGCGTCACCGTGCGCGGGCAGCGGCACCAGGAGCCGGACCTGCGCACCCGCCCAGGACAGGTCCACGTCGGCGGCGTCCTCCCATACCGGGTCGGGGTGTGGAATCCGCCGGAAGCGGTCGGTCGGAGAGGCGAGCCAGAAGGCACCGTCACGGGCGCACCGCAGCTGCTGCTCGCCAGGCCACTGCTGGGCGGCGAGGTCGTGCAGAGTGGGGGCGCCGGGGCCCAGAGGCTGCAGACGGACGCGGACGCCGCGCACAGTGTCCGGTGTGCTGCCCAGGTCGAGGCGCACCGCCAGCCCGTCGGCGCCGATGGCGAGCGAGGCGGACAGGCCGGGCGGGTGCACCAGCCCGCCGCGCACCCGGCCGGGCCCACCGAGCGCGATGGCAGGCTGCTCCGTGCCCGGAACCGTGTGCAGGCGGGCCGCAGGCAGGTAGGCAGCCTCGGGAGCGGCGGCGAGCGCCTCGTCCGTGAGCCCGTACGGGGACGGCAGCGCGTCCAGCACCTCGGGGTGCTTCTCACGAAGTGTGACGACGAGGCGGACCGCCAGGTCGGTGATGAACCGGATCAGGTCGCACTTCACCTGGTCGGGCTTGGTGATGTCCCCGTTGGCCAGGACCGCCTGGTAGTAGCAGCCCCCGCCGCAGACGTACCGCGAAGGGCAGGACGAGCACACGTCACGGTCGTCGACCACCAGGTCGAGGTACTTGCGCCGTTCGCTGTCCTCGACGCCGGTGGAGGCGTGCCCGATGTGCCAGCCGGACTTCCCGATGAAGTGCGCGCAGGGGTAGAGGTTGCCGTTGGTGTCCAGGTAGGTGCCGCTCTTGCCGGCCCCGCACCGGTAGACCTGCGCCGCCCGGTCCTTCACGCGGTAGAAGAACCGCATGAAGAAGTCCTCGGAGTTCAGGGCGATCAGCCGCGCGAGGATGCCCTCCGGCGGCTGGGCGAGGATGTGGTCCACGAGCTCGGCGTAGCCCTGCCGGAAGCGCGGCAGCGTCTCGGCGTTGAGCGCGTATTCCTTGTCGTAGGTGGCGTTCACCGGCTTCATGTAGATGTTGCGGGCGCCGACGTCCTCGAAGAGATGCCGGAAGATCGCGGTGAAGTCGGTGCAGTACGCGGTGAGGACCGCGGAGACGCCCATGTCGGGGTGGCGGGCCAGCACCCGGTCCAGGACAGAGCGCACGTGGTTATAGGTGCCTCCGCGACCGTTGGTGTAGAAGCGGACCTTGTCGTGGACGTCCCTGGGGCCGTCGAGGCTGATGTCCTGGGGCGGGCCGAGCTTGTCGGCGAGCTCCGGGGTCATCGACAGGGTCGCGTTGGTGACCATGGGTCCGGCCCACACGACGCTGACCGGCGAGTCGGCGAGGCCCTCCTCGACCATGGTGTGGACCGCGTCGTGCATGTGGCGCACCAGCATGGTCTCGCCGGCCAGGCCGAAGTCGACGCGGCTGTAGCGCGCGTCCTCCTCGACCAGCCGTTTGCGGTGGGTCGCGAGGCCCTGCATCACCGTCTCGAGCGGGATGGTGACGGGCTTGGCGTCCGCGTGGACGCGGTCGCGGAACGAGCAGTAGGTGCAGCCCATGTTGCAGGAGTCCGTCAGGGAGAGCTGGGCCTGCGGGTACGCCTCCCGGTAAGAGGTGATCTGGTGGACCGGCTCCAGGTCGCCGCAGGGGCACGGCTGGTTCGGAGCGGTGATCTGACCGCCGCGAACGTGGAAGACGTAGCCGTCAGCGAACGAGATGTGCAGGGCATCGCTGGTGGAGCGCGTTAAGGCGTCGCTGATCACGGTTGACCTCTCAGGTGGAGATGGCGCGGATCGGGGCGGAACGGAAGATCACGGGAGTCGGGGACCAGGCAGCCCGAGTCGTTGGCGCAGCCGGTCCAGCCGTCCGGCGAGCCGGGAGCACTCGCGCTCCGCATCGCCGCCAGCCTGTTGAGACGGGTCGGCCGCCTCCCGCAGAGCGAACGTCTCGTGGACGAGGCCGCGCAGCTCGGCGGCCTCACGGTCGCCGATTAGCCCAGGCAGGACGGCCAGTTGCTGCCCCAGCGTCACCGGCCGCGGTGACAACGTCGGGGTGACGAAAACGAGGCGCGCCAGCGCGGCCCGGGACTCGAACCAGAGGTACTTGGCGGTGTCCTCGCGGCCCTGCACCTCGTACTGGCTCGGTCGGCCGAGTACCTCGGTGGAAGGGGTGGGCAGGAGGGCGGCGGTCCAGCCCGGGTCGTGGTGCGCGGAGCCGGGCCGCCGGAGCTCGCACCACTCGTGCAGATCCCGGCTCACCCGGCCGTCGGCGCTGACGAGATCGCGCTCGACCGGCCGCGCGGCGGACCCCTCCGCAGCCAGCCCGAGGCAGCCGAGCGCCTCGATCACCAGGTCCTCCGCCGGCCGATACCCGGTCGGGCACTCGGCGGAGCTCAGCTCGAAGTCGACGTCACTATTGAGACCCAGGACCCCCTGGGCACACGAACCGCGCAGGAGAAGATCCAGATCGTCGCGCCCCAGGACAGCAAGAACGACACGAGCGAGACGGCTGGTGAGCTCCTCGGCGACCTCGGCCCGCTCACAGGCCGCCGCCCACCCGCTCGTCGATGCCAACCCGGTCAGACGCCCCACGAGTTGTGGCAGCGGCTGCGCCCCACCCGGACGTTGGCTCTCGACGGCGGAGAACAGCGCAAGCATCCAGCCCCGCCGCAGCGCGTCCACGCGGGAGCCGGTCGGTCCAGAACGCTCCGCCAGAGTGTGCAGCTGCCCGAGCAGGACCGCGTAGGCGGTGTCCCCGTGCTGCTCCCGCAGCCGCGCGGTCAGCAGGGTGTGGAAGACACCGAGCCGCTGCGGAAGGACGTCCTCGGCGAGGTGGCCCAGGTCGGCCGCGCTGGCCGGTGCGGCTTCGGAAACCGGGAGCTCGCTGGCCAGCGTCGCCTCGATGCCGTGCCGGCGTACCTCTTGCTGCGACGTGGCCGCCGACATCCAGGTGGCCAGGACGGTCTCGAAACCGTCCAGCGCCGGCTCGTCCCGGGGCGCGGAAGCAGGGATGTGTTCCCTGAGTCGTAAGTCGTCCCCGAAGAGGTCCGACCAGGCGATATCCCACTTCATCAAGGTCAGCCGGTCAGGCGCGGCACAGGGTGGAACGAGGAGCGCGTCCTCCCAGTCGATCAGGACCGTCCGGCCGCCGTGGCAGAACATGTTCCGAGGGACGCACCCGGATGCTTCGACTCCACGAGCGAGCAGCGCCGTGAGGAGTTCTGCGACCGCCTCGGCGGACAGTCCCAGGCGTGTAGCCGACGGTGCGGAGAGTGGGGTGCCGAGATAGGGGGACACCAGCGCGGCTCTGCGGCCAGGCAGGTGGACCACCTCGGGTACGCACACCGTCACAGCTCCGAAGCCGGCGCTCATCAGCCCGCTGAGGCGACGGGCGGCCTCGGCGGCCAACCGCTGCTCGGAGATTGCCTCCTCCGCGGAGCGGATCTTCGCGACGACGTCGCGCCCCTGGTGGCGCAACCGACGCACCAGTCCGCTGACGTCGAAGAATCCAGGGTGCTCGAAAGCCCTCTCCCCGCCCTGTACGTCGAACGCCCGCTGGACCGACACCGCCAGGTTCCGCGAACCATCAGCACCACTCAACAAGCCGCTCACCCCGCTCCCCTCCCGAGCGCCGTACGCAGGCTTGCCACCGTAGTCGCTCGGTCACGTTGTGTTCGATCGAATTATCGGATTCACCGAACGGCCTTCGCCGGATGCCGCCGATGGGAAGCGGAATGGGCGGAGCTATTTGCTGATGATCAATCAAGGGCACTGTGGTGGATGCCCGTTCGGTTGGCGCTCGGCTAGGGTCGAGGGGCTCGGGGCCGGGGTTAATGAGTCCGCCGGCCGAGAGGGCGTGGGATACTCAAGGCGCGGCGCCGACCGTCCAGGGGGTGCCGCCACTGTTTGACTCCGTGCGGCTCAGTACACGGCTCCGCCTTCTCACAGAAGTGGTCCCTCCTTCTATGGCTACGGTCCTCTCCATCGCCGACGCAGTGCAGCAGCGCTTCACCAAGGCGCTGTCCACCGCGTTCCCCGACGCCGCGGACAGCGACCCCCAGCTGCGACGAAGCGACCGTGCGGACTTCCAGGCCAACGGCATCATGAGCCTCGCCAAACCCCTGCGGGCCAACCCGCGAGAGGTCGCCGCACGAGTCCTGGAGAACCTGGCCGCCGATGAAGTGATCGCCGACCTGGAGGTCTCAGGACCGGGCTTCATCAACGTCACCGTCACGGACACCGCGATCCTCGACCGGCTGGCCGCCCGCGCGGCGGACACCCGCCTCGGAGTGGGCAGCAACGCCGCACCCGGGGTCACGGTGATCGACTACAGCCAGCCGAACATCGCCAAGGAGATGCACGTCGGCCACCTGCGCTCGACGATCATCGGCGACGCCCTGGTGCGGACCCTGGAGTTCTCCGGCGAGAAGGTCATCAAGCGCAACCACCTCGGCGACTGGGGCACCCAGTTCGGCATGCTCATCCAGTACCTCGTCGAGCACCCGGGCGAGCTGGACGAGGGCACCGAGCCGGCCGAGTCCGGCCCTTCGATGTCCCGCCTGAACCGCCTCTACAAGGCCTCCCGCGTCCTGTTCGACAGCGACGCCGACTTCGCCGACCGCTCCCGCCGGCGTGTTGTCGAACTCCAGGCCGGCGACGCCGAGACCGTCGCCTCCTGGCAGCGCATGGTCGACGAGTCGAAGCTGTACTTCGAAGCCGTCTACGCCAACCTCGGCGTCCTCCTCGAAGACACCGACGCCATCGGCGAGAGCTACTACAACCACATGCTCGCCGACGTGTGCGCCGACCTCGAAGCCTCCGGCGTCGCGGTTCGCTCCGACGGCGCGCTGTGCGTCTTCTTCGACGACCTCAAGGGTCCCGACGGCGAGCCGACCCCGCTCATCGTCCAGAAGAGCGACGGCGGATTCGGCTACGCCACCACCGACCTCGCCGCCATCCGCGACCGCGTCGGCATGCTCGGCGCCGACCAGCTCCTCTACGTCGTCGACAGCCGGCAGGCCCTCCACTTCCAGATGGTCTTCGAGACCGCCCGGCGCGCCGGCTGGCTCCCCGAGAGCGTCCGCGCCCTGCACCTGCCGTTCGGCACCGTCCTCGGCAAGGACGGCAAGCCCTTCAAGACCCGCTCCGGCGAGACCGTCCGCCTCATGGACCTCCTCGACGAAGCCGTCGACCGGGCCCGCACCGTCGTCGCCGAGAAGAGCCCCCAGCTCGCCGCCGAAGAACTCGAAGACCGGGCACGACAGGTCGGCATCGGCGCGGTCAAGTACGCCGACCTCTCCACCTCCCGCACCCGCGACTACGTCTTCGACACCGACCGCATGGTCTCCCTCAACGGCGATACCGGCGCCTACCTCCAGTACGCCTACGCCCGCATCCAGTCGATCCTGCGCAAGGCCCCCGAAGGCGCCACGCCGACCGCACACCAGGGCCTGGCCCTGGAGCCGGCCGAGCGCGCCCTCGGCCTCCTCCTCGACGAGTTCGGCGCCACCATCAACCAGGTGACCACAACGTTCGAGCCCCACCGCCTCTGCGCCTACCTGCACAGCCTCGCGTCGGCGTACACCACCTTCTACGAGCACTGCCCCGTCCTCAAGGCGCCGACCCGTGAGGTCATGGAGACCAGGCTGCTGCTCTGCCAGCTCACCGGTCAGACCCTGCGACAGGGTATGGACCTCCTCGGCATCGGAACACCCGAGCGGCTTTAGATCATGCTGGCTGCGGGTAACGCCAACTTCAACACCCTTTCCAGCCCGTGCGGCTGGGCCGATTCAGCAGTGGTGAGGTCCGTGCGCACTGGATTGCTAATTCTCGGGTGCTGAGATGGACGAAGTAGGCGCCCTCGGGAGGGTGGCTGAGGTCGAGGTGATCGGGAGCCTGGAAATCTCGGGTCCAGGCTTCTTCAACCTCGCGATCTTAGATGCAGTGGCCCCTGAGGGGCTGGTCGTGCGATGACCCTCGCGGCCGAAGCCGTGTTTCTGCTGGCGGTGGGAACTATAGATCCCGCGTCGTCAAACGTGCGATCTCCAAGAGCAATGCCAGAAACATCATCGCCCGATCAGCTACATGGCCAGCATCTATCCAGTGCTGATGCTTAATCAGTTACCTAGCCGAGGATCCTCACTGGTGATTGGTCCAGGGGAGTCGAACCAAAGGGCCGCCCCCCGAATGCATCAGAGCCCTGAAGTGATCAACGAGGTGGGAAACTGCCTTGTTGTCACGGATAATCGCGCCAACCTCCAGGTTGTCGCTGTACGCGCTGTCGGTGAGATTGGCGCTTCCTATCAGAACGATGCTTTGGTCAGCGGCAATAACCTTGGCATGCATGCTGCCGCGTCTGCCACCGGGTCCGTGCCGCTCATCATTCGCCCATTGCCAGAGGCGAACATCTGGATGAAAGCGCAGCTCGTGGAGCGCAGTCCGCCCGTCAGTGCTCCCATGCAGTCTGCCGCCGGAAGTGTGTGCAGTCTCCAGGACCAGGTCCACACTGACGCCGCGATCTGCCGCGGCTTGGATCTCGCGGACAATCTCCCGGATGCCGAAGGCAGCGTAACTGGTGACCAGAAGCGTGCTGATGGCTGTCCGGATCACATCGATCGCCACGGATGCAGTGAGCCTAACCGGCACTGCGTCGCTCATGGGGCCCGAGACTGCGATCTCGACATGGTGCGTGGCAAGGTCCTGCTCGTACCGGATGCTGGCAGTTTGGAGGGCCAGGGCGAGTGCCGGCCCAGGCAATTGCGGATCCGTTGCTGTCCAGGAGGACAGCAGCAGGGCGGCGCGCGGCCCGAGGCCCGCGCCTGGGTGCGCGGCGATGAGACGTGCCTCGGTCCGTTCGTCGGGGGTGGCGAGGGTACGTAGGACGCCGATCCAGGCGGTGAGGTGCGTCGTCGGGAGGCTGGTGACGAGCTCGGAGAGTACTTCGGGCAGGACCGGTACGGTTCGGCCCGTGTCACGACCGGTCATGTTGTGAAGAATCCTCCTGGTCGGCCGCTGAACGTCTCGACAAGCAGTTCGCGGTCCAGGAAGTGGTTGCCTCGTTCGCATGATGTCTCCGCAGCGAACAGGCAGGCGTGGCAGGCTGCGCCGTGCAGACGGCCGTGGGCGACCGGGTTGTGGTCAGCGCACAAGGGGTCCGAGCCGCACAACCGCGCGGCCTCGAGGGCTTGGTCGATCAGCGCGCCGAGCCGATGCTGTCCCCCGAGAGTGACCAGGCCACCGAGGGTGCCTTCGCTATCGGGGGCTGCCGTGTAGAGCAGGATTCCGGCCATGGGATCACTGCCGGAGCGGGCGTAGATCCGCTCGCCGATTCCGGAAGCGCCGTAACCGCATTCCAGGGCGAACTCGCGGATCAGGACGTGGGCGAAGGTGTGAAGGAGGAGGTAGCGGATGCCAGGCCATTCCGCATCGGTCCGACGCTGGGCGCACCACTTCTGGTGCGCCGCCATCAGGGTGCCGGCACGTCTGATGACGTTCGGGTCCTGCTCCCAAGCCGCGACCTGCTGCTCGTCGAAACGCAGGAAGATGCCCTCCCCACGGGTTTCCGCACACGGCACCCAGCTCGGCACTGAGCTGGAGAGCGGTGCGCGGTTCTCCTCCAGCGCCAGGCCGCCGCTGGTCGCAGAACCCCATTCCGGTGCGTCGATCCGGCTGAACCCATAGAGGGCGGATACCTCGCGCAGCCGCTTGACGAGGCGTACCTGACTGAGCCAGTCGCGGTGCGAGGACGGTACGGCTTCGTTGCTGACACTGAAGTCGGGGTGGTTCTGCGGGCCGCCGGTGAAGGCAAGCCATTCCGGCCCAGCGATGTCCAACGCGTCAGCGGTCTCGACGACACCGCTCCGGTTCCCGGCCTGATGCCGCGCGATCGAGTTCAGAACTTCGTCCGCACCGAATCGCTCGAGCTGAGGCCACATCACCTGAGTCGGCAGGACCAAGCGCGCTGTCTCGTGCGGCAGTTGTGCCACGACCTGCAACCCGGCCCAGTGCTCTGCGACTGCACTGTCCACGGGGTTCTCAGCGTGCGGAAGGGAGAAGACCCGGAGCTGCATCGCAAACCAGCCGTTTGTGGCACCCAAGGCCATGGTTCGCGTCTGCTCGGAGCAAGGCTCGAAAGTCCCCAGATGCGGGTGCCGCCCTCGGCAGGCCGGCAGCACCATTTCACTGCGAGTGCCGATTGCCTCTGCCATGGACCGGGCCTTGACCCCGTCACAGGAGCATTCCACGAAGATGTTCGCAGCCTCACCCGTCGTGCCCCGCTCGACCAGCTTGAGCGTGTGGTCCGGTCCGTACGGCTCCCCGCGGTGGACGAAGTACATCCATGGGAAGTCGTCCACGTGGCCGGCGGGGCAGGCGGAGACGAATCGGGCCGGCACAGCGGTCGGCCGTTTGCGGCCGGTCTCGCGGCAGGAGTGGACGAACCGGGTCTGGTCGGGAGCCACGCTGTTGGGCAACAGATGAAAGAGCCCGGAGTCGGCTGGAGCCAACCGGTTGCAGCGGTTGTCGGTGCATCGCAACCAGCCAGGGAAGACCGCGACCGGGACGCCGATCCGCGACCACGCGCCGCTGAAGTCGTTCGGGTCCTCCGGGGTGTACGGCGGCATCCGCAGGTTCTGCACCTGGGGGCCGAGCTTACTGCGCACCGCGGCGAGCAGCCGCTCTTCCGGCACGATTGCTGCCTGCTCCAACTCCCACTCGTCGAGCCCGAGGATCATCACCGAGAGGTTCGGCAGGTCCGCGACTGCGCCGACGCCGTACGTGTGGAGCAGTTGGCTGGGCCTCAGCTCCCCGACCCGCAGGTCGGTCGTCGACCGCGATCCGCTTGCCACGCTCGTCATGAGAAGTCCCCTTCGTGTGCGGCGCCGCCGACGTCCGTGCTCGTGCGTGGGAGAAACGGATGCTGTTCATGGTCCTCGGCGCTGCCTGGCGCAGTTCGTAGAACCAGTCGGATGCCTGGCTCGACTTCGCGTAGCGATGTCGGACAAGTCGTGCGCTTCCACGGGCCGGAGTCTGGGCTATGGAGCAGGCTGACGATGTCGTCGGCCTTGCCCTTCGCGTCGAAAACCAGCCGAGTCGCCGGGCGTCGCTGCTCGCGGGCCCACAGATCCAGGATGTTGTCGAGTTCCTCCCGTACCCGGGCCGCGATGTTGCGATCGGTTGCTACCTCGCCGGCGCGGCGTTCCAGGTAGCGCACGATGTGGTCGGCCGTCCGGCTCCGTGTGTCGAAGGTCTGCGCGCCGAGGTTTCCGTTGTCACTGGCCTCCAGGTTGCGGGCCAGCGCTACCAGGACGCCGGTCAGGCCACGGTCTATGGCTCGCTCGGCGAACGGAGTAACTGACAGGGCTTCGACGTGCCGGTACACGGTGGCGTGAAAGTGCTCGAAGGTCTCGTAGTGGGAGAGGTCACGTGGCCGGGCCCAGTTGAAGACCGTGAAGACAAGACCGGGGGCGGCACGGCCGACGCGGCTCGTTGCCTGGATGTACTCGGCCGTGGACTTGGGCTGGTTGGCGACGACCATCACGCCAAGCCGGGAGACGTCGACTCCAACGGCGATCATATTGGTGGCGAGGAGAACGTCGATCGGCGTCAGCCTGTTTGCCCTGGGGAAGGTGTACTCGAGCTGTTGGAGAATATCCGGGATCTTCTCCGAAGTCAGGCGTGAGGTGAGTTCCTCGAGCCGCAGGTCGTAACGCCTGGACAGACCGCGTTCGTTGATGCGTTCAAGTCGGGTGGAGACGTCGTCCTCGACCGAGAGGCGCATGCCGCCGAGATCCCGCAGGCTGTTGAAGTAGCCAACCAGCGTCATGTACGGATCGGTCACCGGATTGTGTCCGTACTTCTTATGCACGGTCTGTGCAGCGGCGAGTACGGCGACATACACCCGGATCATCGTGGACTTCGTGCGCACCCCCTGCGCACAGATCCCGATGTAACGACGCCCGGGGTGAGACTCAGTAGGCCGCTGCCGAGCGAAGAAGCTGTCGCCAATCTCCAAGCCCTGCGGCGGGAAGACTTCGGTACGCCGGTCGAAGAGCGCATGGATCTGCCGCTCCGCGCGGCGGACAGTGGCCGTCGAAGCAATCACCTTGGGCCGCGCGGTCTTGCCCGGCGCATACTCCCAGGTGGCCAATCGGTCGACTGCTGCCTCGTACAGGCCGGTCAGTGAGCCAAGGGGGCCGGAGATCAGGTGCAACTCGTCCTGCACGATCAGGTCCGGCGGACGCACCCGCGGGGCTGCGGTGAGTTCTGCGGAGGGATGACGCCCCTCCGCGAGATGGCTGCTGGCTTCCCACTCCTCCTCCGCGATCTGAGCCGTGACGTACCCATGCCGGGAACAGAGCCGTGAGGCCCGCCCGAACAAGGCCTGTGTGCGCCCGTTCCACGCCAGCTGTGCGAACTTGTCGACTGTCGCGATGACCAGACTCGGCAGCACCCGATAGATCTCCTCGTCGACTACGACGACTGGCAGGCCTTCCCCATGCGGGTCCCAACGGCCGAAGGGACAGGAGAACATGTCCGGGCACCGCAGGTAGGTGCGGCGAAGGGTCATGTCGACATCGACGTCGCGCCCCTTCTCGATCTTCGTACCGCACCATGGGCAACTGGTGAGCTGGTAAGGCGTGCCCGAGTTCTGGTTGGGCCGTCCACTGGCCCGACGCACGTCTTTGACCCAGTCATTGGCCTTGTCGGTCGTGTTCGGGGAGACCTTCCCGCCGACCCACAGGCCGATTCGGAACGGCTCCGCTCCCCATCGCGTCTCGTCTGCTCGACGCAGGACCTCGCACGCGCAGATCAGTGCGGCAGCACGCTGGAACTGCTGGATTGTCAGCAGCCTCAGGGTGTAGCGCATGAGGACCGCAATCCCGTGGCCGGCGTCGAGGCCACCGAGGTTCGGTCGCAGCCTACGGATGGCGAGGGTGTAGGCGGTCAGGCCGAGGTACGCCTCCGTCTTGCCACCACCAGTGGGGAACCACAGTAGGTCTGCCACCGCCTCGGCCCCCGTGGCGCGCTCCGGGTGGGCCGGATCTGTCAGAGCGGGAAGGTTCAACAGCAGGAACGCGAGCTGGAAAGGACGCCAAGACCGGTTCTTCGGCTGGTCCTCCTCAACAAAAATCTCTTGTGCGTCGCGATGTTGATCACGACGCCGGGCCGCGGCGACCCGGGTGTGGATGCGCTGCAGGTGCATCGCGCTGTTCGCGAACCGGAACGCGGCCAAGGCGTCAGCATCCCTGAGAACCAGCTCGATACCCGCCTCAATTCGGTCAGCTGCTCGCTTTGCCTCCGTCAGCGCCTCACCGGCCTGGACCCTGTACTCGTCGAGATGCTGACCTTTCTGTCCAATCCGTTCCTCGGCCTGGCTGATCCACGCTCGATATCCGCCCACCAATGGCATCAGCCCCGCACGCAGCTCCTCCGTTCCGCCGGCGGCCAGCAACTTCATGTCGACCAACAGGTTGGCCAGCTCCGGCAGGTCTGGGTCTGCGTCAAGGGACGGGGCGTCGGTGTGCGCAATGTCGTACTCCGGCGCGGCCTTCGTTTGAACCGTGATGGCCGTCATGGGATCAGCGCTACTCGCTGTTGCGTGTACGCCGGTGGCGTGCCCCACGGCGAACTCCGGGCTGAAGCGGTACGCCATCGCCAGACGCCGCTGCTCACCCCGGTCGGCAGTGTCGCCACCGGAACCGGGTTCGTGCCGAGGCAGGAATACGGCCGCGCCATCCACCCCAGTCGCCGACAGTTCGGCCTGGAAGGCCCAGTGCAGCGCGGAGTTGGAGTCGGTCTCGGTGGTGTTGACCAGGAACAACGTGACCAGCCAGTCGCTCTGGAAGCGGCGGACGCGTCCGCGCAATACCATCTGCGCGTCCTCGGTGTCGAGTACGAGCCGCTCGACGGACCCCTCAACGAGCTTGATCGGCACGCTGCCGGAGTGCTGCTTGCGCCGCCAGATCAGCTTCTCGATGCTCGGGTCCGTCGAATGCGCGCGAATATAGCGTGCCCATGCGCCGGCCACCTCAAGGGACTCGACGTCACCTCGCACGCGCGCCGTGAACCCGATCGAGGAGGGGCTGAGGCTCGGCACGTTCGGCGCATCCGCGTCCGGTGATCCTTCATCAGCACCTGGCAGTCTGCTGTCACTGAGCGAGGCGTCCTGCTCCTCCGGAAGGATCGCGGTGCCGTTCGGCGCAAGCCGGCCGAGGACGTACCAATCGGTCGGTGAGTCCGCGACCTCCTCCACGTCGCCGCCCACCGGCCCGAGCAGGTCCCGGACCACCAGCTCGGCCAGCTCGTCCCGCACTACGCCAGGGGACGGGACAGTCAGGACCGGCTCGCTCGACGTCGTAGACGGCAACTTAGCGCTCATAGGTCACCACAATAGGACGCTGCAGTGACAGAGCGGGGCAGATCACAGCCGAGGTGTGAGCTGCACGTGACGTTGGGGGGTGGGCGCCGCTACCAGAGCCCCGCCCCGGGGTCTTGGGACGGCTTCGGGGCGGTGGTCTTCTTCGGCTTGGCAGGCCCCTTCTTGCTGTGGAGGCCACGGCGGACCTCGTCCTCATAGAGGGCGTGGTTCAGTTCGAGCAGACGGTCGTTCATCTCGATCTGTACATCGGGGTCAACGGTCCAGCGCAAGCCGTGGACGGTCTCGTGGAAGTCATGGTTCAGCGCGAGCGGCGTCCAGCCGAACTGCGCGGCGAGGGGGTGCGCGAGGTATGACTCGGCGACGGCCTCGTCGATCTCGACGTGGATCTCGCGTAGCCGCTGAATATCGGCGTCAAGATTCGCCGGGCGGTGCACCTCGTTGTAGAGGTCGGTCATGCCGAGTTGCGGGTTTCGCGTCAGCTGAACATGGCGACGGTAGATGTTCAGGTCATCGCCAGCTGCGCGGATGCGGGGAGTGAGGTCCGGTTGAGGGAAGGTGTCGAAGCCGTCAGAAGGGGTGTAGCGCGGGTCTGATTTCATCGTCGACTCGCCCTTGACGGTCCACCAGTTAAAGTGCCAGGCACTCGTCAGGAGCGCGAGCATGGATTCATGGTGAGGCGTATAGAAGACCACCAGCTGGTCAGAGAAGACCTGCCCGTTTGGGATGATGCTCGGCATTCCATATTTGCTCATACGTCCCATCACGAGTACACGACGATAGCTAGCGATGGCCTCGCGCAACTCAGGACGTCGACGGTGGTGCTGCCACCAACGGGAAGCGCTTTCCGTCCCGGACGTTAGACTCGGTTGAATTCGATGTTCGAGAAAGCTGAAAACCTCCGGGAAATCCCGAGCTCTCTCGATTGGCATGTCATTGAAGTCAATAGCCCAACGCGTTGCCGATGAATCGGGGCGGTTATTTACCTCATCGCCGGTGATGTATGGAAAGATCACTTGCATATTGCTGGTGTTCGCGGCAAGCATCTTCTGGGCCTGCGTGTCATCAATAACAAATGGTGAGCGAACCTGATATCCATTGGGGGCCTGGCCGGTGTAGGCGGCTAGCAAGCGGGGCGCCCCCGATACTCGGGACGGCTTAGTCAAATTCGAGCTGATGCTGGGGGAAGAAATTCCACCAAGAATAGCCTCTTCATTTTCTCCAGTATCACCGAGCCAGATTAGTGAGACATAAACGCTCGCCTCGCCAGGCCAGGGCTGAGATTTGATCGCACGGAAGATCTTCCTGTCATGAGTTGCTGCCCTCGCGAGGCCGACTTCCCTCGAATCACCCTGTGCGATGGTGTTTACGGCGATGAGTCCAGTCCGCCGCCCCTGGGCCAGTTGCAAGTTCCTCAGCAGGAAATAAGTGCAAAGGTCAGCACGTCCGCCAGCAGTAAATCCGTCAGAGACTACCTGCCCAATGTAACCGAGAACGTCCTTGCCAATTCGGCCGCTGATCTCGGTGCCACCGATGAACGGCGGGTTGCCCACCACCGCGTCGAAACGACGGTTTCCACGAAGGGGGTCGGCGATGATCTCCGGGAACTCCAGCGGCCAGTGTAGCGGGCGCAGGCGGGTGTTTCGCGGCCCGTCACTGGGGCCAAGTAGCCAGTCGTCGACGATGGCGCGTGCCTTGACGGTTGAGTCTTCGTCGCCCAGGAGCGCCCGCTCGACGAGGTCGGCAATGGAGGCGAGGCGATCGTTGTAGGCATCGTCGGACTTGGTAGTGGCGGTAGACAGTTTTGCACCGACCACGGTATCCGCGGCAAGCCGCAGTCTTTCGGTCAGCGACTCGGCCTTGGCGAGCTTCGCTGCCTTCGTCCGCGCATCTCGGATGTCGATCACCTCGTGCTCTTCGATGTCACGGCGCAGTTCCGCGGCCTGCGACAGCAAGGGGCCGATGACCTTGTCGAGCTCATCAGTGAGGCGGAGCTTCATCCGACCCTCGCTGGGCTTGAGGTGAAACGCCTCGATCTGATCGACCGTTAGGCAGCCAATGAGCGAATCCCCACACCGCAGAGCGTGATCAACAAAGTTGAAAGGTCGCCCCTTCGCGAGGGTCACCAGCCACAGCGAGAGCTTCGCGAGCTCAACCGCCATCTCGTCGATGTCGACACCGTACAGGCAGCGGTCGGCGACCATACGGCGAGCTTCGAGGAGCAGGGCGTCCCGGTCGTCACGCTGCTCACCCAAGCGCTCGGAGACTCCTGTCGGAATCTCGTCGCGCTCCCACGCCTCGACGACGCGCTCTGACAGGTACCGACAGGCGGAGACGAGGAATGCGCCAGAACCCATTGCAGGATCGAGGATCTTGAGCGCCAACAGTTCCGAGGCCGGCCGCACTCGCCACTCCGCTGGCTGGGTGCCGTCGGCAGGCCTCGGGATTCCCTCTGGTGAGCCGGGTGAGAAACAGAGCGGGTCGAGGGTGTGGAGGACAATCTCCTCGGCAAGGACGCGTGGGGTGTAGTGGGTGCCGGAGTCACGGCGGTCGCCGACCTGGGTGACGATGACCGTCCCCTCAGGGTGGACGATCGGCTCATCGCGAAGGTCGGAGCGCAGGAGGCCGAAGAACGGCCGGACGCGAGCTGCGAGCTCGGGGTTGTTGTCGCAGGCCGCGTCAAGTGTGCCGATCGCTGCGCCGGTCGGTTTGGTTGTCAGCGCAGAGGTGAATTGCTTTGCCGTCAGGTCGGCGAGCTTGGTGGTCTCGGCCTGAAGACGTCCGCTCGTTTGCCAGGCTTCGAGGTCGGCGAGCTTGACGTTGATGCTGGCCTTGCCCTTGAGCCCGAGATGGGTTTCGTTGAGCCGGACGGCGGAGTGTTCGAGCAGGCCTTCGTAGACGTGGCCGATCTGTTCGACATCAAGGCCCTTATAGGACAAGTGTTCCGTCGAAGTGACCTTGCCTGCCAGTGTAATGCGCTTGAGCTTGATCAGCGCGTCGAGCATGGCGAATACGACGCGATCGGTGACCTTCAACCGTTCCAGCCACGGAAACCGGTTCGGATCGAACAGTGATCCGCCGTATGCGGGGATCCACATGTCCGGGTGGCGCGCGCCACCGTGCACAGCACGGAAGGTGGCAAGCAGAGTAGGCCACGCAGCCTGCCAACGGTCCGCGATCGCGGCGTCGTCCTGGTCGAGACGATCGTAGAGCTTGGTGACCGCGTACGAGTCCGCATACAGCTCGTCGTCGGCAGGCAACAACCCCTGTTCTTCCGCATAGAGGAGGAAGACGATGCGCATCATCACCGTCAGGGCTGCACGGTAGACAGTTCGTGGAGCGACACCTTCCAGCACTGTGCCATCAGCCTCGCGGTCAAGCCGGGAGAGTTCCGCCACGAGGAGTTCCACGGCTGCCCGGACCTGCCGGCCGAGGGTCTTGGTGACGGTGGTGGTGTCGGCGGCGGTGCGGGTGAACAGGGCGGCGAGGGAATCGGTGTCGTTGCCATCGCGGTCCTTCGGCGCGATCGCGGCGCAGCGGGCGCCGAGGAGCGTGACGAAGGCGCGCAGGAGCAGCGGCTCATCGAACCAGATGTCGGCGTCGAAGATCGCGACAGAGGTCGGCACTGACGGGCGGGCGTGGACGAGGACCCACAGACGGCCGTTGCTAAGCAGTGCGAGGGGCACGGCCCGTCGCCGACAGAGCTCGGCGGCCTGTTCTGCCAATGACGGCAGGCCCTTCCGGGCGCGGGTGAGGGACTCGCCCCACGGGCGCCGGTAGATCAGGGCGCGTTCGGCAGCGCCGTGCAGGCCGCTGGTGGGGTCGGCCGGACCCATGAGCAGCGCGTCGGGGGCCGTGCCGGAACCGTCGGACAGCTCGCGCGGCAGCATCGAGCCCTGGCGCAGTACCTGGCCCCGGTAGTCGAGCAGCTCGTCCAGGACCAGATTCTGCCAGACGGAGCAGAGGGTCGCCGGGTCGGCTTCGAGCTCCGCCCACGCCTGTCGGGTGCGCGCGCGCAGCGGCGTTTCGACAACGCCGAGACCCTGAGGAAACGCCTCGGCAAGGATCTTCGCCGTGAGGAATGGGCCGTCCGGGCGCAGCAGGTTGAGCCACTCGGCATGTTGCTCGATCGGCTTCTGCTGGGGCGACTTCGGAGAGCGAGTACGGGGTGGCATCAGCGACCTGCCTGGTGTGCGGGAGTGCCTACGGTCAATGAGGCAGGGACGAGGAAGGTGACCGCGGCGGGGAATCGGCGGGCGACCGGATCGGCGTAGCGGTGGCGCAGGGCAGCAGCCTCGGATTCGCGCTGCCCGGGGATGGCGGTGAGGCGTGCATTCAGTTCGGCGTGGTCCTTCGTCAGCTGCTCGCGTTCCGGTTCGAGAGTGAGCAGTGAACCCTGGCGCCATTGCGGGTTCTCGTCGAGGGACTCCCGGATGTTGCGTTCCAGCTCGGTCAGGACCGTCTGCATCGCCTTGACGTCCTCCTCGCAGCGCTTTTCGAGGACCTTGCCCTGCTTGCGTGCGATCTTGTTCGACTCGGCTGCCAGGGCCTTGCGCAGCGGGGTTTCCAAGGCCCCCCACAGCCCGGTGAGTCGTTCGAGGACTTCGGCCGGTGGTGCGTCCTGTGAGGCGGCAGCGAGCCAGCGCTCCAAGACGTCAGGATTCTTCTCCACGGCCAGTTTGCCGTGCTCGATCAGGCCGCCGGCCAGAGCGATCTGCTCGTGCAGGCGCACACCGCGGTTCCCGGTCAGCACGACACGGCCGTGAGCAATGACTGCCGGGCTGCGCAGCAGATCACCGGGGACGACCCGGGCGGTGACACGGGATAGGTGTGCGCCGTATTCACCCTGGGACCACAGTTCGGCGCGCAGCAGGCGCAGGCACAGGTCGACCAGGCGGTGGTTCAGGTGCAACAGGACGACGTCGGTGCGTCCGGCATAGTCCTGTTCGAAGGTGACCGGGCGTTCCTTGCCGCTCACCGGATGCCGCAGGCCGTCGTTTCGGGCCTGGGCCCACCCCGCTTTCAGCTCCGGGAGCTTGAAGCAGCGTGCGTTGACCCCCTTGGGCGACGGGACGTCGATCAGGTCCTTATTGTGGGCCAGACGCAGTGCGGTACGCACCACACGCTCAATCGTCTGTGCGTTCAGATTCAGCTCGGTGCGGCTGCGGGTGAGCTGGTCCTGGGCCTGTTGCAGGTCGTGCGCCAGGTTCCGTTCGATCTTCAGCACGGCCTTGCCGGCCCGCCGCTGGATCTCCCTGTCGGTTGTCTGCCAGCTGGAGCGCTTGCCGAGCATCTTCTGTTCGACCTGACTGGCGATCACTTCGCCGGCGCTGCCGAGGTCGGTGCGGATCTGTTCGACCTTACGCACCGCGACGCCGAGGAATGCCATCGCGTCCTCAAGGGTGCCCTCGGTGAATCCGGTGTCCTCCTCGCGCTGGCGGTCCCAACCCTGAGGGACGAAGTGCACGATCTCGACCTTGTCGGCGGTCTGGCCGTGCCGGTCCACTCGACCGTTGCGCTGCTCAAGTCGGTTGGGATTCCATGGGATTTCCCAGTGCAGTACGCGATGGCAGTGGTTCTGCAGGTTGATGCCCTCGCTTGCCGAGTCGGTTGCGAGCAGGATCCGGACCGGGTCGACGTCGAGGTCGTCCTGGAAGACATTCTTGACGCGCTCGCGCTCGTCGAGGTCCTGGCCGCCGTAGAGCTGAGCAATGGCCTCGCTCGGAACTCCGGCGCTAATCAGCCGTTCATGCAACCAGCGTTGCGTGTCGCGGTATTCGGTGAAGACGATGACCCGCTCACCGTCCCAGCGGCCAGCCACGCCGTCGGCTCCGTCATGCTGCACGATTCCACGCAGCCAACCGAGGAAGGCGGTGAACTTACTATCGGCCTTGTCCGAGTTGGTCAGACCCCAGTCCCTTAGCCCCTCCAACAGGGCCTTCTCGGTGGCGGACAGCGGGGGGGAGAACTTGCGGGCAGTGGCGAGAGCGCTCCGGGCAGCAGCCTCGAATGCGGTGTCGTCCTCGGCTGTCTCCTCCAGCTGCTCGATCATCTTGGCGAGGACCTTCTCCAGCGCCGTATACGAGCTGTGGTCGTCATCACGTTCGGCCGTGTCCTGCCGCGCCCGGGCGAGCATCGTCCCCAGATGGGCCTCCACCGTGTTGGCAAACGCCTTCGGGCTGGACAGGAAGCGACGTTTGAGCAGTGTGACCACGAAGTCCGCCGCGCGGCTCGGTGCCATACCCTCCAACATCAGCTGTCCGGAGATCGCTTCTCGGCGGGACTGGGCGTACAGGTCGAGCTTCGCATAGGCATCACGTGTGGCAGCGTCGTAGGCGACCTCCAAAGGGTGGTCGAGGTCCCGTTCCGGAAAGCGTGGACGGCCGTCCCACATCGGCGGCAGGTCCCGCTTCAGTCGGCGCACCATCACCTGCGCCTTGGCCTCCTCCGAAGGCTCCAGGGTGCGGGCGAAGCGGTGACTGTCGAGCAGCGCCAGCAGCGCGGTGAAGGATTCCAGGTAGCCGTTGTGCGGGGTCGCCGATAGGAACAAGCGGTGCTCGGTGTGCGGAGCAAGAGTTTTGATCGCGTTGGTGCGTTGCGAGTCGACCGCGTACTTTCCAGAACCGGAGGGCGCACAGGTGTGCACTTCGTCGACCACGAGCAGATCGAAGGTGCGCGGGTACTGAGGCACCGACGGCAGGATCGAGCGCAGCAGCGCCAAGGGCCGATCCCGCTTGAGCCAGTCGATCGAGACGATCAAGCGCGGGTAGTGCGTCCACGGGTTCGCGTACAGGCTGCGTGACCTCCGCAACTCCTTCAGGAGCTCCGCATCTACGATCTTGAAAGGGAGCCCGAACTTGTCCCGCATCTCATCGCGCCATTGCAGAGTGAGCGAGGCAGGGCAGACGATCAGCATC
This sequence comes from Kitasatospora sp. NPDC088351, assembly GCF_040685575.1. Lineage (NCBI taxonomy): Bacteria > Bacillati > Actinomycetota > Actinomycetes > Kitasatosporales > Streptomycetaceae > Kitasatospora > Kitasatospora sp. NPDC088351. The sequence goes on along the minus strand of NZ_JBFBIL010000001.1, from coordinate 40,154 downwards.
GTCCGCGCGCGATGCCGCAGCATGAGTTCCTGCATTACAAGACCTGCCTCGATGGTCTTGCCAAGACCGACGTCATCCGCAATCAGCAGGTTCGTACGAGGCATCTGCAGCGCCCGTACCACCGGGTCGAGCTGGTAGTCCTCCGGCTTCACCCCGGAACGGAAAGGGGCCTGCAGCAGAGTCTTGTCCGCCGTGGCCACCGAGCCCCAGCGCACCGCGTCCAGGAAGGCATCCAACTTTGCCGGATCGTCGAACCCAGCCTCGGGAGACGGCAGGGTGTGCTGCTCGCGAGCTGTGGCGCCGGGCTCAAGCTCCCACAGGACGCGAAGCTCCTCGTTGCCGGCGTCGCCGTCCACGGAAACCAAGGAGACCAGGTGCTGTGCTTCGGCGAGCAGAGGACTGCCGGGCTGCTCGACTGTGATGGAGGACCGTTCCACAGCTGTAGCCACCCATGAGCGATTACGCACCGTGACAAGTTGGCCAACGGTCGGCACTGTCACGTCCTGCGCGAACAGGTCCGTCTCGTTAAGCACGTCGGCTCGGCCTTCCTGGTCTTCTGGTTGGTGCGCACCCTCTGGCACACAGACACCGAGGACTTCACCCCAGTCCCGCCGAGCCAGCGGAAGCATCCAGCAAGCTTATCGTTCGAGGCCAGTGTTCCGTGTGGTTAAGCCTCATGAAGGTGTTGGGTGCGTCCGGGCCAGAGCAGGGCCCTCTTCACGATGCGGTGAGGGCCCACAGGATTGTTCGGATCGGGATGCGTTCCTGCTCCAGGCGTAGGCGTGGCCGGTGGGTGCCGAGGCGTAGCTCGCGGTCCACCTCGGCTTCGTCCGGGGTGAGGTGGGCAGGTGTCTCGGCTGTCTGGGTCTTCTCCTCGCCCCAGTGTGCTCGGTGGGCGAGGAGGGTGTCGCGGTCCATGAGGAACGACCGGGTGTGGGGGAAGTGGCGGCGGACCTGGCTGAGGATGGCGAAGCCGTGGGTGTCGATGTCGCCCCAGTACCGAAGGTCGATGTCGGCGAGCCAGGGTAGGTAGCGCAGGAGTGCGGCGGCGTAGCCGGCGCCGAGGATGGCGATGGCGCCGGGGACGTCAGGCAGGGACAGGTAGGTGATTTCGTTTTCGAGGACGAAGACGGTGCGGATGCCCGGGGGTGGTGCGGTGAGCTCGTTCGCGCGGACGGTGATCTCGCTGAACGGGCCCAGCTGGTTGCCGAGGTAGCGCAGGCGTACGTAGGGTGGCTTGGTGAGGAAGCCGTAGCGCGCGGCGAAGTCGCCCTTCGGAGCGTTGGCGTGGATGCGGCCGGTGGGCAGGGCGTGGTCGAGGAGCTCGCCGAGAATGCCCTTGCTGCTTTCGATGAACTTGGTGTCGACGCCGGGGACGTCGACCTGTCGCAGGTAGATCGGGCCGCTTTCGTGGTCCCGGATCCAGTGCACGGTGTCGACGAGCTGCTGCCAGTGGGTGTGGGCCTGGAGCACTTTCATCGGGTGGGTGGCCATCCACTGGGCGAGGTGGGGGTTTTGCCGAGTGGTGCGGGCGTGGAGATCGTCGAACAGGCCGACTTGTGCGCCGACTCCGAGGAGGGACCAGAGGTCTTCGCGGGTGTCGACCCAGACCCGCTCGGGGATGGTGTTCGCTGCGGTGTTGTTGCGACCCCCGATGTTCTTCGTCTGGATCCGCAGCCGGGGGTGCCGGCCAGCTGCCCAGGATTCCGCCCACTCCCGGGCCTGTTCGTAGTGCTGGGTGGCGTCGGCCGCGAGGGGGCCCTTGAGTGGAATGCCGATGGGCTCGAAGGGAAGATTCTGCGCGGCCGCGGCGAGGTGGAGCCCGCTGGTCCACCTGCGGCGAAGTACTGCGACGACCTGGTCGGGACGGGTCCACTGCGGCGGGGTCACGACCGGGCCTCCGGCTGAGAAGCCGACTGGTGAATCGCCGCCTTCTGCTCGCGGTACTCCTCGATGGTGAGCGTGGCCAGCCGTGAGTGGATCTCGTCGGACTTGTAGACGTACCCGACGCGGCTGACGTGGGGTTCGATCACGTGGAGCTTCTGCAGCGGGGTGACGACGAGGAGCTGGAGCCCGAGCCGGTGGAACAGGCCCAGGCCGAAGTGGGCGGCGTCGTCGTCGCCGCGCCCGAACGCTTCGTCGATGACGACGAAACGGAACGTCTTGTCGTTCTTCGCCTCGGGGTCGATGCGGAACTGGTAGGCCAGGGAGGCCGCCAGGATGGTGTAGGCGAGCTTCTCCTTCTGGCCGCCGGACTTGCCGCTGGAGTCCGAGTAGACCTCGTACTCGGTGTCGTCGGCACGGCTGCACTCACTGGCGGAGAAGGTGAACCAGCGGCGGACGTCGGTCACGCGGGCGGTCCACTGCGCGTCCCTCTCGGTCTCGTCGGGGCGGCCCTTGAACCGGTCGATGAGGCGCTTGACCTGGAGGAACTTCTCCTCGGTGTACGCGTTGTCGGTCTCGGTGGCGAGTGCGTCGGTGGTGCATTCGAGCAGGTCGCGCCGGAAGTCCCGGATCTCGACGTTGGCGGTGGGCACGGCGTTGAGGCGGACGTAGCGGCCGGGGCCGTAGTCGATCTCCTTCAGCGATTCGTTGATGACGCCGATGCGTTCACGGATCTCCTGTTCCTGGACGCGCAGGCGGGCCTGGAACGAGGCGATGTCGCGGATGACGTTGGTGCGCAGGTAGTGCTGGAACTGCGCCTCGAACCTGGGAAGGTTGTCGCTGACCAGCTGGTCGTGGAGCGCGCGGTAGTTCTTGGCGGAGCCGAGGGTGTTGTCGAGGTCGTTCGCGTCCTGGCGGTATGTGGCGCGGAAGGACGTCATCAGCGCCGTGGCGTCGCTGGCGGCGTTCTGGAGGGCTCGCTGCTGGCTCTCGACGGTGCGGCTGATACTGGCGAACGCCTGGGCCTCCGCTGTCTGCAACAGTTCCAGGTGCCGCTCCTCCGGAGCTGAAGGCGGCAGGAAGGCCGCCAGCGCGCCCGTGTGGCCGGCCAGGGCGGCGAGGTCGGACTGTTCGAGGACCGCGGAGGTCGCCGAGAGCTGGGCCGTCACCTTGCTGCGCTCGTTGCGGATGCCGCCGAGCTTCTCGCCGCCGGCGCGGACGGCGTCTTGGCCGCTCTTGATCTTGGTGTTCGTTCGGTGGAGTTTCGCAGTGAGCTTGTCGAGGCCGATCTCGGCCTCGAGGTCGTTCTTCTGCTGCTCCACCTGTTCGAGCTCGGCAACGGACGTCCGCCAGTCGATGTCGTTGTAGGAGGAGACGTTCCCAAGGAGCGTCAAGGCCTCACCGATGCCGGCCCGTTCCTTCTTCCGCCGCGCGATCTCGCTGGTTCGCGTGGTGATGGCCGCGCTCTCCTTGGTGAGTTGGGCGGCCTTGGCGAGGAGCGCGTCCAGCTTCGCCTGGTTGGACCAGCCGAGAACCCAGGAGCTCCGGTCGTCGATGCGGGTGGCGTCATTCTTCTCGTGCCGGCCGCCGCCGCCCTTGATCAGGCCCTGCCACGTCACTGCGGGCCGGGCGGAGCGGGTGAAGGCGTCCAGGTCGGCCGCGCACACGTAGTCGGCGCGGGTCTTCAGCTGTGTGGCGAGCCAGTTGCGCGCCCAGCTGTCGTGCCGGAGTTCGAGCTTGCCGGTCAGCACGTCCCGGTCCTGCGGCAGCTCCGCGGCCGGTACCTGGGCGGGCACCTTGTAGTACACCAGGCGCAATCCGAGGTGCCGTCCGTTCACCCACTCCGAGACCCGGGAGTACTGGGCTTCGGGGACGAGAAGGGACAGCGCGAAGCCGCGCAGGACACGTTCGGCCGCGCCGGCCCAAACGGCTTCGTCGTCGCGGACCTGGATCAGTTCTCCCGCGAAGGGGAGCTCATCGACAGAGACGCCCGCCTCGGCCGCGAGGCTCTGCCGCAGCGCGAGGAGCTTGGCGGGGATGCTGGAACGCTGGCTCTGCAGGCTGGTGATCTCCTGCCGGATTTCGCCCGTCTCCTTGTCGTTGTTGTGGCGACCCACTGCCAGCGTGTCGAGTTCCTCGCGTTCCCGCTCCTCCAGGCGCGTGGCGTGCGCACGCGCCTCGGCGATCTGGCCGGCGCGTTCACCGAACGACACCGCGTCGCTGACCGGCTCCAGGCCGGCCGTTCCGAGCCAGCCCGCGTATTCGCCGGCTCGGCCGCGGCGCCGGTCACGCTCACCTCGCAGCTCCCCGATCCGGGCGTCCAGCCGGACGAGCTTCTCCCCGCCGGCTCCGTCGATCTGGCGCTGAAGGGTATCGGCGCTCTGACGGAGCAGCTCAAGGTCCGCCTCGCGCCGCTCCTGCTGCGCGGCGAGCTCCTCGATGCGGCCGTGCAGTTCGGTGTCGCGCTTCCCCAGGGCGTCATGGCGATGCTGGGCGAAGAAGACCGGGAGGACGTCGCGGCGCCGCTTGAGCGCGTCGATGTCACGCTGGATCTCGTCACACTTGTCGCAGGCCTGCACGATCGGCCCGAGAACGGCGATCATCGCCTTCGCCCGCACGACCTCGCTGTGGCTGGCGGTCAACGCGTTGGAGTGCGTGACGATCTTGTCGACCTCGGTCTCGGCGTCGAACGGTTCGAGCATCCGCTCGCGGACGAACTCGTCCAGGCTCCCCACAGCCTTCATCGACACCGTCTGGTGGAACAGGTCCAGCGCCTGGTCGCTGGGGATGCCGAGGCCGCGGCGCAGGGTCTTCGCGTAGGGCGGATAGCTGTTGTGGATCGTCGCGCCGTTGCGCCGCAGGCGCTGGCGCAGGTCGTTGATGTCGTTCCCGAAGTCGGTGAAGTGCGCGCCGATGGACATCGGGGTGTCGGCGGTGACGTAGAACCGGTCCGGCTGTCCCGTGTTGGCATCGGGAACCCAGAACACCTGGGCGAGTGTGACGTGGAGTCCGAGGGTGTAGTTGGTGAACACGCCCAGGACCACGCTGTGGGAGGAGGAGCCGCGAAGAGGGATCGGGCGGGTGCTGTTCGTCGCCTCGACCCGCTCGGTCTTGTAGTGGCCGAGCACGTACGAGCGCAGGTTCCGCTCCTTCGCGTCGGCGCCGGCGGCCTTGTTGTAGGCGATCTTGTTGGCCGGCAGCAGCAGGGTGGTCATCGCATCCACCAACGTGGACTTGCCGGAACCGACTCCACCGGTCAGTAGAGCGCTGCGGCCATCGATCCCGAAACTCCAGATGGTCCGGTGGAACGTGCCCCAGTTGAGTACCTCCAGACTGGCCAGCCTGAAACCCGGGCCAACGCCGGGAAACCCGTCGGCGGGCCCTGACTGCCGGGGAATGAGGGACGCTGCCGTGGTGGTGGTAGTGCTCATTCGTCGCCCTCCGGCGTGATGGTCTCGCGGTAAGTGGAAAGCAGGTCGTTGAAGTCGCTGAGGACCTGGGCGTCGACGAGAGCCTTGATGTGCCGTCGGACCTCGTACAGGCCGGGCTGCTTGGTCTGGCGCAGCGCCTTCAGGTCGCACAGCTTCTTGATGTGGCTGTCGATCTGGTCAACCAGCTGCGCCTCGTTGCTGCGCGGCGGCAGGAAGCCGCGGACCATCTCGACAAGGTCGTCGCGGGACAGCAGCAGGCGGGTGTCGCCGGAGGTGGCGTCGCTCTCCGCGAGACGCCCGCGCAGGAGGACCAGCATCAGGCTGACGGCGAAGGAGAGCCGGTGGCGTGTCACCAGCCGCGGCATCGTGACACCGTCGTCGCGTGCCTCGGGGTCGAGCTGCCGGGTGTAGGCGTAGCCCTCCGCGACGTCGACCACGACGTCCAGGCCGATCACCCGGAGGTAGTCGCCGATCGCTGTCTGATGCGCGGTGATCTGCTCCCAGACCGCCGGCGCGTCACTCTGGTACAGCACACCGGCTTTCAGCAGATGCACGACGGGCACGGACAGTGCGTCGCTCACGCTTGTTCCACCTCTCCGGCGGCCGTGCCGCCCTCGTTGAGCACGAAGGTCACCTGCGGCACCGTGGCCACGGTGTGCGTAGCTGCGCTCTGCCCCGGTGCGTCGACGCGCTCGTACACCACCTCGCGGGTCTGCTCGGAGTCGATCACCACGTCCAGACCCGGCCGCTGCAGTTGGAAGTAGGTCAGGAGCTCGGCGAGCCCCAGTGTCAGCGGGAAGCGGTCCACGACCGCTGCCAAATTCGCCTGACCGCTCGGGCTCTCTTCGAGCAGCGCCAGCACCTGTCCGGCCAGCACCTCGCCGTCCACATGCAGGCCTGCGAACAGCTCCGAGACGTCCACGTCCGCCACGTCGGACGACTCGTCCACCGCGCTGTCCAGCTCCGCCCGCTCGACCGGCATGTACAGGCGCCGCTCCATCGGCAGGACCAGGTCCACCTGCGGGACCTCCAGCTCCATTCCCGGAAGGTCGCGCCGGCCGTCCAGCGCCGTGACGTGGCGCTGGATGGAGCGTGCCAGGACCAGAACCCGGCGGTCCTCCTCCCGCCCCCGATCGGTGAGGAAACGGCGCAGCTGCTCGGTGAGCTGCCGGACCGTGTCCTGGGTGCTCTCGGCCGCTTCGAGCCACGCCCGCGGGATCTTGAGGAGATTCTTGTTGGTCTTGCCGTCCAGTTGCGGCAGCTGGTTCACCTCTTCCAGGAGATCCAGCAGCTCCTCCTGACGGCGGGGCGACAGGAGGTAGTCGAAGAACGCCTGGAAGCTCTGGCCCTGCTCCGAGTCGGCGATCATCTCCCGGTCCATGAGGATGGAGGCCAGCAGCTCGCCCTTGCCGCCCTCGGCACCCGCCACGTCCTGGCGGAAGCCCCGGTCCAGCTCCCGCAGGTTCCCCTCGACCTCCCGGAAGTCCCGCAGCAGGTCGATCGCCATACTCTCCACCTGCTGGTACCGGTCCAGCAGAGCGAACGGCGTCAGCACCTCGAGCTCACCCGCACGCAGCCGCGCGATCCGGGCATCGATCTGGTCCCGTTCACGGCTGAGCTCGTCGATGCGTGCCTGCGGATCCATCTCCGTACCGAAGGCCATCTGCCGCAGCAGGTCGACGATGGTGCCCAGGCGGGACTCGGTACCGATGAACGAGCGCGCCGGCAGGGACCGGACCCAGGCGACGGCCTTCTCCAGGGCGCTGGTCGCGTCGAAATGCGGCTCGTCCTCGCCGGGCGGGTAGTACTTGCGCAGCCAGCCGTTGTTCGTCCACTCAGTCAGGTACTCCGAGGCGGGACGCGGGAACGGGCCCAGCCCCCGCTCGTTGAGGTCGTACAACTGGTCGTCCAGACGGGAGACCAGGATGCCCTCGGGCACCCCCCGCTCGTTCTCGTCAACGAAGACCGTGCCGCAGAACGCCAGCACCAGCGGCGCATGCTCCGCACACAGCAGCCGCCACGCCGGGTGGTTGGACAACCCGGCAACATCGTCGTATTTCACGCATACCTACCCTGCACGATGGATTCAGCGCCGTACCCGGCTCGCACCCCGGGTGGTGGCGCCCACCCTAGAAGCAGCCACTGACAATCAAGGCAAATAGAACATGTGAACCATTTTCCCCAATCGGAAATCTCCTGCGGCGATGGACGTCGGAACCGCAGGCCGCCGGCCGGGCCGACAGGTGTCGGTCACGCGACACCGCACCCGTCTCCATGTCCGTGGCCGGGCATAGGCTGGCTGGCATTCGAACGCATCGCGATGCGTTGTTCGGTTGGGGGAGCGGAAGATGCCGGGGAAGCAGCAGGTGCCTGGCTACAGGGCCAAATTTGTATATGTACTGGTTAATCCGGAGATGCCCGGTCTTGTCAAAATCGGCTGGTCCGGCCGCCTTCCGGAGGACCGGGCCCACGAACTGTCGAGGACAGCAGTCCCGCTGCCCTACCAAGTCGCCTACCGCACGCGGACGCTGAAGCACGAGGCGGTCGAGAAGCGGGCCCACCAGCTTCTTGTTGACTACCGAGTCTCCTCGAAGCGGGAGTTCTTCCGGGTTCCCGAGGCGACTGCCGTTCAGGCCGTCCAGCTCGCGCAGGAGCAGGTAACCGGAATCGCCTCGTGGGCACCCTCACCGCACCGTCATCCCGTATCCCCCGATGACCGTGTGGTCATCCCGCTGAGAGCAGGGCAGATCTTTGCTCTGATCGCATACTCCTTCCCTAGCGACGACGCCCCGGAGATCCACGACATCCAGCAGGGCGACGCTGAAGGCAATGTTCTCGAAGTCGGCGAGCCGGAGATCCTCGACATCTGGCAGGCTCACGCCGACGGAGACGTCCTTGAGATCAGTGGAGCTGATCACCCCGGGCATGTGGCCGGCTTCAGCAACCAGGACCCCGGCGGTGACGACGACCCGGTGCCCTACCTCGACCGCTACGGCGAGGTTCGCAACGGAACCCTGATCGGACGGGAGCGCCTCGCCCCCGGCACCCGGCTCGTTTGGCTCGGAGACATAGAGAGCGCGACGCACTGCGAGAGCGTCATCTTCGAAGCCTACGGGCACTGCCAGGTCGTCTGCCGGACATGGAACCCGCAGCCCAACCCGTTCGGCATGCCGCTCCTGCTGAACGATCTTGTTCGAGACCCCTCCCCAGCGATGGCAGCAGCACTGCGGCGTGTCCTCGACCTTGACGACCCGCCCACCCGTGACCCCCGCAACCCAGATCCGCAGAGAGACTGGGCCACAGCGGCGGCAGACCTCCAGCCGCCCGAGTACTGGATGCCTCAGCTGAAGCATCGCCCGAAGAAGTGACACCTCGAACAGCCGACCCCGTGATAGCTGATTCGAGGCCGGCTGGAGTGATGCCTTTCCATGCAGCCCGCCGAAGGTATTCACTGGAATCAGGTGATCGGGACGGTTTTGCCACCGCCCCGCGGCGAATCGGTCGGCAATGGCGCGGCCCCTCGGCTCGACGCCCACCCTGGAGGGCAGAATCATGACTGGCAGGAAGAAGCAGAGCCGCCGACGGTTTCGGCAACACCCGCCAGTACCGCTCCGGCCGCTGGAGCGCGAGCTACACCGACCGTAACGGCCAGACACAGCGGTCCCCGGAGACGTTCGACACCGAACTTGAAACCATCACCTGGCTGGCCCTCGTCAAGGACGATCTCGCCCATGGCCGCCGGACACCACGCACGTCCCCCCTCCAAGGCGTCCTGTTCAAGGACTACGCGCAGGACTGGATCGACAACCGTCCCCTGATGCCCACCACCCGCGGTCTCTACCAGCGCCTGCTTCGGACGCGCCTCCTCCCCACCTTCGGCAACACACCCGTCACCCACATCACCTATGCGAAGGTCCGGGCGTGGAACTCCGAGCAACGCAGTACCACCGCCCCCTCCGTCACCCCCAAGGCGTACCGGCTGCTCAAGTCCATAATGGAAACCGCCGTTGCCGACGACGAGACGCTCCCCCGCAACCCGTGCCGCATTCGCGGTGCGGGCAGCGAGTACCCGGCCGAACGCGGTGTCGCCACCGTGGAGCAGGTCTTCGCGCTCGCCGACAACGTCGGCGACAGGTGGCGGCTCCTCATCCTGCTCGGCGCGTTCGCCACCCTGCGGCCCGAGGAACTGGCAGCCCTGCGCCGGGAGAACATCAACCTCGACAAACACCTGATCAGGATCCGCTCCGCCTCACCGGAACTCCCCAACGGCAGGCGCGTAACCGGCCGCCCCAAATCGAGGGCCGGAACGCGCGTCATCCACCTGCCGGCCTTCCTCGACGACGCACTATGCCTGCACATGGACCGCTACGCCGAACCCGGGCCCCTCGGGCTGGTCTTCGTCGGAGAGAAGGGCGCCCCGTACCGACGCTCAACCTTCGGCCGCAGGTTCAAGGCGGCTCGCACCCTCGTCGCGGACCTGCCCGCGAGTTTCACCTTCTACGACCTGCGCCACACCGGAAATACCCTCCTCTCCCAGGAGAACACCAGCCTCAAGGACCTCATGGTCCGCATGGGCCAGAGCACACCACGCGCAGCCCTCATCTACCAGCACTCCAACGACGACCGCCAACACGAACTCGCCGCCAAACTCGACCACCGCGTCCGCACCGGGATCGGCCGGCCGGAGGAGAACGGCCAACGCCCCGGATCGCCGGCTCTGTGATCCGGGGCCCCGAACGTCCGGGGCCTCTGCAACGCGCGGAGGGCGGCCATGGCTTCAGAGACGGCTTCGGTGGTGAGGATGCGGGCCCAGCCACCGGGCTTACCTGCAGTCCGGACCTGGCGCTGCCACACACCGTACGCACCCGACCAGAACCGACGTTCCCTCCGAGGACATGAGCCTGGAAAGCTCATACCCCAGACCCGGCCACAGAGGCGGCGGGACACGGGATCCGCTGCCGTCGGCGGGTCCCTTGCGCTACTCGTGCGCTACTCGTGCACAACAACGACCGGACCGCCGTCACCCACCCACCAAGGGCCGGATCAGGACGCACACGGGAGCGGACATGCGCTGGCAAAGCCTCAGAAACACCTCTAAGAATCCGATCAAGTCTCTACCCAGGAAGGGCATATGACTTGGATACAGGTTCTCTTCTGGAAGCCGGGCGGCACCCGGACTTGGTGGCACCGGCGGCGAGAATCACGCCGGAACCCCAGAGAAATGGCGAGAACCCAAGCTCATAGCTCAAACGCCCGAATTGATCTAGGAATGAACAAGCCCCAGGCCGCTGACCTGGGGCTTTGCACTGGAGCGGGCGACGAGAATCGAACTCGCGCTATAAGCTTGGGAAGCTCATGTTCTACCATTAAACTACGCCCGCCTGATGAGCTGTCAGAGACCGCTCGATCCAGCATCACTGTACCCCATCCGTGACGCCCGTTGCACAGGTGGCGGGGGGACGTGGCGGAGCCGCGGGAGGTGCGGTGGGGGGCGTACTGTGTGGGCCGCGTGAGAGTGCTCCGGTGGGTGGACTTCGGGGCGGCGAGCCGCGGTGTGGAATGTCCGGAACATCCCCTAATGTGACGTCGTCCCGGGGGCTCCGCCGTTCGGGGCACGATGAGTACGGGTGAGTACTGGGGTAAGGATGGGAAGGGGACCGATGGAGCAGCGCGCCGTCGTTCGTTGTGCCGAGGGGCACCTGTTCAGCACCACCACGTTCCCGATGCAGAACCTCGGGCCCGGCCGGCTGGGGCCCGGCAGGCTGATCCGCTGTCCGCAGTGTGGACGGCTGAGGAGTTCGGTGCTGGCCGATGTACGGGAGCTGTCGGCGCCGCAACTGGCCCGGGCGATGCGGCTGGAGGCCGCGGAGTTCCTGGCCTGACGGGCGGCACGAGGACGGAACGGGCCCCGGGCGATTCGTCCGGGGCCGCGTCGTGCACGTAACCTCGAAGCGTGCTGCTCTCTGACAAGGACATTCGGGCCGAGATCGACAAGGGCCGGGTCATGATCGACCCGTTCGACCCCGCGATGGTCCAGCCCTCCAGTATCGATGTGCGACTGGACCGCTTCTTTCGCGTGTTCGAGAACCACCGCTACCCGCACATCGACCCCTCCGAGGAGCAGCCGGACCTGACCCGGCTGGTCGAGCCGGAGGGCGACGACGCGTTCATCCTGCACCCGGGCGAGTTCGTGCTGGCGTCGACGTACGAGGTCATCACGCTGCCGGAGGACGTCGCCTCCCGGCTGGAGGGCAAGTCCAGCCTCGGCCGGCTCGGCCTGCTGACGCACTCCACGGCCGGCTTCATCGACCCCGGCTTCAGCGGGCACGTCACGCTGGAGCTGTCGAACGTCGCGACGCTGCCGATCAAGCTGTACCCGGGGATGAAGATCGGGCAGCTCTGCCTGTTCCGGCTCTCCTCGCCGTCCGAGCACCCGTACGGCTCCGAGCGGTACGGCTCGCGCTACCAGGGGCAGCGCGGCCCGACGCCGTCCCGCTCGTACCTGAACTTCCACCGTACGCAGGTCTGAGGACGCCGGAACACGGAGCGCACGCACAGCGGGCGGTCACCCCTCTCGGTGAGGGGTGACCGCCCGCGGCGTCGTTTCAGGCGCGCTTGGGGCGGGTGACGGCGACCAGTTCGCTGCCGTCCTCGGACAGGCGCAGCTCGGTGCGGAGTTCGGCCAGCTCGCCGAGGTGGTGCAGGTGGGTGCCGCCGCAGAAGATCCGCGCCGGGCCCTCGGGCAGCTCGCAGTGCCACTGGCGGCGGGCGGTCAGCTCGGGGCCGGGGACCTCGATGCGGACCGGGGCGTCGGCGGCGACCCAGGCGGCGAGCTGCTGGTTGACGGCCTCGGTGAGGGCGGGCAGGGCGTCGGCGAGGGCGGGGAGGTCGTCGGTCGCCTCGGTGGTGAAGCCCTTCTTCCGCAGCGACTTGCCGAGCCGGTAGGTGTCGGTGCTCGCCTCGGTGTCCATCACGGAGGTGGCCATCGCGAGGCTGTCGAAGTCCGGGTGGCCGAAGGCGTCGGAGCGGCCCGGGTCCTTGCGCCAGCGCGGGGCGAGCGCGGCGTTCAGGGCGAGGGCGAGCAGGTGGCAGCCGCTGTGCGAGGCACAGAGGGCGGCCCGGCGCTCGGGGTCGACGGCGAGGGCGGCCGGCCGGCCGACGAGGTCGCCCGGGTCGCCCTCGACCACGTGCAGCACCAGCCAGGACCACTCCTCGTCGCCGCGGCGGACCGGGATGTCGCCGCCGACCAGCGGCGCGCCGCCGTCCGGGCCGACGGCGCCGGTCAGGCAGTCGACGACGGGCAGCTCGGTGCCGTCCACGGTGAGGGTGCCGAGGTCGGCGGGCTGGTCGGGCCAGGTGTGGTCGAGCGGGTGGAACGGGGTCGCCGCGGTGACGACCGCGTAGCGGCCGTCGGCGAGCGGATGCACCGCGAGCACCGGTGACTCGCCGGTCACCGCCCCGGCCGGGAAGCTGACGTGGGTGGTGGGGAGGGTCATGCCTGGCTCCGAGCGGTGAAGGTGAGGGTGGGGGAAGGAAGGGGCAGGGGGAGGGAAAGCGGAACGGGCCCCGAGGCGGGGCCCGTCGACCATTCTCCCCCGGCCGGTCGGGGACCGGCCCTGGTCAGCCCAGGGTCGGCAGCTTGATCAGCACCAGCAGCGCCGCCAGCTGCAGCGCGGCCGCGCCGGCCGCCTTGCCCCAGGGCAGGTCGTGCACCCGGCGCACCATGGTGGTCAGCAGCACGGCGCAGAGCAGCCAGGTGGCCCAGCCGACGACCTGGACCACCAGGTTGTCGGACGGCAGGAAGAGGGCCAGCAGCAGCCGGGGTGCGTCCGTCGTCCAGCCGATCAGGACCGCGAGGCCGACCGTCGACTTCCACGGGCCGTCGCCGCCGAACTGGCGGGCCAGCGCGTACGTCACGGCGCCGAGCGTCGCGCCGGCCAGGGTGAAGGCGATCGCGGCGGCGACCATGGCGGTGATCGCGACGGTGAAGGTCGAGTCGACCACGTCGTCGTGGGTCATGCCGATGCCGAGCACGGCGAGCACGCCGTACAGCAGTGAGACGGTGAGCGCGGGCAGCCAGACCTGGTGGTCGCGGGTGCGGTCGAAGGTCGCGGTCGGGGTGCGGAGGATACCGACCAGCAGCTCGCGCCAGTGCGGGCGCGGGCCTGCCGCGTGCGGGGCGGACTGACCGCCGGCCCGGTAGACGCCGACGTTGCCCTGGCCCTGTTCCTGGTAGCCCGTCTGGTAGGGGGCCTGGGGGTACTCCGGGCTGTATTCCTGGCCGTACTCCGGCGGGTGGCCCTGGTACGGCGCGCCCGCGTGCGGGTCCCCGGCGTACGGCGTACCCGCGTACGGCTCGCCCGCGTACGGGTCGGTGCCGACCGGGAACGCCCGGGTGTTGCCGGGCCGGTCGGCGGCGTAGCGGTCGTGACCGCCGGCCGCGCCCCCCGGTATGCCACCCGGTACGTCACCCGGCGCGCCGTTCACCGCCGCGTGCGGGGCCGTGAAGTACTCCGGCCCGTCCGTCTGCCCGTACCCCCCGGGCGCCCCCGCCGAAGGCGGAGGAGCCGACCACCCGCCGGGGGCGTCGGCGCCCTGACCGCTGTCGTATCGATTACCAGCCACGTTCCGACGGTACCCGCCCGGCCGCGCCCGTGGAGGCCGCGCACAGAGCCGGTGCCGGTTTGCAGCGAGCCTGTGACGACGGACGCACCCGGCACCCGGCACCCGCCCGCCGGAGCCCTACCGCTGGGCGGTCACCGCCGGCGCGTGCACCGCCGCCGCGGCCGAGGCGCCCGCCGGGCAGCCGCCGGGGCCGGCCGAGGTCCGGACGGCGCCGACCGGCAGCAGCGTGCCGCAGGCGATCCGGACGCCGTTCGGCAGCTCGTTGTCCGACTCGACGATCGCGCCGTCGCCGATCACCGCGCCGTCCAGCGCCGAGCGGTCGCCGACGGTGGCGTACGCGCCGACGATGGAGTCCTTGACCAGGGTGTCCGGGCCGATGACCGCGCCGGGCAGGATCACACTGCCCTCGACGATCGCGCCGGCCTCGACCACGGAGCCCTCGGAGACCACCGTGCCGCCGCTCAGCACCGCGCCCGGGTGGACGGTCGCGCCGGGCAGCAGCAGGGCGTCGCCGGTCGGGCCGGGCACCGCCGGGGAGTCGACCTTGCCGAGCACCAGGTCCGCCGAGCCGCGGACGAACGCCGCCGGGGTGCCGAGGTCCAGCCAGTACGAGGTGTCCACGACGCCGCGCAGCAGCGCGCCGGTGGCCAGCAGTTCGGGGAAGGTCTCGCGCTCGACGGACACCTCCCGGCCGGCCGGGATGCGGTCGATGACCGACCGGGTGAAGACGTAGCAGCCGGCGTTGATCTGGTCGGTGACGATCTGCTCGGGCGTCTCCGGCTTCTCCAGGAACTCCAGCACCCGCCCGTTCCCGTCGGTCGGGACGAGCCCGAAGGCGCGGGGGTCCTCGACCCTGGTGAGGTGCAGGGTGACATCGGCCCCGGCGGCCAGGTGGCCGTCGCGCAGGGCGGCGATGTCGACGCCGGAGAGGATGTCGCCGTTGAAGACCAGGACCGGGTCGTCGGGGCCGCAGGTGAGTCCGGAGGCGGCGTTGCGGATGGCGCCGCCGGTGCCGAGGGGCTCGCGCTCGGTCAGGTAGACCAGCTCGATGCCGTACGGGGTGCCGTCCTGGAAGTGGTCCTCGAAGACCTCGGCCAGGTAGGACGTCGCGAGCACCACCCTGGTGACGCCGGCGGCGGCCGCGCGGGCCAGCTGGTGCGCGATGAACGGGACGCCTGCCACGGGCAGCATGGGCTTGGGGGTGTGGGTGGTCAGCGGACGCAGTCGCGTGCCCTTACCACCGACCAGCATGATCGCCTCGGTCATGGTCTGCGCTGTTCCCCTTGTGGTCTCTTCGGCCCGGCCCGGCGGGCCGATACCTCCGTCGGTGGTCTGGACCCCTCCGGAGGGCCGGAACGGGTCGACCGGCGCGGGACCGGTCTGGCGCCTACTGTATTTGCTTCCGACACGGGGCCCGTCCGGCGGTCGGGTGGTTGGCGCTCGGGCCCCGTGGATCCCGCGCCGCCCGCGCCCGAAAAACCCGGCCCGGCGGGTGCGTTGCGGCACCTGCCGGGCCGGGCGGTTGTAGCAGAACTGTCGAACAGGGGTCCGTCAGGTGTCCGGCGGCCGACGGGCGCCCCACCCGCCGGCTGTCAGGCGTCGACCGGCTGGGCCCCGTTCTCGGCCGACGGCGCGGCCTTCACCGAGTCGAGCAGCAGCTGGGCGACGTCCACGACCTTCAGGTGCTCCTTCGCCGCGCCCTCGTTCTTCTTCCCGTTGACCGAGTCGGAGAGCATCACCAGGCAGAACGGGCAGGCGGTGGAGACGATGTCCGGGTCGAGCGACAGCGCCTCGTCCACGCGCTCGGTGTTGATCCGCTTGCCGATGCGCTCCTCCATCCACATCCGCGCGCCACCGGCACCGCAGCAGAAACCGCGTTCCTTGTGACGGTGCATCTCCTGCTGGCGCAGACCGGGGACCTTGTCCATGATCTCGCGCGGCGGGCTGTAGACCTTGTTGTGGCGGCCCAGGTAGCAGGGGTCGTGGTAGGTGATCAGGCCCTCGACCGGGTTCACCGGGACGAGCTTGCCCTCGTCGATCAGGTGCTGCAGCAGCTGGGTGTGGTGGATGACCTCGAAGTGGCCGCCCAGCTGAGGGTATTCGTTGGCGATGGTGTTGAAGCAGTGCGGGCAGGTGGCGACGATCCGCTTCTTCGGAGCGTCCTCCAGCGCGGCGTTGAGGGTCTCGACGTTCTGCGCGCCGAGCATCTGGAACAGGAACTCGTTGCCCAGCCGGCGGGCGGAGTCGCCGGTGCAGGACTCCTCCTTGCCGAGGATCGCGAACCGCACGCCCGCGGTGTGCAGCAGTTCGGCGAAGGCCTTGGTGGTCTTCTTGGCGCGGTCCTCCAGGGCCCCGGCGCAGCCGACCCAGTAGAGGTACTCGACCTCGGCGGGGTCGATGTCCTCGCCGATCACCGGCACCTCGATGCCGGTCTCCTTCTTGAGCTCCTTGACCCAGTCCAGGCGGGCCTTGGTGGCCATGCCCCACGGGTTGCCCTTGTTCTCCAGGTTCTTGAGCATCGTCCCGGCCTCGGTCGGGAACGAGGACTCGATCATCACCTGGTAGCGGCGCATGTCGACGATGTGGTCGACGTGCTCGATGTCCACCGGGCACTGCTCGACGCAGGCGCCGCAGGTGGTGCAGGACCAGAGGACGTCCGGGTCGATGACGCCGTTCTCCTCGGCGGTGCCGATCAGCGGGCGCTCGGCCTCGGCCAGGGCGGCGGCCGGGACGCCGGCCAGCTGCTCGGCGGTGCCGGTCTCATTGCCCTCGGTGTCCTTGCCGCCGCCGGCCAGCAGGTAGGGCGCCTTGGCGAAGGCGTGCTCCCGCAGGCTCATGATCAGCAGCTTGGGCGAGAGCGGCTTGCCGGTGTTCCAGGCCGGGCACTGCGACTGGCAGCGGCCGCACTCGGTGCAGGTGGAGAAGTCGAGGATGCCCTTCCAGGAGAAGTGCTCGACCTGGGAGACGCCGAAGACGGCGTCGTCGGCCGGGTCCTCGAAGTCGATCGGGACGCCGCCGCTGGTCATCGGACGCAGCGCGCCGAGCGCGACGTCACCGTCCTCCTCGCGCTTGAAGAAGATGTTGAAGAACGCCAGGAAGCGGTGCCAGGCCACGCCCATCGAGGGGTTGATGCCGATGGTGATCGCCCAGGCGAAGGAGATGCAGATCTTCAGCATCGCGAAGAGGTAGACCAGGTTGACCAGGGTGCCGTGCGCCAGGCCGTTGAAGGCGGCGGTCAGCGGGTACGAGACGAGGTACGCCGGGTCGTAGGAGTCGACGCCCGCCAGGGCGCCCTCCAGGCCGCGCAGGATCATGATGCAGAGGCCGATGCCGAGGATCGTGTACTCGACGTAGAAGGCCTGCCAGGCGATCGAGCCGGCGAAGCGGGACTTGCGGCCCGCCCGGCCCGGCAGGCTGAGCAGCCGGATCACGATCAGGGTCGCGATACCCAGCGTGGTGAGGGTGCCGATCAGTTCGGTGAAGACCTCGAACGGCAGCCAGTGGCCGATGACCGGCAGCACCCACTCGGCGTCGAAGAGCTGTCCGAAGGCGTTGACCAGGGTCAGCACCAGGCTGAAGAAGCCGACCGCGACGAACCAGTGGGCGACGCCGACGACGCCCCAGCGGTTCATCCGGGTGTGGCCGAGGAACTCGACGGCGACCGTCTTCGTCCTCTGTACGGGCTGTCCGGTCCGGGTGGCGTCCGGCTGGCCGGTCATCACCACCCGGTAGATGTGCGCGGCCGCCCGGGCGGCGAGCGCGGTGCCGATCACAGTGGTGACCAGCGAGATGACGATCGCTGCAAGCTGCATCGGCTCTCCGTCTCCTGCGGCTTTCCTAGTGCGGTCCTGGCGAGTGCTGCGGTCCTGACGAGCGAGTGTACTGGTCGGTAACTTCCCATGCCGACGGCCCGGACATTACCGCTCGTCAACACTTCCCCAGAAGACGCTCAAGGTATGGCGGCAGTCACGTAAGCCCGCACCCGGCGCGCACGGGACGCGAAACCCGTTCAACGCGGGATGCCACTCAGCAAAGTTGAGTGAACTGGACTCATGGCTGTTGACGCTACCCCTCGGGTCGTGCATCCTTGAGCCTGTAAAGCTCAACTCTTCCGTGGAGGTATTTACGATGGCACGCGCGGTCGGCATCGACCTCGGCACGACGAACTCGGTCGTCAGCGTTCTGGAGGGTGGCGAGCCCACCGTCATCACGAACGCCGAGGGCGCTCGGACCACGCCGTCCGTCGTCGCCTTCGCAAAGAACGGCGAGGTTCTGGTCGGCGAGGTGGCCAAGCGCCAGGCGGTCACCAACGTCGACCGCACCATCCGCTCGGTCAAGCGCCACATGGGCACCGGGTGGAAGATCAACCTGGACGGCAAGGACTTCAACCCGCAGCAGATCAGCGCCTTCGTGCTGCAGAAGCTGAAGCGCGACGCCGAGGCGTACCTGGGCGAGACCGTCACCGACGCGGTCATCACCGTCCCGGCGTACTTCTCCGACTCGGAGCGCCAGGCCACCAAGGAGGCCGGTGAGATCGCGGGCCTCAACGTCCTGCGCATCGTCAACGAGCCGACCGCGGCCGCCCTGGCCTACGGCCTGGACAAGGACGACCAGACCATTCTGGTCTTCGACCTCGGCGGTGGCACCTTCGACGTCTCCCTGCTGGAGATCGGCGACGGGGTCGTCGAGGTGAAGGCCACCAACGGTGACAACCACCTCGGTGGTGACGACTGGGACCAGAAGGTCGTCGACCACCTGGTGAAGGTCTTCCAGGCCGGCCACGGTGTCGACCTGTCCAAGGACAAGATGGCCCTCCAGCGTCTGCGCGAGGCCGCCGAGAAGGCCAAGATCGAGCTGTCCTCGTCCTCCGAGACCTCGATCAACCTGCCCTACATCACGGCCTCCGCCGAGGGCCCGCTGCACCTGGACGAGAAGCTCACCCGCGCCCAGTTCCAGCAGCTCACCTCCGACCTGCTGGAGCGTTGCAAGGTCCCGTTCCACAACGTGATCAAGGACGCCGGCATCGCGCTGTCCGAGATCGACCACGTGGTCCTGGTCGGCGGCTCCACCCGGATGCCGGCCGTCGCCGAGCTCGTCCGCGAGCTGACCGGCGGCAAGGACGCCAACAAGGGCGTCAACCCGGACGAGGTCGTCGCCATCGGCGCCGCGCTCCAGGCCGGTGTCCTGAAGGGCGAGGTCAAGGACGTCCTGCTGCTCGACGTCACCCCGCTGTCCCTCGGCATCGAGACCAAGGGCGGCATCATGACCAAGCTGATCGAGCGCAACACCACGATCCCGACCAAGCGCTCGGAGATCTTCACCACGGCCGAGGACAACCAGCCGTCCGTGCAGATCCAGGTCTACCAGGGCGAGCGCGAGATCGCCGCGTACAACAAGAAGCTCGGCATGTTCGAGCTGACCGGTCTGCCGCCGGCCCCCCGCGGCCTGCCCCAGATCGAGGTCACCTTCGACATCGACGCCAACGGCATCATGCACGTCGGCGCGAAGGACCTCGGCACCGGCAAGGAGCAGAAGATGACCGTCACCGGTGGCTCCGCGCTGCCGAAGGACGACATCGAGCGCATGATGCGCGAGGCCGAGCAGTACGCGGAGGAGGACCACAAGCGCCGCGAGTCGGTCGAGACCCGCAACCAGGCCGAGCAGCTCGTCTACTCGACCGAGAAGTTCATCGCGGACAACACCGACAAGCTCCCGGCCGACGTCAAGACCGAGGTCGAGACCGCCATCGGCGAGCTCAAGGAGGCCCTGAAGGGCGAGGACATCGCGGCCATCCGCGAGGCCTCCGAGAAGGTCTCCACCACCGCCCAGAAGCTCGGCCAGGCGCTGTACGCCAACGCCGACGCCGCCTCCTCCGGCCCGGCCGGTGACGCCGCCGGCGCCAAGGACGACGACGTCGTCGACGCCGAGATCGTGGACGACGAGAAGCCCAAGGGCGGTGCGGCATGACGGAGAAGCCGCAGGGTGCTGAGCCCGGCGACGACTCCGCCGCCGAGGAGGCCGTGATCAAGGCGGCCGAGGAGGCCGCCGCGGCCGGGGACACCTCCGGTGGCGCGGACGAGCTGGCCAAGGCCAAGCGGGAGCTGGCCGAGCGGACCGGCGACCTCCAGCGTCTCCAGGCCGAGTACCAGAACTACCGCAAGCGGGTCGAGCGGGACCGCCTGACGGTCCGTGAGATCGCGGTCTCCAACATCCTGGAGTCCCTGATCCCGGTCCTGGACGACATCGGCCGGGGCCGCGAGCACGGCGAGGTGACGGGCGGCTTCAAGTCCGTCGCCGAGTCGCTGGAGACGGTCGTGGCCAAGCTGGGCCTCCAGCAGTTCGGCAAGGAGGGCGAGCCCTTCGACCCGACCATGCACGAGGCGCTGATGCACAGTTACTCCTCGGACGTCACCGAGGACACCTGTGTCCAGATCCTCCAGCCCGGCTACCGGATCGGCGAGCGGATCATCCGCCCGGCGATGGTGGCGGTCGCGGAGCCCCAGCCGGGCACCCAGACCACCCCCGCGCCGGACGCCGAATCGGCGAAGTCCGCGGAGTCGGACAAGGCCGACGGTGGCGCGGACAGCTGACAACCTGTGCGCTGCGGAGTCGTACGCCGGCCAGTACGGCGGCCGGCTCCGCAGCGCCTTGTCGATGGGCGCTCCGTCGACGGACGGCAGACCCGCCATTGACAGCACAGTGACTATGGACTTCGGGAGGTGGCGGCAGCCATGAGCGGCAAGGACTACGTGGAGAAGGACTACTACAAGGTCCTCGGCGTGCCCAAGGACGCCTCCGCCACCGAGATCAAGAAGACGTACCGCAAGCTGGCGCGCGAGTTCCACCCCGACGCCAACAAGGGTGACACCAAGGCCGAGGACCGGTTCAAGGACATCTCCGAGGCCTATGACGTCCTGTCGGACGAGAAGCGCCGCAAGGAGTACGACGAGGCGCGCACCCTCTTCGCCAACGGCGGCTTCCGCTCCGGCGGCCCCGGCGGCGGCAACTACAGCTTCGACTTCGGCGACCTGTTCAGCGGCAACCAAAGCGGCCCCGGCGGCAGCGGCGGGCTCGGCGACGTCTTCGGCGGCCTGTTCAACCGCGGCGGCCGGCAGGCCCAGCCGCGGCGCGGCGCCGACGTCGAGACCGAGGTGACGCTCTCCTTCGAGGAGGCGGTGGACGGCGCGACCGTCCCGCTGCGGATGACCAGTCAGGCCCCCTGTCACGGCTGCAACGGCACCGGGGCCAAGTCCGGCACCACCCCGCGGGTCTGCCCGACCTGCGTGGGCGCCGGCACCGTGAGCCGGGGTCAGGGCGCCTTCGCCCTCTCCGAGCCCTGTCGCGACTGCCGCGGCCGGGGCATGATCGTCGACGACCCGTGCCCCGACTGCCACGGCAGCGGCCGGGCCAGCTCCGCCCGCACCATGCAGGTCCGGATCCCGGCCGGGGTCCAGGACGCCCAGCGCATCCGGCTCAAGGGCAAGGGCGCGCAGGGCGAGCGCGGCGGCCAGCCCGGCGACCTCTACGTCACCGTCCACGTCGACTCGCACCCCGTCTTCGGGCGCAAGGCCGACAACCTCACCGTGACGGTGCCGGTCACCTTCCCCGAGGCCGCGCTCGGCGGCACCATCGAGGTGCCGACGCTGGGTGGTCCCTCGGTGAAGCTCAAGCTGCCCCCGGGCAGCGCCAACGGCCTCACCCTGCGGGCCCGCGGCAAGGGCGCCACCCGCAAGGACGGCACCCGCGGCGACCTCCTGGTCACCGTGGAGGTCGTGGTGCCGCAGCACGTCACCGGCGACGCGCTGACGGCTCTGGAGCAGTACCGCGAGGCCACCGCCTCCGACGACCCACGAGCCGCCCTGTTCCGGGCGGCGAAGGGAGCGTGACGACCAGATGATGACCCCCGACAGCCCGATCGGCCCCGGTATCGGCGAAGGCCTCCCCGGCGGCGGCCCCCGCCCCCGCCGTACCGCCGCGGCCCCGCACTACGTCCTCACCGAGGACACCCCGGTGTACGTGATCTCGGTCGCCGCCGAGCTCTCCGGCCTGCACCCGCAGACCCTGCGTCAGTACGACCGCCTCGGCCTGGTCTGCCCCGACCGCACCGCGGGCCGCGGCCGGCGCTACTCCGCCCGGGACATCCAGCAGTTGCGCGACGTCCAGCGGCTCTCCCAGGACGAGGGCATCAACCTGGCCGGGATCAAGCGGATCATCGAGCTGGAGAACCAGGTCACCGCCCTCCAGTCCCGTATCGCCGAACTCGCCGACTCGCTCGAAGGCGCCGCCAGCGCACTCCAGCAACGCGAGGCCGCCGTCCACGCGTCCTACCGCCGTGATCTCGTGCCGTACCAGCCGCCGACCCAGTCGAGCGCCCTGGTGGTCTGGCGTCCCAAGCGCTGACCGGCCAGAACGGCCACCGCCGCCGGTTTCCCTCCTGATCGGGGGGTGGCCGGCGGCTCGCGTTACTGCGAGAGTGCAAAGCGAGCAGGATGGGCCCCCGCAACGGACACCGACCTGATCTGTGCGTCGAGTTGCATATCATCCGTACGAATTCAGGCGGCGTGCGCGCACGGCCCAGGGGTCTGACGCCGGAAAGGAGCTGAAAGTGAACCCAGTCGACGACCGGGACGACTTCCAACCCGGGGGGCAGATCCTGTCCGACGCGGCCCGAGCGCTGTACCTGGCCGCCGTGCGTTCGGAAGGGCGCCTGACCGCCTCGAAGCAGGAGGCCGCGAAGTCGGAGGTCCAGGAACTGCTCGACCTCGGGCTCCTGGTGCCGGATCTGGACGACCCGGAATCCCTCGTGGTCGCCGACCCCAACCGGCTGTCGACCACGCTCAGCGCGACCTGGCAGCGCCGGGCGCTCCAGTTGCTCTCCCGCTCGACCAACCTCGTCAGCGAGCTGCAGGACCTCGGGGACGTCTACAACGAGCACGGCAAACAGGTCGAGACCGGCGGCCGGATCGAGTACATCAGCGGCAAGGTCTCCATCAACCAGCGCCTCGGCGCCCTGGTGGAGCGCTGCTCCAAGGAACTGTTGACCGCTCAGCCCGGCGGCGGGCGGCGGCCGGAGACGGTCCGCACCGCGATGAACCGGGACCTCGGGGTGCTCCAGCGCGGTGGCACGATCCGGACGATCTACCAGCCGAGCGCGCGGTACTCCAGCCCGACGCTGGAGTACGTCGAGACGATGACCCACGAAGGCAGCCAGGTCCGCACGCTGGACGAGCCGTTCAACGTGATGATCGTGATCGACAGAAAAGTCGCGATCATACCCGCGAGCGACGACATGACCGTCGCGGCATTCGTCCGGGACGACGCGGTGGTGAGCTATCTGGTCCACACCTTCGAGGCACTCTGGGAACGGGCCATTCCGTTCCCGGGAAGCCGGGAAGTCCCGCCCCAGGTGCTTTCCAGCCTGCGCCGTCAGATCGTCAGGCTGATGGTCCAGGGCATCGGCCACCGCGTCATCGCCAGGAACCTCGGACTCAGCGAACGGACGCTGGCGCGCCACATCGCGGAGATGCGCGAGGACCACGGCGTGGACACGCTATTTCAGTTGGGCTGGAAGCTCGCCCAAAAAGAAGGCGATTCCGAATCCACGGACTGACCGGACCAGGATTGGCGGTCCTTCTACTGCCAGCCACTGTCCATGGTGGACAGCGCCGACGTCGTGGGGTTCGTGCTCTGCCAGCCACTGTCCGCATCCGTGGAAGCGCCCAGGAAGAACGCGAAACCCAAAAGAACCGCGGAGACAACGAGGCGACGCGCATAGCGCACGACAGCACCCCTTTCAGAAGGACGCAGCAGACTCTCGGCAGGACGGCTGATACAGAATAGATCCTGACCTACTGCACGTCAGTACGGATAGTCGGAGAGTGTGTCATCTCGCTGCCATGCAGGGAGATGACATCTGGTGATGCTGGACCGAAGTACAGCGCCAGATGGACGATCAGTTCGCTGTCGACGGGTCTGGGCAATTTTTGCCCGTGTTCATTCAATTGCAGGTCAGCGACTGCGAGGCCCGGCCTTCCGCGACACGGCACCACACATATCCACAGGCCAGTCAGGCACCGACCCTCTCTCGCCGACTACTCCCCCGGAGTCGACAATGACCGAGCCCTACCTGCGCCACCACGACAGCCAGGCCCCCGAGGGCCGGCGTGCACGAGTCTTCCTGGCCGCGCCGTTGATGCGACTGACCGGGCCGGCCGACAGTGTCGTGACGCTTGCCAGCCGGACGCGGCTGACGACGCTCCGCACCACCCTGCTGCGCAGCGGTGCCGCCGTGTACAGCGCGCACCACAGCGACGCCTGGACGGTGGCCGGCCGGGCGCCGGAGCCGCGGGTGCCCTCCGACTTCCGGGCGCTGCAGTCGGCGGACCTGGTCTTCGCCTACGTCGGGGCGCCGCTCTCCGCCGGAGTGAGCCTGGAGCTGGGCTGGGCCTCGGCGCTGCGCAAGCCGATCGTCCTGCTGGTCGACGAGGCCATCACGCACAACCCGCTGATCGCCACCATCGAGCAGGTCGCCCCCGTCCTGCCGCTGGTCTTCGACGACACCTGGTCCCAGGAGGCCCTCCACCACACCGTGGAGACCGCCCTCGACTGGGCCGGTATGGCGCTCTCCCTGCGCGAGGGCTTCTGGACCGCCCCCGGCGAGCAGTTCAGCGTCCCCCGGCAGCAGCCCCCGGCCGTCGGCCCGACCGGCTACTGGCCGACCGGCGCGGCGACCGGCTGACCACCGCGGCGGCTCAGCCATCGGACTCCCCGGTCCTGGCTCCCCGCATCTGCCAGCCGAGCTGGAACAGCGTCTGAGCGTCGTACAGCTCGCGCAGCCGCGAGATGTGACCGGCCACCGTCCGCTCGCTCAGCCCCAGCCGGCTCGCGATCGCCCGCTGGGTCAGCCCCTGGGACAGCAGCCGGCCGACCTGCTCGTGCACCAGCGGCTCGGTGCCCCCGTCGGCCAGCGCCGCCCAGTTCACCCCCTCGGCCTGCTGCCACTGCTGCTCGAAAACGCCCACCAGGAAGGCGACCGTCGCCGGGTCCTCCACGAAGGCCGCACTGGTGTTGTCCGCGGCGGCCGGGATCACCGCCACCGTGCGATCGAAGATCAGCAACCGGGAGAACGGCGCGGCCAGCACGCGGATCGTGCACCCGAGCCGGGTGACCTCGACCGCGAACTCCACCGTGGGTCCGTCCACCCGGGCGGCCGGCTCGTAGACCGCCCGCATGGTTCCGCCGTGTTCGAGGTAGCGGAGGGCGTGGTTCAGCCGGTCGGGCAGCGCCGCCACCGGGCAGGCGCCACCGGGCGTCGCGGTCAGGTACTCGTCCCGGAACTCCAGGGCCAGCTGGTCGACCTGATGCCGGATCTGTTCCATGCCCGACACGTACCGGACCCCGGTGGGGCGGTTGCCGCGATGCGAGGCGGCGTCATACGCCTGGGTCAGATCGCCCAGCAGGTCCGGCAGTTGCTCCGCCTCCGCCAGCAGCCGGGCGCTCATCAGCCGGATGTCCGCGCCGATCCGGTCGGTGACCGACCGCGGGTCCACCGCGCTGTACGAGGCGTCCATCAGCTGCGGCACGACCAGACCGGTCTCGACCAGCCGCCGCAGTGGCCCGGCCTCGCCGGTGCCGACCTCGGCGGCGCGCAGCCGGCCGCCGTTGCGGAGGATCGCGCGGTAGAGCGCGCGGGCGTCGTCGTCGGGGAGCGCCGCGGTCAGCAGGTCCGAGGGCGTACGGGTGTCAGCCATCGTGCTCTCCCCTCATCAGCCAGCCGAGCTGGTACAGCGTCTGGGCGCCGTGCCGGTCGCGCAGCCGGGAGATGTGGGCGGCGACGGTGCGTTCGCTGAGGCCGAGGCGGGAGGCGACGGCGCGCTGGGTGAGGCCCTTGGCGAGCAGCCGGCCGACCCGGTCGGGGGCGGCGCGGGTGGGGCCGTGGGTGAGGGGCGCGGCCCAGTCGGTGGTGTCGGCCCGGGCCCAGTCGCGTTCGAAGCCGCCGACCAGGAAGGCGATCGCGGCCGGGTCGGAGATGAAGGCGGCGGTGCTGTGGTCGTCGTTGGCGGAGATCACCGCGACCGTGCGGTCGAAGACGATCAGGCGCTGGAACGGCTCGTCCAGGGTCCGGATCAGCGATCCGTGCCGGGAGACCTCGTCGGCGTAGGCCCGGGCGGCCGGCTCGGAGAACGCGATCGGCTGGTAGACGGTGCGCAGCGAACAGCCCCGCTGGAGCAGTTGGACGTCCTGGCGGACGGCGATCTGCAGGGCGTCGGCCGGACGGTGGCCGGGCTGGGCGGTGAGCACCTCGGTACGGCAGTCGGAGACCAGCTGGGAGATGCGCTGGCGGATGTGGACGTGGCCCTCGATGTAGACGGCGCCGCCGGACCGCTCGGGCCGGCGGGGCATCGCGTCGTAGGCGCGGGTGAGGGTGTCGAGGGTGCCGGGGAGGTTCTCGGCGCGGACCAGCAGGCGGGTCGCCTCGCTGCGCAGCTCGGCGCCGAGGCGGTCGCTGACCGAGCGCGGGCTGACGGCGGTGTGGCAGGCGTCGACCGGGTTGGGTATCAGAAGGCCGATGGCCACCAGCCGGCGCAGGGCGGGCTGGTCGCTCTCCGGGACCTCGGCGAAGGGGATGCGTCCGCCGCGGCCGACCACGGCCAGGTAGAGCCGACGGGCCGCCTCGTCGGGCTCGCCGACCGCCGCCGTGGTGCCAGGAGCGGCCGTCGGATCCGCCGTCACCTCGAACACTCCCTGCCGGATGGATCTCGGATGTGTCTTCGTCTCCCGCGCGGCCGATGCTTTCCGGTCATGGGCTCGGCACCGTGCAGCGCACCCGATCACGGTACTGCGAGCCGGCGGGCCCCCGGGCCCCGGGTGCCGTCGCACACGGGTTCCCCGGGGGCCGCCGGTGCACGTCGAGGCCACGGCGCTTCCGGCGAGGCGGAGCAGCAACGCCTCGCCGACTCCGGTCCCGGGCGCCATCACCACACATGGCACCCGGCCGACGCTCTTCCCCCCGATATGCAGGTACTGACGTACCTCACGCATCCAGTACTGAAGAGCAAGTCGCCACCATCGGGCTGCGGTTGCCCGGACGGCCTGACGTGACTCCACCCTCACAGCGTGACGGCCGGTGAACAAGGCCAGCCCGAGTGCATGTTCTCGCAATTGCAGGAACCTGCAGCGGCCGGCCGGCGCGGGGCGCCGGGCCCCGACGTGGCTCCACGCGAAACCGCTGGTCACAGCGGTGCGGTGGCGGAGTCCTCCCGTCCGTTCATTCGTCTCCGGACGACCGCGCTCCGCCTGTGCGCACCGTGCGCGGAGCTTGTACGCCGTCTCCGTGCGCGGAGCTCGTACGCCGTCTCCGTGCGCGGAGCTCGTACGCCGTCCCCGAGCGCCGTCCGGGCCGTTCGCGAAACCGCAGCAGGCGCGCGTCCTGCGGCCGGAGCACTCAGCGCGCCAGCAGGCGGCCGCCCGCCAGTCCTGCCGCGGTGCCGCAGGCGGCGACGGCCCAGGCCGCGATCAGCAGCACATAGAGCCCGGCGGCCAGGCCGGTGAAGCCGGCGAACCCGGTGTGGCGGGCGAGGCCGGCGGCGCCGGTGACGCAGGTGCCGACCGGGAAGGTGTACGCCCACCAGGTCATCGCGAACGGCATCCCGGCCCGGCGGGCGCGCAGGTTGGCGGTGACGGCGATGACCAGCCAGAGCATCGCGACGCCGAGCACCGCGACCCCGTACAGCTCCGCGAAGGCGAGCGCGGCGGGGGCGAGTTGCGGCAGGACCGGCCGGGCGGCGTCGGCGAGCTGGTGGACGGCGGTGGTGGACTGGCCGAGCGGCCCGAGCACCAGGAACAGCGAGGGGGTGAGCACCAGCGCGGGCAGCTTGCTGTGGACGAGCCCGGTGAGCACCACCGGCAGCAGGGCGAGGGTGGCCAGCAGGCCGACGCCGAGCAGCGCGTAGCAGCCGTACAGCATGGCCTGCTGCGCGGTCCCGGCCGGCAGGTGCGGGACGAGCGCGGGGCCGGTCGCGGCGGCGACCAGCGGGGCGACCACCGGCAGCAGCCAGGTCGGGTTGGCCTCCAGCGCGGAGAGCGAGTGCCTGGTGATCATCAGATACGGGATGCCGGCCGCGACGGCCAGGGCGTACAGCGTGCCTGCGCTCCAGAGCACGGCGTCCAGGGCGACGGCGGGGCCGGTGCCGATCACCCGGGAGCCGAGCAGCAGGGTGCCGAGGCCGACCGCCAGCAGGGCCATCGGCGGACAGCCGTAGAAGACCGCGGTGGCCGGGTTGTCCAGCAGCTGGGTGCGGGCGGCCGCGCGGTGCCGGGTCAGGTGGACCGCCCGGGCGCCGCCGAGCAGCAGCAGGCCGGCCAGCCCGAGCGCCCACATCAGCTCGCCGAACCCGATCAGCCCGGGCAGCCGGACCGGAAGCACGGCCGCCCCGTTGCCGACGATCGCGGTGCCCATGATCGCGGCGTACCAGTTGGGGCCGAGCTGGGCGAGGTCGAGGCGGGGGGTGCGGGTGAGCGGTCGGACGCTGAGAAGGGTGGCCATGAGACCCACCGTGCCCTCGGCCGACCGGCTCCGGTAGCGCCGGGCGATCTATGAGGACATAGCCTGGATCTATGGCCCTCTCCCCGCGTGTCCCCGAACTCGGAGCGCTGGAGCTGCTGCTCGCAGTGGCCCGGCTGGGCAGCGTCGGGCGGGCCGCGGCGGAACTGGGGGTGAGCCAGCCGACCGCCAGCGCCCGGATCAAGGGCATGGAGCGGCAGATCGGCGTCCCGCTGCTGGACCGCTCCCCGCGCGGCTCGCGGCCGACCGAGGCGGGCCGGCTGGTGGTCGAGTGGGCGCGGCATGTGGTGGAGGCCGCACAGGCGCTGGACGCCGGGATCGACGCGCTGCGGGAGCGGCGGGACGCCCGCCTGGTGGTGGTGGCCAGCCTGACCGTCGCCGAGTACCTGATGCCCGGCTGGCTGCTGGCGCTGCACACGGCCAGCCCCGGCACGGCGGTGACGCTGCGGACGGCGAACTCGGCGGACGTCGCCGGACACGTGCTGGCCGGGGAGGCGGACCTCGGCTTCGTCGAGGGCCCGTCCACCCCGCCGGGGCTGGCCGGCGCGGTGGTGGCCGCCGACCGGCTGGTGGTGGTGGTCGCGCCCGGACACGCCTGGGCCCGCCGCCGGGCACCGCTCACCGGGGCCGAGCTGGCCGCGACGCCGCTGGTGCTGCGCGAGCCCGGTTCCGGCACCCGGGAGGTTCTGGAGATGGCGCTGGCGCCGTACGGGGGCGCCGCGAAGCCGCGGCTGGAGCTGGCCTCCTCCACGGCGCTGAAGGCGGCGGCGATGACCGGGGCCGGGCCGGTCTGCCTGAGCGAGCTGGCGGTGGTGGAGGAGCTGGCGACCCGGCGGCTGGTGGCGGTGCCGCTGGCGGACGGGCTGGACCTGCGGCGCCCGCTGCGCGCGGTCTGGCCGGCCGGGCGGCGGCCGAGCGGGCCGGCCAGGGAGCTGCTGGGGCTCACCCGGCAGAGCGCACCGTACCCGCGGGTGCGGGTAGGGGCAGAGGCCGCGGGCGCGGGCGCGGGCGCCGCAGGGGCCGGTCCGCGTCCACGGAAACGTTCATCTGAAAGTTGAGCGGAATAGACTCAACTTAGTGCATGCTGTAGTCAGCAGCACCGAAAGCCCGAAGACCGGAACGCGGAGACCGGCGCCCGAGACCGGCGCCCGGAACCCGTGGACCGGAACCCGGAGTACCGACAGCGAGTCCGAGGAGGACACCCCAGCAGTGGACGCCAGCAAGTTCACCACCAAGACGCAGGACGCCCTGTCCGCCGCGATCCGGCAGGCCGGCGGCGCCGGGAACCCGGACGTCAAGCCGGTGCACATCCTGATCGCCCTGCTGGAACAGCCCGAGGGCATCGCCAGGCCGCTCCTGGAAGCGGTCGGCGCGGACGCCGCGCAGACCGACGCCGAGGCCCGCCGCCTGCTGACCGCGCTGCCCAGCGCCAGCGGCTCCACCGTCGCCGCGCCGCAGCTGTCCCGCGACACCCTGGCCGTGCTCACCGAGGCCGGCCGGCGCGCCGACGACCTGGACGACCAGTACGTCTCCACCGAACACCTGATGGTCGGCCTGGCCGCCGAGGGCGGGGCGGTCGCCGAGCTGCTGGCCCGGCAGGGCGCCACGGCGAAGGCGCTGCTCGCCGCGTTCAAGGACGTGCGCGGCAGCGGCCGGGTCACCTCGCCCGACCCGGAGGGCACCTACAAGGCGCTGGAGAAGTACGGCACCGACCTCACCCAGGCCGCCCGGGACGGCAAGCTCGACCCGGTGATCGGGCGGGACCAGGAGATCCGCCGGGTCGTCCAGGTGCTCTCCCGCCGGACCAAGAACAACCCGGTGCTGATCGGCGAGCCCGGCGTCGGCAAGACGGCCGTGGTCGAGGGCCTGGCCCAGCGGATCGTCGCCGGCGACGTGCCGGAGTCGCTGCGCGGCAAGCGGCTGGTCGCCCTGGACCTCAGCGCGATGGTCGCCGGCGCGAAGTACCGCGGCGAGTTCGAGGAGCGGCTGAAGGCCGTTCTGAACGACATCAAGCAGAGCGACGGCCAGGTCGTCACCTTCATCGACGAGCTGCACACCATGGTCGGCGCGGGCGCCGGCGGCGACTCCGCGATGGACGCCGGCAACATGCTCAAGCCGATGCTGGCCCGCGGCGAGCTGCGGATGGTCGGCGCCACCACCCTGGACGAGTACCGCGAGCGGATCGAGAAGGACCCGGCCCTGGAGCGGCGCTTCCAGCAGGTGCTGGTCGGCGAGCCCAGCGTGGAGGACTCGATCGCCATCCTGCGCGGCCTCAAGGGCCGGTACGAGGCGCACCACAAGGTGCAGATCGCGGACGCCGCCCTGGTCGCCGCCGCCACCCTCTCCAACCGCTACATCACCTCCCGCTTCCTCCCCGACAAGGCGATCGACCTGGTCGACGAGGCGGCCTCCCGGCTCCGGATGGAGATCGACTCCTCCCCGGTGGAGATCGACGAACTCCAGCGCGCCGTCGACCGGTTGCGGATGGAGGAGCTGGCCCTGGAGAAGGAGTCCGACCCCGCCTCGGTGGACCGGCTGGCCCGGCTTCGGCGCGACCTGGCCGACAAGAACGAGCAGCTGAGCGTGCTCACGGCACGCTGGGAGCAGGAGAAGAAGAGCCTCAACCGGGTCGGCGAGCTCAAGGAGCGCCTGGACGACCTGCGCGGCGCCCTCGAACGCGCCCAGCGCGACGGCGACTTCGAGCGCGCCTCCAAGCTGATGTACGCCGAGATCCCGTCCGCCGAGCACGAGCTGACCGAGGCCCAGGAACGCGCGGCGGACCAGGACGCCTCCGCGTCCATGGTCAAGGAGGAGGTCGGCCCGGACGACGTGGCCGATGTGGTCGCGTCCTGGACGGGCATCCCGGCCGGCCGGCTGCTGGAGGGTGAGAGCGCCAAACTCCTGCGCATGGAGGATGAGTTGGGCCGGCGCCTGATCGGCCAGCGGGAGGCCGTCCAGGCCGTCTCGGACGCGGTGCGCCGCACCCGCTCGGGCATCGCCGACCCGGACCGCCCGACCGGCTCCTTCCTCTTCCTCGGCCCGACCGGCGTCGGCAAGACCGAACTCGCCAAGGCCCTGGCCGACTTCCTCTTCGACGACGAGCGGGCGATGGTCCGCATCGACATGAGCGAGTACGGCGAGAAGCACTCCGTCTCCCGCCTGGTCGGCGCCCCGCCCGGGTACGTCGGCTACGAGGAGGGCGGCCAGCTCACCGAGGCGGTCCGCCGCCGCCCGTACAGCGTGGTGCTGCTGGACGAGGTGGAGAAGGCCCATCCCGAGGTCTTCGACGTGCTGCTCCAGGTCCTGGACGACGGCCGGCTCACCGACGGCCAGGGCCGCACGGTGGACTTCCGCAACGCGATCCTGATCCTCACCTCCAACCTGGGCTCGCAGTTCCTGGTGGACCCGGCCATCCCCGAGGAGCGGAAGAAGGACCTGGTGCTGGAGTCGGTGCGGGCCGCCTTCAAGCCGGAGTTCCTCAACCGGCTGGACGACATCGTGGTCTTCGAACCGCTGGGCACCGCGGAGCTCACCCGGATCGTCGACCTCCAGGTGGCCCGGCTGGGCGAGCGGCTGCGCGAGCGCCGGCTCACCCTCCAGGTCTCCGAGGCCGCCCGGGACTGGCTGGCCCTCACCGGCTACGACCCCGCGTACGGCGCCCGTCCGCTGCGGCGCCTGGTGCAGTCCGCGATCGGCGACCAGCTGGCCAGGTCCATCCTCTCCGGCCAGGTGCACGACGGAGACACCGTTCTGGTCGAACGGGACGAGGAGGGCGACCGCCTCACCGTCCGTGCCCGCGGACCGCTGGAGAAGTAGCGCCCGGAGCACGGTGGGCCGCCCTCGCACGGCAGGGCGGCCCACCACCGTGTTCACCCTCGGTGGCCGCCGCCGGCGCCCGGGCTCCGGCATGATCCAACAGGCCCCGGCCCGCCGCCGGGTGCCCCTGTAAGGCGCCGCCCGGATGAGGCAGGATGGAAGGTGGAAAGGGCGGCCTCTCATTGCCGGCCACCACGTGCACTGAGGAAGAGGACCCCCATGAGCATCGACCCGTCGTCCATCCCGTCGTTCGGCGCACCGCAGGGCGGTCAGCCCGGCGGTCAGGGGCGGCCGGCCGGCCCGCCGCCCATCATCGTTCCGGACCAGGCCCTGGTGACCCAGCTCCTGGACCAGATGCAGCTCAAGCACGTCGTGGACGAGGAGGGCGACCTCACCGCCCCCTGGGAGGGCTTCCGCGTCTACTACATGTTCCGCGGCGAGCAGAAGGAGCTCTTCGCGGTCCGCGCGTTCTACGACCGCGCCTACCCGCTTGAGGACAAGGGCGAGATCCTCGACCTGATCGACGAGTGGAACCGCGAGACCCTCTGGCCCAAGGTCTACACGCACACCCACGAGGACGGCGTGGTCCGCCTCATCGGCGAGGCCCAGATGATCGTCGGCACCGGCGTCAACCTGGACTACTTCGTCACCACCACCGCCAACTGGACCCAGGCCGCCGTCGGTTTCGAGCAGTGGATCGTCGAGCGCCTCGGCCTGCAGAAGGACATCGAGGGCGAGGACGGCGAGGGCGGCGCCCCCGAGGGCACCGACGAGGCCTGAGCCCCTCACCGCGTCCGGCCTTACGAACGGCCCGCCACCGGCAACCCCCGGTGGCGGGCCGTCCTTGTCCCCGGCCGCCGGCTGCCCCCAGGATGGGGCGACGCCAAGGTGTGAGGAGCTGTAATGGGTACGAGGCCGCTGCTGAACCGCCGGCTGGACGGGATGGGCACGACGGTCTTCGCCGAGATGTCCGCCCTCGCCACCGCCACCGGTTCGATCAACCTCGGTCAGGGCTTCCCGGACACCGACGGACCGCGCGAGATCGCCGAGGCGGCGGCCCGGGCCGTGCTGAGCGGCCAGGGCAACCAGTACCCGCCCGGCCCGGGCATCCCCGAGCTCCGGCACGCCATCGCCGAACACCAGCAGCGCTTCCGCGGCCTCACCTACGACCCGGACACCGAGGTCCTGGTCACCGCCGGCGCCACCGAGGCGATCGCCGCCGCGCTGCTGGCCCTGCTGGAGCCGGGCGACGAGGTGATCGCCCTGGAGCCGTTCTACGACTCGTACGCCGCCTGCATCGCGATGGCCGGAGCGGTCCGTGTGCCGCTCACCCTGCGGGCCCCGGACTTCCGGCCCGACCTGGAGCGGCTGCGCGCCCTGGTCACCCCGCGCACCCGGCTGCTGCTGCTCAACTCGCCGCACAACCCGACCGGCCTGGTGCTCAACCCCGAGGAACTGGCCGCGATCGCCGCCCTCGCCGTCGAGCGCGACCTGCTGGTGATCACCGACGAGGTGTACGAGCACCTGGTGTTCAGCGGCGCCCACCACCCGATCGCCGCCCTCCCCGGCATGCGGGAGCGCACCGTCTCCATCTCCTCGGCCGGCAAGACCTTCTCCTTCACCGGGTGGAAGGTCGGCTGGGTGACGGCGAGCGCGCCGCTGGTGGCCGCCGTCCGTACGGCGAAGCAGTACCTGACGTACGTCAGCGCCGGGCCGTTCCAGTACGCCGTCGCCGAGGCGCTGCGGCTGCCCGGGAGCTACTTCGACGACTTCCGCGCCGACCTGCGTCGCAAGCGCGACCTGCTCGCGGACGGGCTGAGCGCGGCCGGCTTCCGGGTCTTCAACCCCGAGGGCACGTACTTCATCACCACCGACATCACCCCGCTCGGAGAGAAGGACGGCATCGAGTTCTGCCGGTCCCTGCCCGAGCGCTGCGGCGTCGTCGCCATCCCCAACGCCGTCTTCTACGACAACACCGAGGCCGGGCGCTCGCTCGTCCGGTTCACGTTCTGCAAAAGGGTGCACGTCCTGGAAGAGGCGGTGGCCCGGCTCCAGCAGCTCTGACCGATGCCGGTGAGGCCGCCGCCAGGGCGGTCCCACCAGCGCCTACCCTGCCGCGCCGGCCACCTGCCGACCGACGTCCAGCCCGGCCCTGGCGGCACGGAGTGCGGTGCGGGCCCGATCGCCCCGGTCCCGCCCAGCCGCAGGCTCGGCTCCGGCCGGATCACCCGAAACAGCGTCGCGACCGCCTCGCGGACCTGATCGTCCGGTACTGCCAAGGGCGTTGGGCCCTCCTCCCGCTCTCCTCCCGCTCTCCGGGCGGGTCGAGTGCCTGGTCGGCGACGGCCGACGGCCGGTCGGCCCGCTCGGTGGGGAGGGTGGGTTCTGGTAGCCGGGCCGGTCCACTGGCCCGGCCATCCCTTTTGCGGTTACCGGGCGGCGAGGAGTTCCCCGCGCTCGACAGCCTCGCGCAGGACCGCGGCGAACTCCTGGGGCAGGAGGCTGACCGCGTCAAGAGCGTCGGCGGTCAGGGGGATCTCCTCCAGGAGGTACTCGCCTCGGCCTTCCTGGCTGAACTCCGGGCCGGTGCGGTCGTCGAAGCTCCACTTCTCGATGGTGGCGAGGTAGAAGTCCTGGCGCTCGTCGTCGGTCTCGATGGTGCGGAGGAGGCTGCCGATCCGGGCTTCGCCGGAGATCTCCTCGCGGACCTCGCGCCGCAGGGCGTCCTCGGGGCCGGCGTCGGTGGGTTCGATCTTGCCGCCGACGATCACCCAGTACGGGTCGACGCCGGGGCGGATGCGCTTGATCAGCAGCATGGTGTCGTCCGGGGTGAGGAGGACGGCTCGGACGCGGTGCCGCATGGTGGTCTGCTTCCTGTTCGGTGGGACGTGCCGGTCAGTGGAGGAGCCGGCCTCCGTCGGCGTGCAACGACTGACCGGTGATGAAGAACGCGCTGGGGCCGGCGAGGAAGGCAACCGCGGCGTCGGGCACCTGCTTCGCCACCCGCCGGCATCACCCCGCTGGGCGAGAAGGACGGCGGTGAGTTCTGCCGGTCCCGGCCCGGGCGGTGCGGGGTGGTGGCGATCCGGTTCACGTTCCGCACAAGGGCGCACGTCCTGGGGAAGGCCGTCGCCCGGCTCGTTCGGCTCCGGCCTTCCGACCGGCCTCCCGTTCATCACTGACGATCAGTCAACTCTCATGTCCCGGAAGACCGGTCGCCGCCAGCCGGGCGATCGGCGCCGCCCCGACGGCGCGGCGCCGGGTCGGTGCGCCGGGCGCGTGAGGGCCGGAGGCGCGCGAGTCGTGCGGCAGGCTCGTAGCCAGCGCGCACGGCGCGCGACCCGGGGTAAAGGGCGCGCGCTGAGCAGAGTCGCACACCGGGTCGATCAGAGCAGGGAAGCAGGTGTGCTCGAAACAGTGAATGCTTGACAAAGTTGGGTAAATCACCGACGGACCCGGCGTATTCATGCTTCTCTGCTGCTGAATCTCCAGCCGGAATCCTTCCTTCCACGGCCGGCCGCGCCCTGGGCCGTACAGCCACGAACAGCCTCGCCCCATGCCTAGGCCTACTCGCTGCTGCCCGGCGGGCGCGCACGGAGCTGAAACGCGGAGCCGAGCATGCTCACCACACTGCAGACCTCCTACACGGACACCCGCGCCGGTGACCTGGCCTGGTGTCTCGGCGGCGACCCGCTGCCCGCTCTCGCGGTCCGCGACCTGAGACTCGAAGGTGCCGGCCACCCGGGCCCGCCCGGCACGCTCCAGCTGCGGCTGCTGGGCGCCTCGCACCAGGTGGTGATCGCCGCCGGCCCCGGCGAGTGCCTGGAGACGGTCGCCTGCCTGCCCGGCCGCCGCACCCCGCTGCCCGCCCGGGTGGCCAAGCAGGTGGGCGGCTGGGAGTACGAGTTCGCGGCCCGGATCGAGGCGCTGCCACCGCACGACTTCGCCGCCCGCGCGCAGGAGTTGCTGGCCCTGGTCGAGGGCCATCCACGCGGTCTGGCCGGCGTCTTCCCCGGCGATCCGAGCGCCTTCACCGCACTGGTCACCCAGGGCGGCGCGGACCGGCTGCTCTGGCGCACCTGGCACGCCTACCCCCAGGAGGGCCGGCTGGTCTGTACCCGCTCCTCGCTCGTGGTCCCCAGGCCATGACGGCCCCCGCTCCCCCGCCCACCCGCACGCCCCGATTCGCACACAGCGACGATCTGTCAACCTGCCGCACCGTTCTGTCCGCCGAATGGACGCAGCTATCCGCACCGAACGTCGCCTAGCGTTTGTTCGTGATCAACCATCCGGCCGGTCCTCCCGTACAACCGGGACTCGACCTCGACGACGGCAGCCCACCCCGGCCCGGGCGGAGCCTGAACCCTCTGCCCGCCCGCCGTCGGTCCCGGCTGCGCGCCCACCCCCGGCTCGCCCGGCTGACCGTCCTGCTGGCCGCCTTCATCTGCGCCGCCTGCGGACTCGTCTACGAACTCGAACTCGTCGCGCTCGGCGACTATCTGCTCGGCGACTCGGTCACCCAAACCTCCGTGGTGCTCTCCGTCATGGTGTTCGCGATGGGCCTGGGCTCCCTGTTCGCCAAACGCTTCACCCGCCGCCCCGCCACCTCCTTCGCACTGATCGAGTGCGCGCTCGCGCTCACCGGCGGGCTCTCCGTCCTCGCGCTGTACTCCTGCTGGGCCTGGATCGGCCGCTACCAGGCCGCGATGGTCGCCCTGACCTGCCTGATCGGCATCCTGATCGGCGCCGAGATCCCGCTGCTGATGACGCTCATCCAACGGATCCGCCGGGAGGACGCGGGGCGGGCCGCCGCCGACCTGTTCGCCGCCGACTACGTGGGCGCGCTGATCGGCGGCCTCGCCTTCCCGTTCCTGATCCTGCCCGGCTTCGGGCCGGGCACCGGCGCGCTGGTCACCGGGGCGGTCAACGCCGTCGCCGGGGGCGCCGTGGTGCTCTGGCTGTTCCGCGAGGAGCCCGCGCCGCGGATACGGCTGCTGCTCTGGGGCGGCTGCGCCCTCGTCCTCGCCGCCCTCGGCGCGGCCGCCGCCTGGTCCGACGCGATCGAACGGGCCGCCCGGCACGCGCTGTACGGCCCGCAGGTCCGCTTCGCCACCCACAGCCGGTACCAGGAGATCGTGCTCACCGGCCCCGCCGAGGGCCCGCTGCGGCTCTACCTGGACGGGCGGCTCGCGGTCTGCGGACCGGACGAGTACCGGGGCAGCGAGGCGCTCGTCCACCCCGCGATGGCCGCCGGTCCTGACACCCGGGTCCTGCTGCTCGGCGGCGGCGACGGGCTCGCCCTGCGGGAGGTGCTGCGCCACCGCGGGGTCCGCTCGGTGCTGGTGGTCGACACCGACCCGGCGCTCACCCGGCTCGCCCGGACCGACCCTGGCCTGACCGCGCTCTCCGGCGGCTCGCTGGACGACCCCCGGGTCAGGACGGCCACGGCCGACCCGCTGGCCTGGCTGCGCGACCGCGGCCGAACGGACCGGGCCTTCGACGTCGTCCTCGCCGACCTGCCCGCGCCGGCCGACGGCGGCCCGGTGAAGTTCCACTCGCAGGAGTTCTACGGCCTCACCACCCGGCTGCTCTCGCCCGGCGGGCGGCTCGCCGTCCGGGCCGGCGGCGACCAGAACGGCCTCTGGCAGGTCGAGTCCGGCCTCCGCGCGGCCGGCCTGCGCACCGTCCCGTACGCCGTCCAGGGCAGCGCCACCGCGAGCTGCCGCCCCGGCCCGGAGAGCGGCCAGGACTTCCTGCTCGCGGCCGCGGCCGAGCCCCCGCTCACGCTCGCCCCGGACGCGCCGCCACCGCGCGCGCTCACCCCGGACGGGCTCCGCTCCTCCGCCGCTCTCCTCGCCGCCCAGCGCCCGGCCCGGCCGCCGGCCGCCCTCACGCTGCTCGGACCGCGCTGACCCCCCCTGCGGCGGGTGGGGCGGGGCGGGCTCCGCGGGACGTCCGGGCAGCCGACCGGGGCCACCACGGGGACCACACGGGCTTCGGTCGGTAGGCTCCGTGACATGGAGCATGAGGTTGTCGTCCCGATGCCGGCCGGGCTGGTCCGGCAGGCCCTGCAGGATCCGGCGCTGCTGGCCCGTTCCGTGCCCGGACTGAGCACCGAACCGGCCGCCGTCGGCAGCGGCCCCGCCGAGGAGATCGGCGGGCGGCTGCGGCTGCGGATCGGCGCTTCCACCATCACGTACAAGGGCGTGCTGTCGCTGATCGAGGGGCGCGAGGGCGTGCTGACCGCGTTCGCCGAGGGCCAGGAGGCACGCGGCAGCGGTGAGGCCACCGCCACCGTACGGATCAGCGTCGCCGACGGCGCCGGGGCCGGCACCGCGGTCGTCCGCTTCACCGGCGACCTGAGCGCCACCGGGCGGCTCACCGAGTTCGACGAGGAGACCCTCGCCGCGACCGGCCGGAGGCTGCTGGACCGTTTCGCCGCCGCCCTCGTCTCCCCGGACGGGGAGACCGACGCCGACACGGACACCGAAGCCGAAGCCGACGCCGACACGGATGCCGACGCGGACTCCGGCACCGGCACCGACGCGGCTCCGAACGCCGCCGACGGCGAGAGCACCGACGAGAGCACCGGGGACGGCACCGAGGAGGCCGACGAGGCCGAGGAGACCACCGCCACCGTGCACTTCCTCGAGGACCGCCAGGACGAACCCGGCGACGACCTGGAGGACGACCTCTCCGACCTGATCGCCTTCTCCGACGCCGACGCCGAGCGGTTCGGCCTCCCCACCGGCGACCGCGACGGCCAGGACGAGCAGGCCGACACCGGGCAGCCGGCCGCCGAGTCCGAGGACCTGCCCACCGATCTCCCCGCCGACCTGCCCTTCGCGTACGAGGAGGAGCCGGTGCTCAGCGGCCCGGTCCGCCGCAGCATCGTCGGCCGCTCCGCCGAGGAGGTCGACCACGCCCCGCCGCGCGGCCGCTACGCCCCCGCCCTGCCGGCCCGCAGCGCGCGGGCCCGGGCGGCGTCCCGCTGGGGCGGCGAGGCCGGCGGCATCGTGGTCCCGGGCCCGGGCGGCCGCAGCGCGGTCCCGTGGATGATCGGCGGCGGTGTGGCCCTGCTCGGCGGCGCCGTGGTGCTGGTCAGGGCCCTGCGCCGACGCTAGCCGCCCCATCACGCCGGGCACCCGTCCGGTGTGGGCAGGGCCTAGACTGAACGCTCATGAGCAACGACCGCGACGCCCTGCTGGCACAGATCAAGGACAAGGCCGTCGTGCACGGCAAGGTCACCCTTTCCTCCGGCAAGGAGGCCGACTACTACGTCGACCTGCGCCGGATCACGCTGGACGCCCAGGCGGCCCCGCTGGTCGGCCGGGTGATGCTGGACGCGACCGCCCACCTGGAGTACGACGCCGTCGGCGGTCTGACCCTCGGTGCCGACCCGGTCGCCGCCGCGATGCTGCACGCCGCCGCCGCCCGCGGCCGTGAGCTGGACGCCTTCGTGGTCCGCAAGGCGGGCAAGGCGCACGGCCTGCAGCGCCGGATCGAGGGCCCGGACGTCAAGGGCCGCCGGGTGCTGGCGGTCGAGGACACCTCCACCACCGGCGGCTCGGTGCTGACCGCCGTCGAGGCCCTGCGCGAGGCCGGTGCCGAGGTGGTCGGCGTCGCGGTGATCGTGGAGCGCGGCGCCGCCCCCGCGATCGAGGCGGCGGACCTGCCGTACGTCACCGCCTACACCCTGGACGACCTGGGCCTCTGAGCCCGGTGGAAACGGCCGGGGCCGGGTCCGGGCCGGGGTGGGCACCGATCACGTTGAGTTGGCAGCGGCCGCCCGGCACGGGGTCGCTGTCACCCATACCCCGGGTTCCAACGCGAAC